>JACAEO010000174.1 GCA_013388805.1 Chloroflexota bacterium
CAGCGCCGTAGGTGCACGGTATTGTGCCCAGGCCCTGCCCTGGCCCCCAGGGCTCCGTCAACGTCCGGTTGATCGTCCGCGCCGTGGGCGTTAACGCCCCGGCTACCGCTGCGCAAGCCACCTGCGTGGCCGGTGCAGCCCGCGCACACGGGCGTCGCAGCGGCGAGCCCGCGGCGTCAGTCGCCGGGCGGACGACGTTGACGTGGCCCTGCCCTGGTCCCGCGTACGTGTTCACACTTCTCCCGGGAGCGCGGGCATCTTGCCCACGTAGACGCGACGAGGGCGGGACGCCCTCGCTCCCAGGCGCGTATATGACCCCGGGTGTGAACAGTTACGGTCCCGCCCTGCGTTGACGCCCATGCCCGGCGGTGCTACAATGCAGGCGCCTTTAACGCAGCCCGGTGAGGCTGTGAAGGAACAGCGCATATGGATATCTGTTCGCGCTACGCTGGCGCGCCTGCTGCCTGGCCCGCTCCCCCCGCTTGCTCGGGACGGCGGGCGTTTTTGTGCGCCCCGGGTCAATCACTATGACTGAGCGCAAGCAGATCCTGACGGCCGATGACATTCGCCGCGCCCTGGTGCGCATCGCCCACGAGATCGACGAGCGCAACGGTGGCCTGCAAGACGTGATCCTGGTCGGCATTCGCCGGCGCGGCGTGCCGCTGGCCGAGCGCATCGCCGCCGCCATCGCCGATTTCGAGGGGGTGCGCATCCCGGTGGGGCAGCTCGATATCACGCTCTATCGCGATGACCTGAAGCTCCGTGGCCCGGCACCCCTGGTGCGCAAGACCGACATTCAGTCCGATATTACGGGCAAGGTCGTGGTGCTGGTGGACGACGTGCTCTACACCGGGCGCACGGTGCGGGCCGCCCTCGACGCGATCGCCGACCTGGGCCGGCCCGCGCGTATCCAGCTGGCCGTGCTGGTCGATCGTGGCCACCGCGAACTGCCGATCAGGGCTGATTTTGTCGGCAAGAATGTGCCGACCGCACGCACCGAACGGGTCGAGGTGCATCTGCACGACGCGGGCGATGAGGCCGACGAGGTGGTGATCGTTCGCGCAGCAGCGTGACCTGCTGGCCAGTCAGAATCCGGCTGCGCCCGCGCGGGCGCTCCGGGATCGAGGCACCATGGCAACATCGACAAGCGAGCCTGCACGCCGCCGCCATGCCATCGACCTGGACGATTTCAGCGCGGCGGAGATCATGGAGATCCTGGAGACGACCGCGAGCATGAAGGAGGTGCTCTCGCGCGAGATTAAACAGGTGCCGGCCCTGCGTGGGCGCAATGTGGTCAACATGTTCTACGAGGACAGTACGCGCACCCGTATCTCCTTTGAACTGGCTGCCCGCGCGCTCTCGGCGAATATCGTCAATTTCAGTGCTCGCGGCAGCAGCGTGGAGAAGGGCGAGTCGCTGATCGACACGGTGCGCACCCTGCAGGCGCTCGGCGCCGATATTGTGGTGATCCGCCACAGCCAGTCCGGCGCGCCATACCTGGTCGCGCAGCACTTCCACGGCTCGGTGATCAACGCCGGCGATGGCCGCCACGCCCATCCTACCCAGGCGCTGCTCGATCTGTACACCATCAACGAGCGCCTGGGCCAGTTGCGCGATCTGCAGGTGCTGATCCTCGGTGACGTTATCCACAGCCGGGTGGCCCGCTCAAACCTCTGGGGTCTCACGCGGATGGGCGCCCGGGTGACGCTCTGCGGCCCGCCGACGCTGATCGGCCCGGCGCACTACTGGACCGCGACCTGGCCGGAGGTGACCGTCAGCCACGACCTGGACGCGGCGCTGGCCGGCGCCAACGTGGTGATGGCCCTGCGCCTGCAGAAGGAGCGCCAGCAGGCCGGTCTGCTCCCCTCGCTCCGTGAGTATACCCGGCGCTACGGCCTCACCCCCGAGCGCCTGGCGCGGATCGGCCCCGACGTGCTGATTATGCACCCCGGCCCGATGAACGAGGGCGTCGAGATCTCGCCCGAGGCCGCCACTGCCCCCAACGCCGTGATCGAGGAGCAGGTGACCAATGGCGTTGCGGTGCGCATGGCGTTGCTGTATCGCCTGGCAGGGTGACGGGCATGGCTTGTGCAACGTCCCTGGGGTGACGGGATACCCCGGTCACCATACGAGGTCGTTATGCGCTACCTGATCAAGAACGGCTCGATCATCGACCCGGCCCAGCGGGTCGCCATGGTTGGCGATGTGCTCGTGAGCGCGGGCAAGGTCGAGCACGTCTACGATGTGGCCGACCGGTATAGCGAAGGCGGCGCGCTCAACGACGATGTCGAGGTGATCAATGCCCGCGGGGCCGTCGTGGCCCCCGGCTTCACCGACCTGCACACCTACCTGCGCGAGCCGGGTGAGGAGCACAAAGAGACGATCGCCAGCGGCACGCGTGCCGCGGCGCACGGCGGCTTCACCACCGTCTGCGCGATGCCTTCCACCTGTCCGACCCACGACACAGCGGCTGTGGTGCGCCAGGTGCAGGCGATCGCCCGGGAGCAGGGCCACGTCCACGTGGAGGTGATCGGCGCGCTGACCGTGGGCCGCGAGGGGCGTGCCCTGGCCGACCTGGCGGAGCTGGCTGAGGCCGGCTGCATCGCCTTCAGTGACGGGGGCCGCCCGCTCGAAGACGCCGCCCTGATGCGCAACGCCCTGGCCTACGCGGCCGCCCTCGGCCTGCCGGTGATGGCTTGCTGCGAAGATGGGCGCCTGAGCGCCGGCTGGGCCATGCACGAGGGAGCGGTGAGCACGCGCCTGGGCCTGCCTGGCTTCCCCGCCGCCGCCGAGGAGGCGCGCATCGCCCGCGACATCGCCCTGGCCGAATTGACCGGGGCCCACCTCCACCTCTGCCAGGTGAGCACCGCTGGCGGCGTGGCGCTCATCCGCGCCGCCAGGGAGCGTGGCGTCCACGTGACCGCCGAGGTCGCGCCGCACCACCTGACGCTGAGCGAACACTGGGTGCTGGGCAACCTGCCTGCCGGTGGCGGTGGGGCGCCAGCCGGACGGACGACACGCTCGCCCCACCCCGAACTGGGGGTGCCCGCCTGGCTCGATCCCACCCTCCTGCCACCCTACCACCCGAGCACGCGCGTTCGCCCGCCCCTCCGGACCGCAGCCGACCTGGAGGCGCTGGTCGAGGGCCTGCGCGACGGCACGATCGACGCGATCGCCACCGGACACGCGCCGCAGTCGCGGGTGGAGAAAGACTGCGAGTACGGCCTGGCTGCGCCCGGGATCAGTGGCCTGGAGACGGCCCTGGCTCTGGTGCTCTCGCTGGTGCACCGTGGTGAGCTCGACCTGGTGCACCTGGTCGCGAAGCTCACCGAAGGGCCGGCCCAGGTGCTCGACCGCTCGCCGGCCAGCCTGCGTCCCGGCGCCCGCGCCGACCTTGTCATCTTTGACCCCGATGCCAGCTGGACGGTCGATGCTACCCGGTTCGTCTCGCTGGGCCAGAATACGCCACTGCACGGCCAGCGCCTCAAGGGCCAGGTGATGCTGACCATGGCCAGTGGCCGGATCGTCTTCCGCCGCGCCGGCTTCTGAACCACGCTCGACGCCGAGCCGCCGGGACATCCCCGGCAGTTGTTTGCTTTGTCCAATAATTCTTTACATTTTTTCAACGGACTCTGTTGCTCTGCCGCGTCAGGGTCGCACCAGGCGGTGCTTATACCTCCTCTGCTTGACAACCCGAAAGCAGGTGTGGTACTTTGATTCCATCGGCGTGATATCCACTATCGTGTGATCAGGTGCTACCCTGCCCTGGATGCAGGTCCCTTCGACCCCGTCTGGCGCGTGGTGCGCGCCCGTTGGATGGTTGTGCGACAGGAGGTTGCCTTGAACCACAGACTGCTCTGGTCCTGGCTGGCCGCGCTGCTGGCGCTCAGCATGGTGCTGGCCGCGTGCGGCAGTGCACCACCCGCACAGGCGCCCACCACGGCGCCAGCGACCACGGCGCCAGCAACCACGGCGCCGGCGCCCACCACGGCAGCCGCCGCTACGGCGGCTCCCGCACCGACCGAAGCCCCTGCCGCTCGACCCGGACGTGGTGCAGGCGATACGCTGCGCCTCCTCTACTGGCAGGCGCCCACGATACTCAACAACCACCTGGCCTTCGGCACAAAAGACATTGAGGCCTCGCGGCTGATTCTTGAGCCGCTGGCGGCCGTCGATCCTGAGGGCAACTTCGTGCCGCTGCTGGCCGAGGAGATCCCAACCGTGGCGAATGGCGGCGTGGCCCAGGATTTCACCTCGATCACCTGGAAGTTGCGCAAGGACATTAAGTGGTCGGACGGCAGCGACTTCACGGCTGCCGATGTGGTCTTTACCTACCAGTACTGCGCCGACTCCAAGACGGCATGCACGAGCGTCGCGGCCTTCCGCGGCATCAAGTCGGTCGAGGCGCTGGACGAGTATACGGTGAAGATCACCTGGGAGGCGCCCAACAGCTATCCCTACCAGGTGTTTACCAGCCAGCGCGGGGCGATTATCCAACGGGCCCAGTTCGAGCAGTGCGTCGGCGATGCCGCCTCGACTGCTGCCGACTGTCAGGCCGCCAACCTGGCCCCCATCGGCACTGGCCCGTACAAAGTGACGGAGTTCAAACCCGGTGACGTGGTGGTCTACGAGATCAATGAACGGTATCGCGACCCGGAGCGGCCCTTCTTCAAGCGCGTGGAGCTGAAGGGCGGCGGTGATGCGCCCTCGGCGGCCCGCGCCGTCCTCCAGGCCGGTGAGGTGGACTGGGCCTGGAACCTGCAGGTGGAGGCCGCCGTGCTCCAGCAACTGGCCAGCCAGGGTGGCCAGGGCAATCTGGTGACCTATAACACGGCCAATGTTGAGCGCCTGTTGATCAATTTCACCAACCCTGACCCGGCCCTTGGCGAGGAGCGCGGCCAGCTCAGCCAGCCCCATCCCTTCCTGACCGATCTGAAGGTGCGCCAGGCGCTGGCGCTGGCGATCGACCGCAAGGCCATCGCCGAACAGCTCTACGGCCCGGCCGGCTATCCAACCTGCGTCTTGCTGTGGTACCCGCCCTTTGCGCAAAGCGTCGCCGACATCTTCACAGATTGTGATCAGGATGTCGCCGCGGCCAACCGTCTGCTCGACGAGGCCGGCTGGCAGCCCGGCCCCGATGGCATTCGGGTCAAGGACGGCAAGCGGCTCAGCATGCTCTTCCAGACCAGCGTCAACACCCTGCGCCAGAAGACCCAGGAGCTGATCAAGGCCAACTGGGCCGCGATCGGCGTGGAGACGGAACTGAAAAGCGTGGACGGCAGCGTGTTCTTCGGCAGCGATCCGGGCAACCCCGACAATATCGGCCACTTCTTCGCCGATATCCAGATGTACACCACCGGCGCCACCGAACCGGACCCGACAGCGCACCTCTGCGGGTGGATTTCTAGCGCCGCCTCGCAGAAAGAGAACGAGTGGCGCGGCACCAACAATATGCGCTGGCAGAATGCCGGGTACGATGCCCTCTGCGACCAGCTTCGCAATGAACTTGACCCCGACCGGCGCGTGGCCATCGCCCGCCAGATGGACGCGCTGATCGTCAGCGATGTGGCCATGATCCCCCTGGTGGCCCGCCCACGCGTGGCCGGCGCCAGCAAGGATCTCAAGGGCTACAACCCCTCCGGGTGGGACGCAGAGCTGTGGGATATCGCGAACTGGTATAAGTAATGGCGCGCTATCTTCTCCGCCGTCTGCTGTTCGCCATTCCTACCCTGCTGGGTATCAGCATGGTGATCTTCGCCATTCTCGCCCTTGCCCCTGGCGACCCGCTGGCCCAGTTCGCCGCCGACCCCTCGGTGCCGCCCGAGGTGCGCGAGCGCATCCGCGAGAGCCTGGGGCTGAACGACCCCTGGTACATCCGCTACGTCAAATGGCTGGCCGCTCTGCTGCGCGGCGACTGGGGCTACTCCTTCGCCAGCCGCGTCCCGGTGCTCGACCTGATCGTCCAGCGCCTGCCGCAGACCCTCCAGGTGGTCGGCGTGGCCTATCTGGTCGCGATCTTCATTGCTATCCCGATCGGGATCGTCTCAGCGGTGCGCCCCTACTCGCTCTTCGACAACCTCGCCACCACCTTTGCCTTCATCGGCTTCTCGCTGCCGACCTTCTTCACCGGCCTGCTGCTGATCCTGCTCTTCTCGGTGCGCCTGCGCTGGCTGCCCTTCATCTACGACTCGACACTCAAGGTGGTGAACTGGGAGACCCTCTGGCTGCAGGTGCGGCAGATGCTCATGCCGGTGACGGTGCTGGCCCTCTTCCAGACCGGCTCGCTCACCCGCTTTGTGCGTGCCGCGATGCTGGAGAACTTGCCCGCGGACTACGCGCGCACCGCCCGGGCCAAGGGCCTCAGCGAGCAGGCGGTCGTGCTGGGGCACGTCTTCCGCAACAGCATGATCCCCGTGGTCACCCTGCTGGCCCTGGGCGTGCCGACCGTCTTCACCGGCGCGATCGTCACCGAGCAGATCTTTCGCATCAACGGCATCGGCGAGTTGCTGATCAAGTCGATTCAGAACTCGGATACGCCGGTGGTGATGGCGATCACCTTCATCTTCGCGGTGCTGGTGGTGCTCTTTAATGTGATAGCGGATGTGTTGTACGGGATCCTCGATCCGCGCATCCGGTACGATTGATATCGGACGCCCGGCTTGCCCCACGCCCCTGCAGGGGGCGCCGGACCCCACCGCCGGCTTCAGGAACTGAAGATGCCGGAAGCGAATCCGCCCGTTGACAATCCCCCGGTAGGGCGCGCGCAACTCGCGGCGGCAACGCGCGCCCAGTTCACGCGCCCGCCACGCTCGCTCTGGAACGATGCCTGGCGGCGCTTCCGCCGCCACCGCATGGCGGTGGCCGGCACGGTGGTTTTCCTCGGCCTGGTGCTGTTTGTCACCTGCGGCCCGCTGCTTGCGCGGAACGATCCACGCGCGATCGACTTCAGCAAGAGCATGCTGGCGCCGAGCCGCGCGCACCCGATGGGCACCGATGACCTGGGGCGCGACATGCTGGCCCGCGTGATGCTCGGCGGGCGCATCTCGCTCGCGGTGGGCGTGGCCTCCATGCTGATCGCGATCACCCTCGGCACGCTGGTCGGCGCGCTGGCCGGCTTCGCGGGCGGGAGGGTCGACAGCATTCTGATGCGCCTGACCGACCTGTTCCTGGCCCTGCCGGTGGTGCCGCTCCTGCTGCTGCTGATCTTTCTCTTCCGTGATGCGCTGCGGCGCGCGTTCGGGCCGGAGACGGGCATTTTCATCCTGATCGTTAGTGTGATCGGCCTGCTCAACTGGATGACCGTGGCCCGGCTGGTGCGGAGCTCGTTCCTTGCGCTCAAGCAGAAGGAGTTTGTCGAGGCCGCCCACGCCCTGGGCATAGGCGAGGCACGGATCATGGTGCGTCACATCCTGCCCAATGCCCTCGGCCCGATTATTGTCGCGGCGACGCTCGGCGTCGGCGCGGCGATCATCACCGAGTCCGTCCTGTCGTTCCTCGGCCTGGGTTTCCCCCCCGATACACCCACCTGGGGCCGCCTGCTCTTCGACGGCCAGAATTTCCTCGATCTCGCCCCCTGGATGGTGCTCTGGCCCGGCTTCCTGATCTTCCTCACCGTGCTCAGTATCAACTATGTCGGCGATGGCCTCCGCGATGCGCTTGATCCCCGCTCGCGGCGCTAATGCGATTGCAGATTGCAGATTTGCGATGGTAGATTGGGCGCGTCGCATCTGGACACGGTCGAGGTCGCGCTGATGCCCGAACAGGTCGCCTGGAACTGCGCTAAGCCGTAGCTGCCCGCGTATCCCCAGCGCAGCTGCGGCGGTTCCATGGTGCGCACGTGTTCACACGTGTCCTGGGAGCGAAGGCAACTCGCCCGCGAACGCTGACGAGGGCGGGATGCATACGCTCCCGGGCCTGTCAGTTTACCCCAGCGCCGAACCCTTCTCCCTCCCACCATGCTCATGCACCATGGCCTTCCCTCGTCGCTCCCGCCACTGGCTGCTCATACCCCTGCTGGCCGTTGCGCTGCTCGGCGGCTACCTGGCCCGTGAAGAGCTCGCCATCGCCCGGCGCGCCGGGGCGCGCCCACCCAGCGGGGCCGCCGGGACGATCACGGTCTACTTCACCACCCCCGAGCTGGTCTACCCCGACGTGCCCCGCTCCCGCCGCGCGCCAGCGCCCGAGCGGGCCCTGCTCGCCGACCTCGCGGCGGCCCGCGAGCGCATCGAACTGGTCAGCTTCGAGTACAACTTGCCCAGCATCGGCGCAGCCCTGGCCCGCGCGCAGGCCCGCGGCGTGGCGGTGCGCCTGGCCCTGGACCGCGAAAGCCTGCACCACCCGGCAATGGCCAGCTGGGCCGGCGTGGTTGAGGAGGCGGGCATCCCGGTGAGCTGGGAGCAGAGCGACGGCTTCCTGCACAGCAAGTTCGTGATCATCGACCGCCGGGTGGTCTGGACCGGCTCGTGGAATGCGACGATCAACGACACCTACCGCAACAATAACAACCTGCTACGTATCAGCGCGCCGCAGGTGGTGGCCAACTACGTCGCCGAGTTCGAGCGCATGGCAGCGGGACGCTTCGGCAACGCCAAGACCGGCCCGACGCCCTACCCACTGGTTCGCCTGCCCGGGGCGACGATCGCGACCTACTTCTCACCCTATGAGCCCGTGCGCAGCCGCGTGCTGGCACAGCTGCAGCGGGCGCGCGTGCGAATCGATGTGCTGGCCTTCTCCTTCACCGACGCGGCGATCGCCGACGCGCTGATCGCCCGGCAGCAGGCCGGCGTGCCGGTGCGCGTCGTCGTTGAGGCGCGCAATGCCAACGGCTCGGGCGCGCAGTACGGGCGGCTGCTGGGCGCCGGGCTGGAGGTGCTCAAGGACGGCAACTGCTACACCATGCACCACAAGCTGATGATCATTGATGAACGAGTCGTGATCACCGGATCGTACAACTTCACCGGGCGCGCCGAGGATGTGAATGACGAGAACCTGCTGATCATCGACGACCCGGCCCTGGCGCGGGCCTTTGCGGCAGAGTTCGCGCGGGTCTACCGGCAGGCGCGCCTCCCGTTGCGCTGTGTGTAGCCCGGCTGACTACGACCTTCGACCGATCTTGTGAACGGGCCTGGAACCCTTCCCTATGCGCCAGCGTCTAATCTACGAGTAGAGAATTTGCGACCTTCCGGGGGGCCGATGTGGCCCCTTCGGCATCATGAGCGAAAGGGTACGACGATGGCTCGCAATCTTCAGCACATGCGGCGCCGGGCGCTGCCGCTGGCGCTGATTGCGGCGCTGCTGCTGGTCGTCATTGGCCAGGCGCTCGCTCAGCCCGGCCCGCCGGCGGAACCCCTGCTGCCCAACACTGAGCCGGGTGACAGCGCCACCGCCGACATCCCGATCTGGATGCTGAGCGAACAGGAGGCGGTGGAGGCAACGCTGCGCGCCTACGTCGCCAGCGACCAGCTGGCCGCAGCGGAGGCGCAGGCGCTGCTGGAGCAGTTCGTCACGGAGGAGGCACCGCTGCTGCCGGAGCAGCCGGCTGCTCCGCAGGCGCCGGCACTCGAGGCGATCAGCACGGTTTACCTGCCACTGCTGCGCAAGGCAGCGCCCGTAGGCCAGCAGCCGCCTCCGCCGACGCCGATTCCCCCGACGCCAACCCCGCAGCCGGAGCCGGCTGCGCCGGCCGACGTGGCGGTGACGATCTGGCCGAAGCCGAGCATCTGGGTGGCTCGCGGAGCGACTCTGGAGTATGAGATCCGCCTGGCGAACTATGGCAGGGGCGCGGCCAGCCAGACCACGGTCGTCTTCCCGATCAACCGGGCCCAGGTCTCCCAGTTCTCGACCAGCCTGGACAGCAAGGCCGGCGACTGGGTGCGCTCGGTGGACGAGAAGAGCATCACCATTGTCTTCGGCAAGCTGGACTCGGGGGCCAGGCGCAGTGGGAAGCTCTTTATGCGTGTGCATGCGAATCTGCCGTTGCCGTCGCCCAGCCAGCCGCCAGTGCTGATCGACACCCGTGCCAGCTACACCTTCCGCGACGGCGCGAACGGCGGCGGCCAGCGCACCAACTGGGCGCCGGTGCTAGTGGGCAATGATGGCTCGAGTGATGCCCCGTACATCTGGGTGCGGGTGACGCCTGATCGCGGTCCGGCAGGCACGCGCCACAGCTTCTTCACCAACCGCTTCCTGCCCGGTGAGACGGTGACGACCTGGCTGAATACGCCCTGGGGCGTGCAGCCGCTGTCGCTGCGCGGCACGGCGAACGGCGAGGGGATCGTCGAGCTGGTGCTCAACAGCGCTGGTCTGGCACGGGGCACCTACCAGATCGTGCTCTACGGCCAGCGCAGTGGTCTGACCGGGGTCGCCAGCTTCATCGTGGAGTGACGCCAGACCCGAGGCCGGGGGCCGGGTAGGGCTGCTGCAACGATCCGCCGCCATGGGCAAAACGAAGGTTGCCAGCAGGATCGTGCAACGTCGCCAGGTGCGCCGGAACCGCGCCCCCTACCCCTCGCATCGTACAGGCGTACGCGGTGGAGGCTTCGCCTTCACGCATCCCTCCACCGCGTACGCGCGCTCGTTGCAAAAGCCGCAGGCCTGGAGTATAGTAACGCTGGCACGGGGCTGTAGCTCAGTGGATAGAGCAGCCGCCTTCTAAGCGGCCGGTCGTGCGTTCGATCCGCACCAGCCCCGCCACTGCCCCGGCAGACGCTGATGATGAGTTTCTCAGAGCACCGCAACCAGGCCGTCTACCACTTCCGGCGCGCCTGGAGCCGGGCCTACCTCGCCGACATCCTCGCCCGCCTCACCGGGCGCAGCAATGACCTGATCGCCTTCGAGGAGGCATGCCGCTCCCTCAAGGGCCAGGTCAGCAGCCAGCGTGAGCTGCGCGAGATCCCGCTTGACGCCATCGTGGGCAGCGTCGGGCGCTACACCGACTTCACCCGCCAGTTCCTCCCCCGCCGCTGCAGCGACGAGGATCGCTGGTCCCACGTGATGGCGGTGATGGACGACCCGCCTGGCACGCCGCCCATCCACGTCTACCAGATCGGCGCGGCCTACTTCGTGCTCGACGGCAACCACCGGGTCTCGATCATTGCCACCGCGCGCGAGCGCGGCTGCGACCTCATCCTGATCGGCGGCTATGGCCACGGACCACTGCTCGAGGCGATGATTGGCGGTACCCTGGACGAAGTTCTGCGCACCAGCGAGCGGCCGGTGTTGATCTGCCAGTGATGCCCTTCGAAGTCGCACACAACCCGATCATCCTGGCCCTGACGGTGTGCGTGATCGCGGGCACGGCGCTGATGGGCGGCCTCAGCGGCTTTGGCTTCGCGCTGCTCAACACACCGTTGATGCTGGTCCTCGGCCTGCCGCTTGCCCTGGTCGTGCCGATGAACCTGTCGATCGCCATGCTGACCCGCGTGGCCGTCGTGGTGCGCCTGCGGAGCCACATCCGCTACCGCCGCGTGCTGATGATGGCGCTGGCCAGTGTGCCGGGGATCGGGTTGGGGCTCCTGACCCTGGGACGCATCTCGCCCGAGACGATCAAGCTGGCGACCGGCATGCTGGTCATGGTGGTCACTGTGCTGATCTGGCGCACCGGCTCCCGCCCGCCGCGGCGCCCGTGGCCGGGCGCGGCTGCGCTGGCCGGCTGCCTCGGTGGTTTCCTCGGGGCCACCACGTCGCTCAACGGTGTGCCGGCGGTGCTCCTGCTGGCCAGCGAGCAGGCCGCCCCACGGCGCTTCCAGGCCGACCTGGCGCTCTTCTTTGTGCTCACCAATCTTGCCACGCTGCTCTTGCTGGCCTGGCGCGGCCGGCTGCCGGGCACGGCTGCCTTGCCCCTCGGTGCCGTCTGGCTAGCGGTCGCCCTGGTCGCCAATCACATCGGCACCAGCCTGGGCGGACGCCTGCCCGTAGCGACCTTTCGCCGCCTCGCGCTGGCCCTGGCCTTCGGCGCAGGGGCGATGACCGTCATCACGACCCCCTGATCAGCCGGGCGAGCCGCTCGCCGGTGGTGCGGATGTGCTGCTCCATCGCGTAGCGCGCGCGTGTGCTGTCGCGGTCGGCGATCGCGCTGACGATCTGCACATGCTCCTGGTGTGAACTGAGCAGATCCACGCCACTGGCACGCTGCGCAGCGTGCCGGATCAGTTCGATCAGCGGCTGTAAGGTCTGCAATTCTCTGACCAGGATCCGGTTGCTGGTCGCCGCGATCACCAGCTGGTGCAGGCTCACATCGGAGCGGGTGTAGGGCTGCTGGTCGCCGCGCGCGATGGCCGCGGCCGTCTCGTCCATCAGCCGGCGCACGCGGGCCAGGTCTGCCAGGCGGATGTACGGTGTGGCCAGTTCGACGCACAGCCCCTCGAGCGCGCCGCGCACATGGTAAACATCGCGCACGAATTGTGGCGTCAGCTCGACCACGTGCAGGTACCCGCCCGGGGCAGTGTTAACCAGCCCCTCCTGGGCGAGGCGGGCCAGCGCCGCCCGAACCGGCGTCTGGCTCACGCCCAGTTGCTCCGCCAGGCGCCCGATGACGATCCGCTCGCCCGGCTGGATGCGCCCGCTGGTGATCAGTGCGAGCAACTCCGTGTACGTCTGCAGCGCAAGGCTCGGGCTCCCCTGCGCACCACGTGCTGCCGGTTTCCCCATCGCCTCTCTCGCAGTTTAGGGCCGATCTCCTCTCGTTACTCTATCGTGTCTGCGGAGCCACGTCAAGCCCTGCGCATGCCCGCATGGCCACGTCAATGTCGTCCGCCCGGCGACTGAAGCCGCGGGCTCGACCGGCTACGCAGGTGGCCGTCGCACCAGGAGCCGGGGCGTGTACGCCCACGGCGCGGACGATCAACCGGACGTTGACGTAGCCCTGCGCATGCCCGCAGGGCCTGTGC
>JACAEO010000100.1 GCA_013388805.1 Chloroflexota bacterium
CGGGGGGGGGGGGGGGTTCTGCTGGGGGGGCGGGGGGGGGGGGCGGCGGGTGGGCGGCCCCGACTCCGCCGCGCACCCGCCGCTAGACAACCTGCTCACCCTGCCACTCGTCCATGACCTGGCCCCGGCCGAATTGAGCGCAGCACAGTCAGCATGGTCGCACGCCCTTGGGGGCGCGCCGGTCGTGCTCCTGGCCAGTGTGGAGCATGCTCGAGGGCTGCTGCTGCGCGCGCTGGGCGTGCAGCCAGGTGACCCGGTCGGCCTGCCCGCCAACGCCACCCGCGACCTGGCCGAGGCCGTCAAGCACCACCCGGCCACGCCGCGCTGGCTCGACCTTGGCCCAGATCTGGCGCTTCTCGCCGAACCGGAGCGGCTCCGTGGCGTGCGCGTGGTCTGGACACAGCCGTACGGCGGGGCGTGGTCAGCCACCGTGCCGGATGGCGTGGCCCTGATCGTCGACGCCGGCGACAGCCTGCCCGACCTCGGTTCGACGACGCGCGCGGGTGCGGTGGCGACGATCTTCGGCCTGCACCTGGGCGCTGACCCGCGCCGCGCAGGGGCGCTGGTCGTCTGCCAGGACGCGGCGCTGGCCCTGGCTGTCGAAGCCCTCGCCCGTCCCGAAGACCAGCCCAACGTGGCCCTGGCCCTGGCCCAACTCGGTCGCCTCGCGGGGCCTGCGGGGCTGGCGGCGCGACAACGCGCGGCGCTGGCGGCGGCGCGGCAGGGGCTTGAGGAGGCCGCCGGGCTGCCGCTGCTCCAGGCGGCGCCGGGTGTGCTGGCGCAGCAGATCGCCGTGCGCGTGCCCGAGCCGTGCGACGCCGCGACGTTCTATGCCTATGTCCTGGGCGAGCAGACCCCCGTGCGCTGGCTGCCGGCCCTGCGCCCGCTGCACTACGCGGCCCTCCGCGCCGACGGCGCGCCGGCAGCCATGGCGACGGCCGGGCACCTGGCGCGCGTGCTGCTCGTGCCGGTAGGGCCGGACTACACGGCCGAGGAGATTAAGCACGCCGTGCTCGGCATCACCAAGGCCGCCGACTATCTTGGCGTGCGTTGGGCGACTGACCCTGCGCGCGCGAGCTGGTATGCTAACCTGATGACGGAGTGGTACGGCCCCGACCACGATGCGTTTCGGCCCCTGGGCGCGCCCGTAGGACCAGATCCCGTGATCCACGCGCGTTAAGCTTTCTTAACTTGAACACCACCCCAGGTGCTGGTACAGTTACTCTTGTGAGAGAATGCACACAGAACCTGGGGTGGACTCCCGCACGGGCGTATGGCGCGGCTCTGGCCGTGCTGCGCCGCGTGCAGCGCGCCATAGCGACCTGGACGCCACGCCTGGTCGCGCTGCTGATCGCCCTCGAACTGGGGCTGCTCAGCCCGCTCAGCTGCGTGATCCACTGTGTCGGCCAGCAGCTGCTGGCCGAGCGCCCCGCCATAGCCTTTTTTCTCTGCGGCGAGCACAGCCAGACGCCGGCTGCCGCGCCGCTTACGCTGTTTGACACCTCCCCCGATCCGGTCTCGCAGATAACGCCGCGTGCGCTCTACGAGGTGGTCGCCCTCGCCACACCTCTGGTCGCGCTGGTCAGCCTGCTGATCGCCGTGCTGATCGCGCTGCCCGCCCGCCGCATCGCGCCGCTCACCCTCCCGCCCCCAACCCCGCCCCCGCGCCTTTCACCTGCCTGAGTTGCCCAGCCTGATCATCCCCTGCGTACATCCCCTGGGATGCTGCGCCCTGCTGGTGTATCTTCACGCCTTGTGAAAGGACACACTTCCTATGCTGCGTCATCTGCGCGGCCTGCTGCTCGGCGCCATGCTCGTGATGGCCCTCGCCGCCTGCGGCCCTGCCAATAACACCGACGGCAATGTGACCCTCCAGTTCGCCATGAACGTCGGCGACGAAGCTGCCGCCTGCGGCCAGAGTTACCCTGGCGTCGGCAGCGCGGGCACCGAAATCGCGTTCACCGACCTGCGCTTCTACGTCTCGAACATCCGCCTGATCAACGCCCAGGGCCAGGAGACACCCCTCGAGCTTGCCCAGGACGGCGTCTGGCAGTACCAGAACGTCGCCCTGCTCGACTTCGAGGACGGCAGCGGCGGCTGTAGCGAGGGCGGCAATACGGCCCTGAACAGCGTGGTCAAAGGCACCGTCCCCGCCGGACGCTACACCGGGGTCGCCTTCGACCTGGGCGTACCCTTCGCCCTGAATCATGCCGACGTGACCGCCGCTCCCTCGCCGCTGAACATCCAGGCCCTCTGGTGGAACTGGCAGGGCGGCTACAAGTTCATGCGTGTCGATATGCAGACGGGGGCGCCCGCCGCTGCCGCCGCGCCAACGATGGATATGAGCGCCCCGGCCCCGACGATCGACATGAGCGCGACCGCGCCGGCCAGCCAGGGTGAGATGCAGGAAAGCGGCGCGCCCACACCGACCGCCTGGTTCATCCACCTCGGCAGCACCGGCTGCCAGTCGAACGATCGCACCACGCCCCCCACAGCGCCCTGTAGCAACCCCAACCTGCCCTCGGCCCGCCTCGACGGCTTCACGCCCGGCACGAGCGTCATCGTCGCCGACCTCGCGAGCCTGCTCCAGGGGGTGCCCCTCGACCAGAATACGCCTGAGCCTCCCGGCTGCATGTCCGGTCCGCAGGATCCGGACTGCCCGGCCCTCTTCCCGGGTTTCGGCCTGGATCTGGCCACGGGCGCCGCAGCCGGCAGCCAGCAGTTGTTCCGTCTGCAGAACCCGTAGCGGGTGCCAGGGGTCAGGGGCTGCCAGGGGTCAGGGGTCAGGGGCCAGGATTGGATCCCTGATCCCCGTTCGCGAAGCTGGCGCGAAGCGTTATCCCTGATCCCCGACCCCCGACCCCTGATCGCTGTACGAGGAGCGCGCCGATGTTCTCTGCCCAACGGATGGTTGTGATCTGTCTGGTTATCACCGGGGTGATCCATCTGCTGATCGCCCCTGAGCACCTTGCCCACGCGCCGGCCCACGGGCTACTCTTTGGTGCGATCGGCCTGGCCCAACTTGGCTACGTGGGGCTGTGGTGGCGTTGTTTTGGGCCGGCCCTGCGCCTGCCCGGGCTGCTGCTCTCAGGCGGGGTGGTCGCCCTCTGGCTGCTGACCCACCTGGTGGCAACCCCCTTCGTCACAGAGTCGCACCCCCTCGATTGGGCGGCGGTCGTGACCAAGCTGGCCGAGAGCGGCGCGTTCCTCGGGCTGCTGTACCTGGATCACACCGGCGCCTTCGGGCGCCGGCGCGGCAACCCGGCGGCGCTGCTGGTGCGCAGCGCTGCGCTCTGCCTGGGAGGCGGGGCTATGCTCTGGGGCACGGCCCTCGCCGTCGCCCCGGCGCTCCCGCAGCTGGCCGAGGCGCCTGGCCACAGCCACGACGGACACGACCACGTCCACACCGACCCGGCGCAGGCGGGCTACGCCGTCGCCGCTCCGCCCAGCGAGGAGACCTACGCCTGGAATCTGCCTGCCGGCTTCCCGCTGCCCTACGTCCCGCCCGATAACCCGATGACGGCGGAGAAGGTCGAGCTGGGACGCTTGCTCTTCTACGACCAGCGCCTCTCGGCCAACGGCACCATGGCCTGCGCGAGCTGCCACGAGCAGGGCCGGGCCTTCAGTGACGGCACGGCCACACCCCACGGCGCGACTGGCGAGGCACTGGTGCGGAACAGCCAGGGACTTGGTAACGTGGCCTACTACAGCACGCTCACCTGGGCCAATCCGGTGCTGACCGACCTGGAGCGCCAGATCCTCATCCCCCTGTTCAGTGAGTTCCCCGTCGAGATGGGGATCACCGGCCATGAGAGCGAAGTGCTGGCGCGCTTCCAGAGCGACCCAGCGTATCAGGCGCGCTTCGCCGCCGCGTTCCCCAACGAGGCCGAGCCGTACACCTGGGGCAACATCATCAAGGCCCTGGCCTCCTTCAACCGGGCCCTGATCTCGGCCGACTCGCCCTACGACCGTTACCTGGCCGGCGACCTTGAGGCGCTCTCGGGGGCGGCGCTACGGGGCATGGACATGTTTCTCTCGGAGGAACTGGAGTGCCATCATTGCCACGGCGGCTTCAACTTCACCGGTTCGACCCGCCAGCGCAACACCGTCTTCGTCGAGGCGCCATTCCACAATACCGGGCTGTACAACCTGGATGGACGCGGCGCATACCCGCCGAACAATCCTGGGGTGGCCGGGGTGAGCAACCGACCCGAGGACATGGGCCGCTTCCGCGCGCCGAGCCTGCGCAATGTGGCCCTGACCGCGCCCTACATGCACGACGGCAGCGTCGCGACGCTGGAAGACGTGGTTCGTCAGTACGAGGCGGGCGGGCGCGTGATCACCAGCGGACCTTACGCCGGCGATGGTCGGCGCAGCCCGCTGAAGAGCGGCCTGGTGAGTGGCTTCACCCTGACCGACCAGGAGCGCGCCGACCTGCTGGCCTTCCTGGAGGCCCTGACCGACCCGACCTTCATCAGCGACCCGCGCTTCAGCGACCCCTTCGCCGCCGAGGCGCAGGCGCTCCCGTGATGACGACCGTCCGCTGGTTCATCGCGGAATGGTGGATCATGCTCGACCGCAGCGAGCGGATCACGGTGATCCGCTCGCACCAGCACGAATGGAGAATGTGCATGCAGCGCGCCTATTTGCTCCACACCGTGGCCCTCGTCCTGCTCACCCTGGTTGTCGGCACTGGCGTTGCCCTTGCCCACGCCGATCTGATCTCGTCGAATCCGGCCGCCGGTGCCCGGCTCGCTGCCGCGCCTGCGACGATCACCCTGGTCTTCAGTGAGGAACTGAAGCCCGAGGGGAACCTGGTGACAGTCACTGACGCCAGCGGTGCCCAGGTCGGCGCGGGTGACACCGCTCTCGATCTCAACGACCCCGGGCGCGTCAGCCTGACGGTCTCGCTCAAGCCGGGCTTGGGCGACGGTGTCTACACCGTGAACTGGACTAACGCCAGCACTGATGGCCATGCGGAGACGGGAAGCTTCACCTTCACGGTCGGCGCCGCGGCGGCTGCGGCACCAGGGCTGCCGGCGACCGGCGCCGCCACCGCCATCCCCGCCACCGGGCTGCTAGCCCTTGCTGCCGCCGCTCTGGTCCTGGGGCTGAGTCTGCGTCGTCTAAGCCACTAGAAGGGAATACGGGTCGCCGGGTGACGACTATGTGTCACCCGACGACCTGCCCAGCGATGCTGACCCGCCGCACCCAAGCGCGCGTGCGCTGGTTCGCCTGCCTGACATTCGTGTGCCTGGCAGGGCTGATCGGCGTGCGCCACGCCTGGGCCCACCCTCAGATCATCAGGATCGAGCCGCCGCCTGACGCTCAGTTGACGAGCGCGCCTGCCGCGACGAGCATCACCTTCAACGAGCCGATCGAGGCGTTGAGCACCCTGGCGCTCTACGACAGCCAGGGCCGCCTGGTCGCCGACGGTGGCGGGCGCGACCCAGATGATCCGACCCGGCTGGCCCTGGCGCTCCCGCGCCTTACCCCCGCCATCTACACCGTGGTGTGGACGGCGGCGGGCAGCGATGGGCACGTCGTGCGGGGCAACTTCGCATTCACGGTGCTCGGGCCTGCGGCTGCCGCAGCAGCACCCACGTCGATCGTTGCCCCTATGCCCGCCCCCGCCGCAGCGGTCGATCCAACCGAGGCCATCACCCCAACGAACGTCAGAGTCCCCTTTACCCAGAGTGCCGTGCGTTGGATGCTGCTCCTGGGGGCGACCGGGACGGTCGGCGCCTGGGTCTTCTGGCGCTGGGCGCTGTTACCCGCACGTGGCCCTGAGCCGGTGCCGGAGACGTTTGTCCGCCGCTGGCGGCGCTGGCAGCAGGTCTTGCTGGCGCTCGTGCTGCTCGGCTCGCCGCTGCTGCTCGCGCTCTTTGTGCGCGAGTCAGTCGGGCGTCTCGACGCGGCGGCCTTGCGTGCCGGTTTCCAGACCCGCCAGGGGATGCTCCTTCTCACCCGCGTGGGCCTTGCGGCGGCCTTGCTCGCCCTGATCGCCGTTGCGCGTGACGGGGCAGCCATCAGACGCTGGACGCCGGGCGCCCTTGCGCTCGGCGCGGCGCTGCTGCTCACCTATGCCCTGGCAGGCCACGCCGGGGCGGCGGCAAACCCCCTTTTGCCAGTCACGGTCGCCTGGATGCACCTTACCGCGACCAGCGTTTGGGTCGGCGGACTCTGGTGCTTCGTGCTCTGTCTACCGCTGCCGCATCACACCGCGGCGCCGCCCCGGCTGCTGCTCACCCTGCTCGGTCGCTTCTCGCGTCTCGCACTGCTGAGCGTCCTGGTGCTCGTAGTGAGCGGGATCGCGCTGGCGCTGCGCGAGCTGCCGGGCCTGGCGGCGCTCTGGCTGAGCCCATACGGCCAGGCGCTCAGCGCCAAGCTCCTGCTGTTCGGCGCGATGATCGTCCTCGGGGCGTTCCATCTGTTGCTGGTGCGGCCGCGGATCGGGCGCGGCGACGCGGGGCCCTGGGTGCGGCGCTTCCGCCGCAGCCTCCCGGCCGAGGCCGGGTTGGCGGTGCTGGTGCTCGGGGCTGCGGGTCTGCTCACCAGCATGGCCCCACCGACCGCCGCCGAGCTGCTGGCCCGCGCCGTGCCCACGCTACGGCCCACGGCGATCGTCGTGCCGACGGTGACTGCGGGGCCGACCCGGACGCCGGTGCCGAGCCGTCCCTTCGACCAGACCCTGCCCGCCGGTGATCTCCGGGTGCGCCTGGCGGTTAGCCCGGCCAGCCTGGGCGAGAATCGCTTCCAGGTGCAGGTGCGGGACGCCGCGGGTCAGCCGGTAGCGATCCAATTGGCGCGCCTCGCCTTCGTGATGCGGGAGATGGATATGGGAGAGAACATACTGGAGGCCCAGGCAGATGCTGAAGGGGACGTCACGCTCAGCGGGAGCCCCCTGAGCATGGTCGGCGACTGGCAGATCACCGTGCTGGTGCGGCGGGCTGGCCTCGTCGACGTGACGGTGGTGTTCGACGTGCCCGTCGGCGAGTGAGCACCGTCGTACTGGCCCCTCTATCCTCGCGGGCTTTCAGATCAGCAACGAGGAGTTCGCCGCCAGCCAGCCCGAGGTGATCCTGATCGGTGTCTACCCCGGCCAGGAGGCTGAGGATCGCATCGCCTTCCTCAAGGCCACCTTCCCCACGGTGCCCGCCGTCCAGAACGACCGCCTCTACCCGATCCCTACCATCGACACCGAGGCGAGCGTGCGGGTGATCGACGGGCTCGATCAGATCGCCAAGGCCCTGCACCCCGAGGCCTTCGAGTAGCCTGGCTGTGGCGCCGGGCGCGTCTTCGCCTCAGACGCGCCTGGCAGGAAGGACACCACGATGACAGAGCCGGGCACATTGCGCGCGACACAGGCGTTCTTTGGTCCGCGCGCCGCTGGCTGGGAAGCGCGCGGTGTTCCAGCTGGTTGACCATTTGTCGATTCAGAGCTATCATAGCGACATTATGATAGAGTATATCAACTATGTCGCCAGGATGGGTCACAGGGATGGTTCGCCCGCTCTGTAAGACCTTTCCCAGGCGGTTCGCATGCAGCAAGCACAGCTTGCAGGCATTCAGTGAGCGCTTCGAGGTCACTGTGGAACACTCCTCTGAGGGGACGGCGCTGGCGGACGGCGCCGTCCCCAAGGTCGTCGCCCATCGCTCGTCGGCGACCATTCGCTTCTGGCTGATGCTCGCCGGCCTGCTGGTCGCCCTGATCGCCGCGATCGTGCTGGCCGTCGCGATCGGCGCCGTCGGCATCCCCTTCGCCACCGTTGTGCAGGTCATCCTCAGCCACCTCTTCCCCGGCAGCGTCGAGGCCACATGGAGCCCGACCCAGGACCAGATTGTCTGGCAGTTCCGCCTGCCCCGCGCCCTGCTCGCCGTGATCGTCGGCGCAGCCCTGGCGATCTCCGGCACGGTGCTGCAGGCGATGGTCCGCAACCCCCTGGCCGACCCCTACATCTTCGGCATCTCCTCGGGTGCCTCGGTCGGTGCGGTCGCCGTGCTCACCCTGGGCGCCGGAGTGGTGGGTGGGCTCTCGCTGTCGCTGGCGGCTTTCCTCGGCTCGCTGGGCACCATGCTCTTGGTCTATTTGCTGGCCCAGCAGGGCGGCAGCGCCGCGCCTACCCGCCTCGTGCTTGCTGGGGTCGCCGTCGGCTACGTGCTCTCGGCGGTCACCAGCTACCTGGTGCTGCGCTCGGCCACGCCGGGCGGCGGCGCGGCGGCGGTGCTCTACTGGCTCGCTGGCAGCCTCGGCGGCGCCAAGTGGGAGTACCTCGGCCTACCGAGCCTGGCCCTGCTGGTCGCCGTCTTACTCTTGCTGCTCCAGGCTCGTCCGCTCAACGCCCTACTTGCCGGCGAAGAGACCGCCGTCGGTCTCGGCGTGAACGTCGAGCGCTTCCGGCTCCAGCTCTTCCTGATCACCTCGCTGCTGGTGGGCGTGGTGGTGGCGATCAGCGGGGCGATTGGCTTCGTCGGGCTGATGATCCCCCACATCACCCGCATGCTGGTCGGCAGCGACCACCGGCGCGTGCTGCCGATCGCCACTCTGCTCGGTGCCGTCTACCTGGTGCTGGTCGACCTGCTCGGTCGCACGCTGATCGCGCCCCAGGAACTGCCGGTGGGCATCGTCACGGCGGCCCTCGGCGGGCCATTCTTCTTGTGGCTGCTGCGCCAGCGGCGGCCGGGAGGTGGGGCGTGAGGCTGGAGATCGACCGGGTCGCCGTCGCCATCGGGGCGAAGCGCATTGTTCACGAGGCCTCGCTCACGGTCGAGCCGGGCAGCATCGTGGGCCTGATCGGCCCCAACGGCAGCGGCAAGTCCACCTTGCTGCGGGCGGTCTACCGGCTGCTGCGCCCGGCGGCGGGCTACGTGCGACTGGGTGGCGACGATGTCTGGCAGCTGAGCGCCCGCGAGAGCGCGCGGCGCACCGGGGTGGTGGTGCAGGAGACGCCGAGCGACTTCGAGTTCACCGTCGCGGAGGTCGTGGCGATGGGCCGCACGCCGCACAAGGGCATGCTGGCCGGCGACACCGCCGCCGACGGGCAGATCCTCGCGGCGGCCCTGCGCCGAGTGAACATGGGCGCCTTCGTCGAGCGCCAGTTCAACACGCTCTCGGGCGGCGAGAAGCAGCGGGTGCTGGTGGCGCGGGCCTTGGCGCAGGAGCCGAAGTTCCTCGTGCTGGACGAGCCGACCAATCACCTCGACATCCACTACCAGCTGGAGATCCTCGAGCTGGTCAAAAGTCTGGGCATCACCACGCTGATCACGCTCCACGACCTGAACCTGGCGGCGGCCTACTGCGCCCGGCTGTACATGCTCAGCGCCGGCCGCATCGTCGCCGCGGGCGCACCCGAGGAGGTGCTGACACCCGCCCGGTTACGCGAGGTGTTTCTGGTGGACGCCGTGACGGGCCGCCACCCGGTGACGGGGGCGCTTCAGCTGGCGTTTGTGGCCACGCCGCACCGGCATGACGGGGAGGCGTGAGGGATGGACGTTGCGACGGCGTTTGCGATCTTCTGCGATAGCTTTACGCTGGTGCCATCACGGCGCTCAATCTCAACCAGAGGCCAGGCCGGACCGCTGCTAGTGGTGCACAGCGACTACCTCTGGCAGGGCGCCCGGCGGGTCACCGACGACTTCTTCATTCATGGCTGTTCGCCGGCGGAGGCCCTGGAGGCCGTGCGCGCCCACGGCCCCGAACCCCACCACTACCTACTGGTCGTTGACGAGGGGCAGGATGCCCTGGGGGTCTACGAAGCCGAAGGCTATCGACTGGCCTTCCCCGAGTATCTGATGGCACGCCGGCTCGACCGTTTACTGGAACCTGACGGGCGTTACGCCATCCAGCTGGTGCAGAGCGCCGACGCAGCTGATCGCGTCAATAGCGGCGACGCCGAGGTTGAGCCCTGGGTGCGCCCCGCCAATCTGGCCGACCCGGCACTGAGCCATTATTGCCTGGAGATCGGCGGAGCTACGGCGGCCCGGGCCAGGAATTGGCAGCACAGCCCACGCTGCGGCTACGTGACCCACGTCTTCACCCACCCTGAGCACCGCCGGCGCGGCCTGGCCCGCGCCGTCATGCTGCGCCTGCTCCACGATAGCGCCGCTCGCGGAGCGAGCGAGAGCGCGCTTGTCGCCTCGGAGGAGGGCGCCCTGCTCTACGCGAGCCTGGGCTACGAGCGCCTGGCGCGGCTGCTCGTACTCGCGCCCGCTGGCCTCGTCTGAGCGAACCGGCACACTGTTTCCCGTGAGACCATCGTCGCAGTTGAGAGAGAGGCTCTAATGCAATGCCCCGCCCGTACCGTCGTCGTTCTGATGCTCGCCCTGGCCCTGCTCGCCGCCTGCGGCGGGTCGCCGGCCGTCCAGCCTACGGCCGCGCCCGCCCCGACTGCGGCCCCTGCGCCAACCGCCGAAGCCGCTGCGCACTACCCCGTCACGATCGCCACCTGCGAAGGGGAGGAGACCTTCACCGAACCCCCAGGCCGGGTCTTCGTGGACTACCAGCCCCAGGTCGAGCTGCTGCTCCGCCTTGGGCTCGGTGACAACATCGCCGCCTACACCGGGGTGGGCGAGGTACCGATTGCCGCCGATGTCGCGCAGGCCTTTACCGAGCAGGTCGAGCCCAAGACCCGCTATGAGCAGTTCCCGGCGCGCGAGGTGGCCCTGAGCGCTGGCTATGACCTGGCCATCATCGCCTTCCCCGAGTATGTGCTCGACCCGAGCCAGGGCCGGGCGACCCGCGCCGAGTGGCAGCAGGCCGGCACCAGGGTCTACGACTCGAAGGCCGACTGCGCCGGGGCCGGGGCGGCGGGCAAGACCCTCGAGGCCTCGTTCACGCAGATCCGCGACCTCGGGCAGATCTTCAACGTCGAGGAACGGGCCGAGGCCCTGGTCGCCGAGATGCAGGCGACCCTCGCCGACGTCGCGACCCGGGTGGCCGACCGGCCTACGCCCCGGATCGCCATTCTCGACTATATCGACGAGCAGGGCGTGCCCTCGTTCTACGCGGCGGGGCTCTACACCGACCTGATCGCCCGGGCGGGCGGCGAGAACGTCTTTGCCGACCAGACCGAACAGTACGTCGCGATCAGCCCCGAGGTGGTCGCGGATCGGCCAGTGGATGTGCTGGCGGTGATGGAGTGGGCGGGCGGGATCTCGGCCGCAGAGAAGGCCGAGTTCTACTTCGAGACCTTCCCGAATGCCCCGGCCTCGCAGCAGCGGCGCTTCGTCGTGCTGACCAACATGGACCTTAACGCCGGCTCGGGCAATGCCAACGCCGTCGCGAAGATGGCGCGGGCCTTCCACCCCGACGCCTTCGACGCAGCGGCGGCCGCTGCTGCTGGCTACCCCGTCACCATCGAGAACTGCGGCAACACCCTGACCTTCGATGCGGCGCCCGAGCGGGTGGCGCCGCTCTACCCGCCCGTCACCGAGATGCTGCTGCTGCTGGGACTGAGCGACCGCATCGTCGGCATCGGCGGCTCCGGCGCCGAGCCGGTGCTGCCCGAGCTCCAGGCCGACTACCAGGCCCTCCCCCGGCTCGCCGAGAGCTCGGCCATCCCCCGTGAAGTGCTCCTCACCGCCGAGCCCCAGCTGGTGATGGACAACCAGCCCGACTATTTCTACGACGCCAGCCAGGGCTTCGCCACCCGTGAGGAGATCGCCGCCGCCGGCGCGCAGATCTACACCCTGAGCGCCAAGTGTGACGGCGGCAAGCTCGACGCAACGATCGAGGACGTCTACACCGACCTGCGCAACATCGGGGCGATCTTCGGCGTGAGCGAGCGGGCCGAGGCCGAGATCGTGAAGATGGAGCAGCGCATTGCCGCGGTGACGGAGCAGCTTCAGAGGGTCGAGCCGGTGTCGGTGATCTACTACGACGCGGGCGAGGGGCCCCTGGGGATCTTCGGGCCGGGAACCTGGGAGTACGTCTTCGAGCTGGCCGGGGCGACGAACGCCTTCAGCGACCTGAGCGAGAGCTACGCCCAGCTGAGTGTCGAAGAGGTGGCGACCCGCGATGCGGACTTCATCGTGGTGGCCGGCTACGAGGGCGGCGACAAGACCGCGGAGGAGCGGGCGGCCTTCATCCGTGCCACCTTCCCCAACACCCAGGCCGTGCAGAACGACCGGGTGATCATCATCCCCTACGAGTATACCAACCCCGGCATCCAGAACGTGCTCGGCGTCGAGACCCTGGCCCGAGCGCTCCACCCCGAGCGCTTCAAGTAGCCGTCGCCAGTGGCGGCGCAGGCGACGGTTCATAGTCGCCTGCGCTGCTATGGAGCTCCCGATGACTCTGGACGAGCGCCAGCTCAAGCAGCGGCTCACCCGCTTCTGGGATCAGGAGGCGCGCTCCTACGACCCGGTGGACGGCCGGCTCAGCGGCGCTGCCCCGGCGTGGCGGGCCTGGCTGGCAGAGGCGCTCGGCCCAACGCCGCTCAGTGTGCTCGACCTCGGCGCGGGCACCGGCTTTCTGACCCTGCCGCTCGCCGAGCTGGGCCACACGGTGATTGGGCTCGACCAGTCGCCGGCGATGCTGGCGCGCCTTTGCGCGAAGGCGGCAGCACGCGGCCTCAGCCTCACGCTGATCAGGGCGGATGCCGAGCAGCTTCCCCTGGCCGACGCGAGCGTGGATGTGGTGATCAGCCGGTGGCTGCTCTGGCTGTTGCCGCATCCCGCCCGGGCCGCCCGCGAGTGGCGACGGGTGGTGCGCCCCGGCGGGCGCGTGCTTGCGCTCTCGTCGATCGAGGCCTACCCGCCAGCGCCATCAGGGATCACGGGATGGGCACGACGTCAGGCCGGGCTGGCCCTCAGTTCGCTGGCCGAGCGGCGGAACGCCTGGCACTGGCGCCACGAGGGGCAGCGTATTGACGCGCATCTGCCGCTCGCACGCTTCGATATGCAGGCCCGCGCCGACAAGCTTCACGCTTTGCGCTACGGCAAGCTGACCGACCTGCGCATCGACCCACTGGATGCCATCAACGATGCGCTCGGGCGCACAAGGCAACCGCAAGCCTTCCGGCACCGCCTGCTGACCGGTGGCGATGGTCGAAGCTACTTCTATGCGCTCATCGCTCGGCGGCGGCGCGAGGACGACGATGATTGAGCGTGCCAACACCCAAGCGCCGTACCGGAGGCTTGATGGCCGTGAGTGGTACGCCGCTGTCATCGCCCGCGATGACGCTGGTGTGGAAACACCGCGCGATCCACAAGGCCACTGGCCGAGCGGTATTGGGCATGGATGCATCGTTCGCCAGGATCTCAGGCCCGGGCTCGTTCTCACGCGGTTCGATCTTGCGACGCTGCACCCGCTCAGCCTGAACTGGCCGGCCACGCCGCGCCCCCAGCCGGTGGTCGAGCTGTCCTTTATGCTCGCCGGCGGCTGCCAGCACCGCTTCCCTGGCGTGATCGATGACACGGTGCCGCTGTTCGCCGGCGACCTGAATCTGACCTACGGCACCGGACGCACTGGCTCGATCGAGGAGGTGCCTGCCGGCGTCCAGCAGGGGGTCAGTCTCTTGCTCGACCTGGCGTTGCTCCGCATACTCACCGATGAGATCGCCGACGACCTCCCGCTCCTGAAGAACGCCGCGAGAGAGGAACCCCTGATCCTTCATCGACCGATGACAGCGCGGCAGATGACGGTCGTGCAGTCAGCGGCGCGAGCGCTGCGGATGATACCGTGAACGCCAGCGCCGCCGATCCGCCTGACAGGAGATTTTCAATGCGCCCCTTGCGGTACCTCATTCCGTTGCTGACGCTCGCCGCCGTGCTCGCCGCCTGCGGCGGACAGGCTACGCAATCCCCGCCCACGGCCGCGCCGACCACGCCCCCGACCGCACCCGTCCCCATCGCCTCGCCCGCCCCTGCGGCGGCCTTCCCGGTCACCATCGAGCAGTGCGGCGAGACCCTGACTTTCACCGAGCCGCCCCAGCGCGTGATCGCCACCTGGCAGTCGACGGCCGAGGTGCTGCTGGCCCTTGGCCTGGAGGAGCGGATCATCGGGGTGTACTACGGACAGTTCTACCCCTCGACCGCCCCTGGCCTGGAGGAGGCGATGGCACGCCTCGACGCGCTGACCGACGGCCAGGGCGGGGCGCCGCCGCGCGAGGTCGTGATCGCCGCGCAGCCCGACTTCATCTACGCCGCCTACCCCGGCTCCGACTTCAACGCCGAGCGCGGGCGCGCCTCTCGGGAGGATCTGGCGACGCTCGGAGCGCAGATCTTCGGCAGCAGCGCCGACTGCGCCGCCGACGCCTCGACTCTGACGGTCGAGAAGGTCTATGACGATATTCGCAAGCTCGGCCTGATCTTTGGGGTGAGCGAGCGGGCCGAGGCGCTGATCGCCGAGCTGCAGGGGCGGGTCGCCGCAGTCCAGGAGCGGGTGGCAGGTCGCGAGCCTACCCCAGTGATCTTCTACGATGGCGGCGAGGGGCCGCTGGGCGTGTACGGCAGCGGGCTGAACAACGATATGATCCGCCTCGCCGGTGGCAGGAACCTGTTCGGCGACCAGCCCGAGACCTATCTCGAGGTTGGCGTGGAGTCGTTCGCGGACCAGTCTGCCGCGATCTTCGCGATTGTCGACTACGAGGGCTTTGCAGGCGTGCCCGAGGAGGAGGCGCGCGCCGAGTTCCTCTTCACCACCTTCCCGAACATGCCCGCCTCGCAGGAGCGCCGCAGCGTCTTCGTGCCGGGCGCCGCGTTCGCCGCTGGCATCCGCTTCCCTGAGGCGGTCGAGATCATGGCACGGGCCTTTCACCCGGACGCCTTCAACTGACGTGAGGTGTCTATGCCCCAACTGGTTCGCCTGCTCGGCTTCGTGCTCGCTCAGCGCCGCGGTCTCCTTGCCTTGATTGCGCTTGGGGTCGTGGTCGCCGCGGCCAACGTCGGCCAGGCCCTCCTGCTGGCCACGATGCTCGGTCACATCCTCGGCGGGCAGCCCTGGGGCGTCATCCTGCCGCTGATCCTGGCCGCGGCCCTGCTCCTGGCGGTGCGGGCGCTGTCCCTGGGCGCGACCGAGCGCCTGGGCGCCAGCATGGCGGCCTGCATCAAGGCCGATGTGCGCCGGAGGCTGTTTGCCCACCTCGTGGACCTGGGCCCCGGCTGGCTTGGGCGCACCCGCACGGGCTTGGTTCAGACCGTGCTGGTCGACAGTGTGGAGCTGCTGGAGAAGTATTTCAGCATCATCGTGCCACGGGCCATCGTCGCCGTCCTCACGCTCATCCCGCTGCTGGTTGTCGTCGCCGCACTGGACGGCCTCGTCGGCCTGATCGTCGCCGTCTGTGCCGTGGTCGCATTGATCACCCCCCCGCTGTCCTCACACCTGCTGCGGGCGCGGACGCGCTTCTGGATGGAGCAGTACGCGCCTCTCACCGCCGAGTACCTCGACAGCGTCCAGGGTATGGCCACCCTCAAGGCCTTTAACGCCAGCGGTCGACACGGCGCGCAGCTCCTCAGTCAGGCTAACGCCGTGCGTGATGCCGCGACCGGCCTGGTCATCTTCGAGACGCTCTACACCGGGGTGGCCGGCCTCGCGATCGCCACCGGCACCGCTCTCGCCGTAGGCGTGGGCGCGCTGCACGTCGCCGGGGGCACACTCAGTGTCGGCGCCCTGCTGCTGATTCTGCTCCTGGTGAGCCAATGCTTCGCCCCGGTGCGGTCACTCCAGCAGGCCTTCCACTACGCCTACTACGCCCCTGAGGTCGGCCAGAAGATCTTCGACATCCTTGATGCCGTGCCACCCGTTGCCGAGCCGCCGACGTCGCGGAACCGACCCGCCGCAGCGCCGGGCCTCGCCTTCGAGGAGGTACGCTTCGCCTACAGACCGGAGGCGCAGCCGGCCCTGAGTGGGGTCAGCTTCACCATCGCGCCCGGCGAGACGGTGGCCCTGGTGGGGCGCAGCGGCGCGGGCAAGACGACGGTGGTCTCGCTGCTGCTGCGCTTCTTCGACCCGCAGCACGGGCGGGTCACCCTGGGCGACCACGACCTGCGCGAGCTGCGTCTCGCCGACCTGCGCGCCCAGATCGCGGTCGTCTCGCAGGATACCTACCTCTTCCACGGCACGATCCGTGAGAACCTCCTGCTGGCGAAGCCCGACGCGAGCGAGGCCGAGCTTGAGGCCACGGCGCGCGCCGCGGCTGTCCACGACTTTGTCGTCGCGCTGCCCGACGGCTACGACACGGTCGTCGGCGAGCGCGGGCTGAAGCTCTCGGGCGGCGAGCGCCAGCGCGTCGCCATTGCCCGCGCCCTGCTCAAGAATGCCCCGGTACTGATCCTCGACGAGGCCACCGCCAGCGTGGATCTGGCGAACGAGACCACGATCCAGCGGGCACTAGAGCGGGCCATGCATGGCCGCACGACCCTGGTGATCGCCCATCGGCTCTCGACCGTGCGCCACGCCGACCGGATCATCGTGCTGGAGGCGGGCCGGGTGATCGAGGCCGGCACCCCGGCCGAGCTACTCCACCGCCAGGGCGCGTACGCCCGCATGGTCGCCGTTCAGGGAGGTGGCATGTGACGACCCTTACCCAACCCACCGTCGCTGCGCCCGAGCACGAGCCGGCGGCGCCGCAGCCACCATCACGCCCGGCGATCGTCTGGGCGCTCCTCCGGGGCTACCGTGGCCTGCTCGCCGGGGCCGTGCTGGCCGGGGTGCTGATGCACCTCTGCACCATCGCCAGCTCGACCCTCAGCGCCTATATGGTCGGGCGGGCGGCCACGGGCGCGACGTCCGAGGCGCTCTGGCCGCTCTTCTGGTGGCTGGTGGCCCTGATCCTGCCCCTCGCGGCGCTCCCGTGGATCGAGACCATCCTGGCGCACATCGTCGCCTTCCGCATCCTGGCCGATATCCGTGCCCGGCTCTACGACGCCTTCGAGCGCCTCGCGCCCGGCTACCTGCTCGAGCGGCGCTCCGGCGACCTCGGCGCGACCGCGATGGGCGACGTAGAGACGCTGGAGATCGGGCTCTCGCACACGCTGCCGCCCCTGCTGGTCGTGCTGGTGGTGCCGGCGGGCGCCCTGGCAGCGTTGGCGGTGCTGCACTGGTCGCTGGCGCTTGCGCTGCTGCCCTTCGTGGTCGCAGTCCTGACGACGCCGCTGTGGTTAGGGCGCTGGGCCGACCGGCAGGGCTATGTCGTGCGCGACCGGGTTGGCGAGGTGGGCGCAGAGGTGGTCGACGGCGTGCAGGGGCTGCGCGAGATCCTGGTCTTCGGCGCGCAGCGGCGGGCGCTGGGGCTGCTGGCCGAGCGTGAGGCGGCGCTAGAGGCCGCGCAGCGCGCCCACGGGGTGAACAAAGGTCGCGAGCTCGCGGTCAGCGACCTGCTGGTTGGCCTGGGGCTGCTGGCAGTAGTGGCTCTGGCGGCGTGGCTAACGAGCGTCGGTGCGCTGGCCTCGGCGCTTCTGCCGGCCGCGGTCATCCTGGCGGCGACGATCTTCGTGCCGATCAACCTGCTGCTAGGGGCGGGGCGCGACTTCGCCCTGGTCTTTGCGGCCGGCGAGCGGGTCTATACCCTGCTCACCGCTCCGCCGCCGGTTCGCGAGACGGCGACGACGGCGCCAGGCCATCCGGTCGTGCCGGCGATCAGCTTTGAGCGGGTGCACTTCCGCTATCGCCCCCAGCTCCCGGAAGCCTTGCGGGGGGTCTCCTTCGCGGTGCGCCCGGGCGAGACGGTGGCGCTGGTAGGTGCCTCGGGGGCCGGGAAGAGCACCTGCGCGAGCCTGCTGCTCCGGCTGTGGGACGTGAGCGGCGGGCGGATCACTGTTGGCGGCTATGACCTACGGGCGCTCCCCCAGGCCAGCCTGCGTGAGCTGTTTGCGTCGGTGCCCCAGGATGTCTACCTGTTCAACCGCTCGGTGTGGGAGAACATCCGGCTGGGGCGGCCCGACGCCAGCGATAGCGCGGTGGTGGCGGCGGCAGAGGCCGCACAGGCGCGGGCCTTTATCGAAGCGCTACCGGAGAGTTGGGACACACGCCTGGGCGAGCGGGGGGCCAGCCTCTCGGGCGGGCAGCGCCAGCGCATCGCCATCGCGCGGGCGTTGCTCAAAGATGCGCCGATCCTGCTCCTCGACGAGGCGGTCTCGAACCTCGATGGGGAGAGCGAGCAGGCGCTTCAGACCGCCCTGAGCACGCTGCGCCGGGGCCGCACGACCCTGGTGATCGCCCACCGGCTCTCGACCATCCGCAGCGCCGACCGGATCGTGGTGCTGGAGCGGGGCACGGTGGTCGAAGAGGGTCGCTTCAATGCGTTGGTCACGGCGGGTGGCGCCTTCAGCCGGCTGGTCGCAACGGGGCTGGGGCCGGGGTCGTAACACCCACTCGGGCACGGGCAGGGCGAGCATGCGCTGGCTACGGGGCCGGCTCGCCAGGCTTGCGCGCGATCACCAGATAGCGCGGGCTGGTCTGCGTGGAGCCAAGGGCCTGGTTGACCCGCTCCAGCCAGCCATTGTGGACGACCTGAAACCCGACCTGCTCCAGCAGGTAGGGGATGGTCGCGCGCGTCTGGAGACATGCGAGCGGCAGGGCGTCTCCCATCTGATCGTCGCTCCAGCCGGCGCGCGACCACAGCCCGTCGACCACCAGCACCTGCCCGGCGGGCTGGAGCCAGGTGTACCAGTGGCGAAATGCCGCCAGTGGATCGGTGAGGTGACAGACGACCTGGCGACTCACGATCGCGGTGAAGGAGCTTGCAGGGAACAGTGCTCCATCGCGCACCGTATCGCCGGCGACAAACGTGATCGCAGACTGTAGGGCCGACGGCACGCGACGCTCGGCTTCGGCCAGCATCTGCACCGACGGGTCGAGGCCGACGACCTGGCAGCCCCAGGAGGCGAAGAGGCGGGCGAAGACGCCGGTGCCGGTGCCCACGTCGAGGACGGGGGCGCCGACCGAGATGCGGAACGCCTCGCGGAGGTCGGTCTCCCAGGCCTCCTGTTCAGCCAGGCTTGCAAAGCCATGGCCGGGCTGATCCTCATACGTGGACGCAAGGTCGTCGTAGAGCTGATTCGTGTAGGACTGAAGATCGTGCTGCTCCATCCGCGCCTCCTCCTGACAAGCGACTGGCCGCTGCGCACATGGTCGCCGAATGAATGATATTATATATCACTGCGCGATAGTCTCGCCGACGGGTGCTGAGACGCCGCGGTAAACCACAGCTGAGGCGACACCCTATGGCGAGCGCGCCCTCTGGTCTCTGGCAGGATCGCGCATTCATACTGTTCTGGACAGCGCGCGTCGTCTCAATCGGCGGCTCGACGATCACGGCGGTCGTGCTGCCCATCCTGGTCTTTCAGCTGACCGGCTCGGCGCTCCAGACCGCCCTACTGGCCACGCTGGAGGTGCTGCCCTACTTCGCCTTCGGGCTGATTGCCGGGGCCCTGGCCGACCGCGTGGACCGCCGCAGGATCATGGTCGGCTGTAACCTGGTTCAGGCGCTCCTGGTAGCTTCGATCCCCATCGCAGCAGCCCTGGGCGCACTGACCCTCACCCAGATCTATGTGGTGGCCGTGCTGGTGATGACTGCCTTCGTCTGGTTCGACGCCGCCAACTTCGGGGCGCTGCCTGCCCTGGTGGGGCGCGGGCAGGTGGTCGCAGCGAACAGCGCTATCTGGGCCGCGACGACGGTGGTGGGGATTGTGGCCCCGGCGGTGGGCGGTGGGCTGGCCGCCGCAGTCGGCGCCGCGAATGTGATCGCCCTCGACGCGACGACCTTTCTGCTCTCGGCCCTGCTGCTCGCTCTGGTCGCCCGGCCCTTCAACCAGGCCCGTACGGAGCCCGCCGCCCCGGAGCCGATCCTCCGCCGAACGCTGAGCGACATCCGTGAGGGGCTGGTCTTCCTCTGGCGCCAGCGCCTGGTGCGCACCATGACCCTGGTGGGCTTCGGCAACAGCTTCAGCGCGGGGGCCGTCGTGGGCCTGCTGGTGGTCTACGCGGTCCAGGCCCTGGGCCTCCCCGAGACCGACGGGCGCATCGGGCTGCTCTACACGGCCACCGCAGTGGGTGGGCTTGCGGCGAGCCTGCTGCTGCCCCCGCTGGCACGGCGCTTCCCCGTGGGCCGGATCACGCTGGCCGGGCTGGCCGCGCACATGGCGGTGCTCGTGGCGGTGGCCCTCGCGCCGAGCTTCTGGAGCGGGGTAGTCCTGATCGGGCTCTGGCAGCTCTGCAACACCCTGGTGATCATCAACGGCATCGCCCTGCGCCAGCAGGTCACCCCCGATCACCTGCAGGCCAGGGTGAACACCACCGCGCGCATGGTGGCCTGGGGCGGGCAGCCCTTCGGCGCGGCGGTGGGCGGGGCGCTGGCCGAGGCTCTCGATGTGCGTGCCGCACTGCTGCTGGTCGGCATCGGCGTCGCAGCCAGCGTGGTGTATGGCTGGTTCTCGCCGCTGCGTGATGCTGCACCGTCGGTGACGACAGAGGCGACCGTCGAGGCGCAGCCCTGATGCCGCGAGGAGGGCGCTGGTGGGCGGGGGCCTGCAGGCTGTACTTTATCGCTGCGGCCAGGGAAGGGCCGTCGAGGGCGGGCTGGTTCGCCGCCAGCGCTCCGTCCGGTGACAGGTTGAGCACGTCGCGGGCCTGCCGGTCCAGGGCCAGCCCGAGGGCCGCCTCCCGCAGGTTGATCAGCTCGCGCATACGCTCGCCCGCTCCTTCTCTATCTCCTCGCTGCGGCACGGCCAAAGTCGCCCTGCCCCCTTGAAGCATACCAGATTTGCCGGCACGCTTGCGGTCAGGCGGTGTGGCCATACGCTCGTCGCACGGCAAGCCGCATATCCACGGGGCGCCGTAGCCCGTATCTCTTGTGCCAAGGCGGCACCCACGTTTGGAAGATAGCCAACGACTTCCCCTTGTGTGACGACCCTACGCATGCGTGCGCTTTGACCATGGCCTGGTCGGGCGCAAGCTGGCGGCGACTTCAATCCAGATACCCAGAAGGCACTCAAGAACGAGATGAACGATACGTCTAAGACACAGCCCTGGAACCCCACCCGAGAGGTTCAACGACCGATGCAGCGCTTTGCGCGGGCCGAGCGCTCGACACATCCGCTCAGCGACCCACGAGGGTGCCCACGGGTGCGGCCCGCCGCGCAACGGCGAACGTCAACATAGATCGAGGTGGCACGTGCTCGCCCGCTGAGTACCATTCGGCCTGTCAGCGTCAGACTACCTCAGTCTATAGGTGTCCGAGTTCGCAACAGCTTTATGGCTTTGCAAAGAGGAATAATGCCGGACTGATCTTGACATAGATAGGCGCTGACAACACGCTATTCGGGCCTTCCAAGTAGATGGTCGCGCGTTCAAAGCGCACTGTGGTACAATGCCGATACCAACCAACTGCGAAGCGAGCGAGAGGGCATTAGTGCGCATCACGAGCTACACGGTACGGAAAATGGCTGACTTGCCCGTCGATGTCATGTGCGAGTTTGACGGGATCAACGACCACCTCCAGGCCGCTTTCGAGAATTATCCAGCTCTGTTGTATCGTGTCTTCGTCACCTGGAGCCGCGATTCTGCCCCGACTTCTATCAGCGTGCTCGCAGGCCCGGTCATTACTGCCTGGGTCGATGTCGCCTTAGCCGGGAGCGGGTCCTGGGGCAATGCCGTGCAGCGAGCACGAACGATGTTTGACTATTGGCTCTGCGTCTCGCCCTTCCTCCTGGTCCATGACGCCTTTGACGAAGAGCTGTGGCTCTCGCTCGGGTTTCGAGAGTTGGAGCCGCCACCGACGGCACAGCGCCCGCTGCGCGTCTTCGCCTACGGCGATCTTCCGCCGCTCGACGAGCTGTTTCGTGCTTATGGGCTGTCCTGGGAAAAACCAGAACGGGGTTGTCACGAGCCTCTGCCGCCAAGCCCCGAGATGCGCGAAGCGATCGACTCTCTGTCCAGACAGTTGTCGAGCCCTTCGCTCCCGAACGAATAAGCCGGGCCAGGCCGCTGAGGCGACATAACGAACAACCTGCGAGGCCGCCACGATGGGTCGTGCTTGTACAACCTATTTCTACATTGACTCACACTTTGACACACACCCGGCTTGGTTGTCGGCACATACCACCGTTGCAGAGCTTCCTAATGCGGTAAACGACGCGCACTTTTCCTGTTATTTACGGTTTCCTAAACCGCGTGTCAGCCGTTCGAGTCGGCTCGGGGGCGCCACCGTGTAGGTGCCGGCGTCTGCTCGGCCCCGGGCCCGAGACCGAGGATGTGGCGCAGGACGCCATTCTGGCAGCCTGTCTGAGCCTTGAACGCCTGCGCGAGCCGGCCCGCTTCGGCCCATGGCTGCTCGCCATCGCCGCCAACCTCGCCCGCATGACGCAGCGCCGGCGCCGCTTGCTCCCCCTGGAGGCCCTGGACGAGCCGCCAATCCTCGTCACCCTCTGGAGCGCCGCCAGCCCCGACCCGGCCGAGGTCGCAGGTGTCTTTGTCGATCGAAAAGTGCTTGCGCCTCGCTGATGTTGAGCAACTGCTGGACGACCGCGCGGGTTGCGGGGTCGGAGATGGCGTCGAGGTTCACATCGGGGAGTTGCAGATGGAGGTAGTCTACCAGACCTCAGCCGGGTCGTCACGAAGCGCTCCAGCGATTATGGAGAGGATACTATGAAGGCGGTCAGGGCAGAGAGGTCTTCTCGTGCCGGGCGTTCATCAATGTCGCTCTCTGCGCAGACGATGCTAGCGGTGGCCGGCGACTTCCCCGCGGATGGGGTGAAGCGAGCCAACCTGGAGAGCCTCTGCCTGATCTCGCACCGCGAGGTTCCGCACAACGTGATCAGGAGCAGCACGGAGGAGGCGCCGGAGCCGCTGCCGGAGCGGGCGATGGGGATGCTGTAGCTGCCACACTACGTGGCACTGGCGCAACGTTTGGTTGTAGCCAACCATCCTCTCTGCTATACTGAATGTGCTGATTTTCTGCAATTTTGAGCGAGAAGTGATGGGCGATGGACGTCACCCTGCAGGTGCGTGAGCGCGGGATCCTCACCTTGCCGGCCGAGCTCCGCGAGAAGTACGGTATCCGGCCGGGCGATAGCTTTCGCCTGGTCGACCTGGACGGTATCTTCGTGCTCACCCCGCTGGTGCCGATGGTGCCCGAGCTGGCGCGGGCGATCGAGCAGCTGCGGATCGAGGCCGGCCTGAGCATCGAGGAACTGCTCGACGATCTGCGCCGCCAGCGCGACAGTTCTGCCGCCGAGCCCGATGACGCCCGCGCCGACAGCTAAGCCGCGGGTCTTCGTCGACGCCGATGTGCTTTTCGCAGGCGCGGCCGCACCCGGTGAGCACGGCGCCAGCCTGGTCATCCTGCGCATGGCCGAGATCACCCTGCTCGACGCGGTCACCTCCGAGCAGGTGATCGCCGAAATTGAACGCAACCTGGCGGCAAAGCTGCCGGCCGCGCTGCCGGCCTTGCGCCTGCTGGTCAGCCGCACCTTGCGCATCACCGCGAATCCGCAGCCCGCCGATCTCACGGCCTACAACGGCCTCGCCGACCCCAAGGATCTGCCGATCCTGGTCGCCGCACTGCGTGAGGATTGCCCCTGGCTGGTGACCTTCAACCTGCGCCATTTTGCGCCAGGCCATCCCGCAGTGACCGTCCTGCCGCCAGGTGCGTTCGTGCTGCGCATCCGGCACCTGCTGGCGCAGCTGAGCCGCTGACATGGAGATAGCCGATAGTACTACAGTTGTAGGCGCGCTCCCCGTCGGGCTGAAAGCCCTCGGCTACGGGGGGCAAAGCCCACCTTCGTGGGCTCAACAGGCCACGCAGGTGGCCTTCGCAAGCACTAGCCGAGGCGTTTA
>JACAEO010000039.1 GCA_013388805.1 Chloroflexota bacterium
ACGTTAAGGGCTGCGGCCGTGCCGCTCACCCACACGGAAGGATGAAAGCTTTGTTGTGTTGGCCTATCGCGTGGCAGCCGCCGCCCTGCCAGGGGCGTATCTTGATGCGTATGGGCAGCGCAGTTGCCCCGCACCCCAGCCCGGGAGACGCCTGCCACACACGCCAACGTTTTGTATAAGAAAGATTTTTTCGCTCAAAATGAATGAGTCACAACACCGGATCGGGCTCGTTGCTTGCATAATCATGCACATATTTGCATCTCATAACATCACGAGCGTAGCCAGGCGATGCTGCCTCAGCGTTACCACGGAAGGGACGCCGTATGAGTTCACCCCCGTTGCGCGCCGGGAGCCGGGTCATCCTCTTGCCCGCAGGGCTGCAGCAGCTGATCGACACGCTGCGCCGACAGGACCATCAGGTCATCGGTCCAACCGTCCGTGATGGCGCGATCGTCTATGCCGAGGTCGAGGAACTGGCCGATCTGCCAGCCGGCTGGACCGACGAGCAGGATGCCGGGAGCTACCATCTGCGCCGGCGCGAGGACGACGCCTACTTCGGCTACAGCCTGGCGGCGCAGTCGTGGAAACGCTGGCTGCACCCACCGCGGCGCCGTCTCTGGCGGGCCGAGCGCGCCGCGGCCGACGGTGATTTCACCCTTGTCGCAGAGCAGCCCGATCCGCCCAGGCTGGCCTTCCTCGGCGTGCGCGCCTGCGAGCTGCGTGCGATCGCGATCCAGAACACGGTCTTCACCCGCGGCCCCTTCACCGACCCGCTCTACAAGACCATCCACGACGCGACCTTCATCATTGCGGTCAACTGCGGCTACGCCGGCGGCACCTGCTTCTGCTCCTCGATGGGCACCGGCCCGCGGGTAGGCGCGGGTTTCGACCTGGCGCTCACCGAGTTGCTCGACGCGCAGCGCCACGCCTTCCTGGTCGAGGTCGGCTCGCCCAGGGGCGCCAGGGTGCTGCAGGAGTTGCCGTACACCCCGGCGGAGCCCGCCGACCTGGCGGCAGCCGAGGCCATCGTGGCGCGGACTGCCGAGTCGATGGTGCGCTCGCTCGACACCAATGGTATCAAGGAGTTCCTCTACGCCAACGCCGACCACCCGCGCTGGGACGATGTCGCCGCCCGCTGCCTCGCCTGCGGCAACTGCACCAGTGTCTGCCCCACCTGCTTCTGCACCACGGTTGAGGATACGACCGACCTGAGCGGGCGCGTCGCCGAGCGCTGGCAGCGCTGGGACTCATGCTTTACCCTCGACTTCTCGTACATCCACGGCGGCAGTGTGCGCGGCACCAGCCGTGAGCGCTACCGGCAGTGGTTGACCCACAAGCTCGCCGCCTGGATCGACCAGTTCGACAGCTCGGGCTGCGTGGGCTGTGGGCGCTGCATCACCTGGTGCCCGGTCGGTATCGACCTCACCGAAGAGGTGCGCGCCATGTACGCCAACGACTCTACCGGCGCGCAGATCGCGACGCTGAATATCGTTTAGCGGCCCGCAGGCCCGGCTTGCGGCCTCCCAGGCTATGTCAACGCCATCGATCGAGTCAATCCTGGCCCGCCACCCCTTCTTCCAGGAGATCGCCCCCGCTGAGCTTGGCGCGATCATCGAACATGCCAGGCTGATCAGCTTCGAGCCGGGGCGGCTGATCTTTCACCAGGGCGAGCCTGCCGCTCAGCTGTTTCTGATCACCGAGGGCAAGGTGTCGCTGGAGGTCTTTGCCCCACAGCGGGGGCCGATCCTGCTGATGACCCTCGGCCCGGAGGATGTGCTCGGCTGGTCGTGGCTGTTCCCGCCCTATCGCTGGCACCTCGATGCACGCGCCCTCGAGCCGACGCAGGCGATCGCCATCGATGGCGCCCGGCTGCGGGAGCGCTGTGAGGCCAACCACGAGCTCGGCTACCAGCTGATGCGCCACTCGGTCGGTGTGATCGAGCAGCGCTTGCAGGCCGCACTGCTGCAACTGGTCGACCTCTACGGCAAGTAAGCCCACTGAACGACTGCCTGAGGTGTGTATGACTGCGATTGTCGCTTCGTCACCCACGCGGAACCTGCCGGACCCCATGCTGCCGCGCCCCTTCCGCGTGCAGCGGGTGCGTAAAGAGACCCAGGATACGTTTACGCTGGAACTCGAGCCGGCCACGGGTGAGGGCGACTACCCCTTCGCCGCGGGGCAGTTCAATATGCTCTACATCTACGGCGTCGGCGAGGTACCGATCTCGATCAGCGGCGACCCGACGAAACCGCACCGCCTCGTGCACACCACGCGCGCGGTCGGTGTGGTCACCAATGCGATGCGCCAGCTCAAGCGCGGCGATATGCTGGCGGTGCGCGGCCCCTTTGGCAACAGCTGGCCGGTGGTCGAGGCCCAGGGCAAGGACGTCATCATCGTCGCCGGCGGCCTCGGCCTGGCCCCGGTGCGCCCGGCCCTCTACCACGTGCTGGCCTATCGCGAGAAGTACAACAACGTGGTCCTGCTCTACGGCACGCGCACGCCACTCGACATCCTCTACCGGCGCGAGATCGAGGGCTGGCGCTCGCGCTTCGATGTCGATGTCCATGTAACCGTCGACCGGGCGATGCACCCCTGGCGCGGCAACGTGGGCGTGGTGACGCGGATCATCCCCAAGGCGCCCTTCGACCACCTGAACGCAGTGGCGATGATCTGCGGCCCCGAGGTGATGATCCACTTCACCGTGCTTGAGCTGGAGAAGCGCGGGCTGGCGCCCGGGAGTATCTTTATCTCGATGGAGCGCAACATGAAGTGCGCAATCGGTTTCTGCGGGCACTGCCAGTGGGGGCCGAACTTTATCTGCAAGGACGGGCCGATCTTCTCGTATGAGGAGATCAAGCCGTTCTTCGGGCGAAGGGGACTGTAGTATGGCCAGCCGACAGAAGCCGAAGCTCGCCGTCTGGAAGTTTGCCTCCTGCGACGGCTGCCAGATGAGCCTGCTCGACTGTGAAGATGAGCTGCTCGCGGTTGCCGATGCGGTCGAGATCGCCAACTTCCCCGAGGCCTCACGCGCGGTGGTCAAGGGTCCCTACGATATTTCGCTGGTCGAAGGCTCAATCACCACCTCCCACGACGCCGAGCGCATCCACCAGGTGCGCCGCGTCTCAAAGTACCTGATCACCATCGGCGCCTGCGCCACCTCGGGCGGGATCCAGGCGCTGCGCAACTTCAGCGATCTGAAGGGCTTCGTCTCCTACGTCTACCAGTCGCCCGACTTCATCTCGGCCCTGCAGAAGTCGACGCCGATCGCCGATCACGTCTTCGTTGACTTTGAGCTGCGTGGCTGCCCGATCAACAAATACCAGCTCCTTGAGCTGATCAGCGCGCTGCTCCATGGCCGCCGCCCGGCGGTGCCCTCACACAGCGTCTGCGTCGAATGCAAGCAGCGCGACACCATTTGCGTCATGGTCTCCCAGGGGCAGCCCTGCCTCGGGCCGGTGACCCACGCCGGCTGCGGTGCGCTCTGCCCGAGCTACAACCGGGCCTGCTATGGCTGCTACGGGCCGATGGAGTCGCCCAATACGGCCTCGCTGGCCACCCAGCTGACCCAGCTTGGCTATGCCGAGCCCGCGATCGTGCGCCTGTTCCGCGGGATCAATGCCTATGCCGAGGCGTTCCGAAAGACGAGTGAGGCCCATGAAAACGGACAATAGAGTGATCAAGGTCGACTACCTCGCGCGGGTTGAGGGTGAGGGCGGCCTGCACATCAAGCTCAAGGGCGACACGGTGACGAGCGTGCAGCTGCGGATCTTCGAGCCGCCGCGCTTCTTCGAGGCCTTCCTGCGCGGGCGCGACTTCCGCGAGGTGCCCGACATCACCGCGCGCATCTGCGGAATCTGCCCGATCGCCTACCAGATGAGCTCGGTCCACGCGCTCGAGCAGGCCTGCGGCGTGCAGGTCGACGGGCAGTTGCGTGAGTTGCGGCGCTTGATCTACTGCGGCGAGTGGATCGAGAGCCACGTGCTGCATTTTGCCATGCTCCACGCCCCCGATTTCCTGGGCTATGCGGACGCGATCCAGATGGCGAAGGACCACCCTGCGATCGTGCAGCAGGCGCTCACGTTGAAGAAAGCCGGCAACGATATCGTCAATGTCGTCGGCGGCCGCGAGATCCACCCGATCAACGTACGGGTCGGCGGCTTCTACAAGCTGCCGACCAGGCGCGAGCTGCAGCGGCGCCTGAAGGACCAGCTCGAGGAGGCGCGCCAGATCGCGGTGGAAGCCGTGCGCTGGACCGCCTCGCTGCCCTGTCCCGACTTCGAGCAGGACTACGAGTTCGTCGCCCTGCGCCACCCCGACGAGTACCCGTTCAACGAGGGGCGCCTGGTCTCCAACAAGGGGCTGGATCTGAGCATCAGCGAGTACGAGACCTACTTTGCCGAGGAGCACCTGGAACACTCGACCGCGCTGCACTCGCACACCCGCGCGCGCGGCGCCTACCTGGTCGGCCCGCTGGCCCGCTACAGCCTGAACTTCGACCGGCTCTCGCCGAGCGCCCAGGAGGCGGCACTGGCCGCCGGGCTGGGCAACGAGTGCCGCAACCCATTCAAGAGTATCGTGGTGCGCGCAGTCGAGACGCTCTACGCCTGCGACGAGGCGCTGCGCATCCTCGACAGCTACGAGCAGCCCGATCCGCCGGCCCTGCCGGTCGAGCCGCGCGCCGGCACCGGCTACGGCTGTAGCGAGGCGCCGCGCGGCATCCTCTACCATCGCTACCGCATCGACGAGCAGGGCGCGGTCCTCGATGCCCGCATCGTGCCGCCGACCTCGCAGAACCAGCGCACGATCGAGCACGACCTGTGGCAGTTCGCGGAGCGCAATCTCCAGCTGCCCGACGACCGTCTCACCTGGCAGTGCGAGCAGATTGTGCGCAACTACGACCCCTGCATCTCCTGCTCGACCCACTTCCTCCGGCTGTCGCTGGAGCGCGAGTGAGCATGGGCCGGCCCGGCGCAACGCCAGCGGCTGAAGGGGCAGCGCCCGCGCGTGCTGCCCCAACCCGCGTGATCGGCGTTGGCAACCAGTGGCGCGGCGATGATGGCGCCGGGCCGGCCGTCGCCCACCTGCTACGCGCACGCCAGGGTGCCGCCGCAGCCGCGCTGCAGATCAGCGCGATCGACGGCGGCGGCCTGAACCTGATCACGGCCTGGGCCGGCGCTACCACGGTCGTCCTGATCGACGCGGTCTTCTCCGGTGCAGCACCAGGGAGCATCCACCGCTTCGACGTCGGGGCGCAGCCGCTGCCGGAGGCCCTGTTTCGCCACTCGACCCACGCCTTCGGTATCGCCGAGGCGGTCGAACTGGCGCGCGCCCTCGCCCAGCTTCCACCGCGTCTGGTCGTCTATGGCATCGAGGGGCGCCAGTTCGACCCGGGCGTCGGCCTGAGCCCCGCGGTGGAACTGGCGACACGCACCCTGGCCGAGCAGCTCTGGCAGCAGCTCAGAATGAGTTCAGAAGCCTGCTGAGCATGGACGATCGACGGCGCTGGCCCTGGCTGATTGGCGCGGCGACGCTGGCGGTCCTGCTCGGCGCCGTCGGCCTGAGCATGTTCCTGGCATGGCTGCTGCGTTCAGGCATGGCGCAGGCAGCCCCGTTTCGGACCGCCCTGTGCCTGGGCGGGACGATGATCGCCGCCCTGGGTGGCTCGGTGGCGCTGCTGCTGTTGCTGGTGCGCCGCTTCATCAGTGGGCGTGGGCCGCAGCGGGTGGTGCTGGTGAGCGGCCTGGCGCTGCTGATGGGTCTCGCACCGCTGGTGATGATGCTGGTCATCTTCCTGCTCATCACGGGGCGCGCACCCTAGTGCGATTGCAAATTGCAGATTTGCGATGGTAGATTGGGCGCGGCGCAGCTGGACACGGTCGAGGTCGCGCTGATGCCCGAACAGGTCGCCTGGAACTGCACTAGCGCCCGGCCGACAGCAACTCCTCGGCCAGGTCAATCGCGCGCAGCAGCGCAGCGGCCTTGTTGCAACTCTCCTGGTACTCGGCTTCGGGGTCGCTATCGGCCACCACACCGCCGCCGGCCTGCATATAGGCGACGCCGTCCTGAACGACCAGGGTGCGCAGGGCGATGCAGGTGTCGAGGTCGCCGTTGAAGCCCACGTGGCCGACGCAGCCGGCGTAGATGCCGCGCCGCGTTCCCTCCAACTCGGCGATGATCTCCATGGCGCGGATCTTCGGCGCGCCGCTCACCGTGCCGGCCGGGAAACAGGCCCGCAGCGCGTCGAGCGCGCTCAGATCGCTGCGCAGCCGCCCGGTGACGTGGCTCACCAGGTGCATGACGTGACTGTACCGCTCGACGAACATAAAGTTGGGCACCCGCACCGTGCCGGGCTCGCTCACCCGCCCGATATCGTTGCGCCCCAGGTCGACCAGCATCAGGTGCTCGGCGCGCTCCTTCTCGTCGGCGAGCAACTCCTCGGCCAGGGCCACATCCTCGGCCATATCGCGCCCACGCCGCCGCGTGCCGGCGATCGGGTGGGTCTGCACCTCACCCTCTTGCACGCGCACCAGCAACTCAGGTGAGGCGCCCACCAGGTCGCCCTCGCCGGTGCGCAGCAGGAACATGTAGGGCGAGGGATTGATCGTGCGCAGGGCGCGGTAGATCGTCACCGGGTCGGCCGTGGTCGGGCGGGTGAAACGCTGTGAAGGCACCACCTGGAAGATGTCGCCCGCGGCGATGTACTCCTTGGCCCGCAGCACGTTGGCGTGGTACTGCTCGCGGGTAAGGTTTGAGAGCGGGGCCGGGCGCGCGGCGTCGGCACCAACCGGAGAGTGGGGCTCATAGTTGCGGGGCGCCAGTTCGTGGGCGCCCAGGCGCGCCGCGGCCTCCACCGGCTGGCGCAGCCGTGCCACCAGAGCCTCGATGCGCGCCGTGGCCCGCCGGTACTCGGCCTCGAGGTCCTCTGCGTCCAGATGAACGTGTGAGAGCACCTTGATCTTGTGGCGCAGGTGGTCGAAGATCAGCAGCGTATCGACAAACATCCAGAAGCCCTCGGGCATCTGGTAGTCGCAGTGCTCCGGCACGGGCAGGCGCTCGAAGTAGCTCACCGTCTCGTACCCCAGGTAGCCCACGGCGCCGCCGACGAAGCGCGGCAGGTCGGGCAGACGCACCGGGCGGTAGGCGCCGAGGTAGCTGCCCAGCACGACCAGCGGGTCGCTGTAGCTGAGGGTCTGCTTGTAGCCACCCTGAAGCGCCTGGGCAACGCCCCGGTCGAGGCGCAGGGTGAGGTAGGGATCGCTGCCGATGAACGAGTAGCGGGCGATGTGCTGGCCGCCCTCCACGCTCTCGAGCAGGAAGCTATGGCTCCCCTGGGCCACCTTGAGATACGCCGAGACCGGCGTCTCCAGGTCGGCCAGGATCTCACGGTAGATCGGGCAGAGGTTGCCCTGGCCACGCAGCGCGCGCACGTCGTCGAGAGTAGGTGTGTACATGTGAACCCTTTAGCGAAAATAGGTCAGCCCCATGGCTGCTTCCATCAGTTGCACCGTCTCGCGGGCGACGGCGCGGGTGCGTTGATTGCCGGCAGCGATGATCTCGTCGACCAGGGAGGGGTTGGCCTCGTAGTGGGCGCGCCGCTCGCGGATCGGGGCCAGAAAAGCTTCCAGCGCGGCGATCAGTTTACGCTTCACCTCCACATCGCCCACGCGGCCCTGGCGGTAGCGGAGCTTCAGATCATTTACCTCGTCCAGGTCGGGGTTGAAGGCATCGTGGTAGGCAAAGACCGGGTTCCCCTCGACCCGGCCGGGGATGTCGGCGCGGATGCGGTTCGGGTCGGTATACATGCCCCGCACCTTCTGCTCGACCGTCTTCGCATCGTCGGAGAGAAAGATCGCGTTGCCGGCGCTCTTGCTCATCTTGCCCTGACCATCGATGCCCGGGAGCGTGCCCACGTCGGGCACCAGGGCCTCGGGCTCCGGGAAGACCTCGCCATAGAGATAGTTGAAGCGGCGGGCAATCTCGCGGGTGATCTCGACGTGGGCCTCGTTGTCCTTGCCCACCGGCACCAGGTGCGCCCGCGGCATCAGGATATCGCCGGCCTGCAGCACCGGGTAGCCGAGCAGGCCGAAGGGCAGTTGCTCTTCATCGATGTTGGCATTGCGCGCCATGTCTTTGATGCTCGGCAGCCGCGTGAGCCGTGGCACGGTCACCAGCATCTCGAAGATCAGGTTCAGCTGGTAGATCTCCTTCACCGCTGACTGCACGTAGAAGGTCACTTTATTCGGATCGATACCCACCGCCAGGTGGTCGAGCACGAGGTCGCGGATATTCTGGGGAATGGCCGCGATGTCCTCGCGCGTCGGCCTGGTGGTCAGCACGTGCAGATCGGCGATGATGAAGAAGCATTCGTAGCTATCCTGCAGCGCGACCCGGTTCTGCAATGAGCCAACGTAGTGTCCCAGGTGCAGCTTGCCGGTTGGGCGATCACCGGTCAGAATACGTTTTTTCGTGGTCACTGAGCGATCCTTCCTGCCTATGTTGCTACCGATCGGCTGTGGCGCTGCGGCAAACGCCGTCTAGGCATCTGGTCCAGGCCGGGCTATCGTTCTTCGACTGCATGTCCCCTCCGCGCGCGCGCTGGCGCCACATACGGAACGGGCGGCGCTTCCATGGTATACTGCGCGCGCTCCGCGCATCACCGGTGCTGTCTGCGTCTGGAAAGGAAGTGTCCCGTGCTGCGCCCGCGCCGTACGCTGCTGCTCGCCCTGTTCGCCCTGCTGCTCGCGGTCGGTCTCCCGCTGACGCCGCTCCGCGCCCAGGGCGGTGCTTCGTTCACCAGCACGCGGCCCGTCGTCGAGCCGCTCAGCCCGGTGGTGGTCAATGTCAGCATCGCGAACTACAGTGGCCCCGCCACACTGCTGGTCTTCGACGGTCGCGGCCGCTACGCCGGGAGCTTCCCGCTCACCCTCGCCGACGGCTTCGGGGCGGTTGAAGTCAGCCCGCGCGGTGCACTCGGCGCGCACTGGGCCGCGCTGTTCCTGCCCTCTGGCGCACAGGTGGCCGCGGGCACGCTCTACCGCCTCGACGCCAGCACAACGGTGCGCACCGGGGTCCCCGCCTTCGACGAGCTCTACGACCGGGTACGCGGCTTTATGGCCGCCAAACGTCTCAGCTACCAGCTCGAGGGCCGCCCGATCACCGGCTACCGCTCGCCCGACAGCCCGCTGCTCTGGCTGCGCGACCACTACTATCAGAACCGGGCGTTCCGCTACTTTGAAACGGAGTTGACCAGCCTGATCGAGGCCAATCTGCGCGCCCAGGCCGCCGACGGCAGTCTGCCCGACTTTGTGGCCCGCCCGGAGTGGAACATCCCCGCCTTGCGCACCCCGGTTGAGGCCGACGTCGAGTATCTCTACGTCCAGCTGATCTACGAGACCTGGAAGACCACCGGCGATACGGCCTGGATGCTGCGTATGCTCCCCTCGGCGCAGAAGGCGATCAACTACACGCTCACCTCGCCCGTGCGCTGGGAGGCGGACCTCGGGCTGGTCAAGCGGCCCTTCACGATCGACACATGGGACTTCGAGTACGGCCCCACCACGACCGACCCGCATACCGGTCGTCCGGCCCCGCGTCACTGGATCGACGAGCAGACGCGCTGGGGCATCTTCCACGGCGACAACACCGGGCTGGCCGAGGCGCTGCGCGCCCTGGCGCTGATGGAAGAGCAGGCCGGCCAGAGCGAGCTTGCCGCGCAGCGCCGCGCGCTGGCCAACGATATCATGGTGCGGCTGAACCGGCTGAGCTGGAACGGCTCCTTCTACACCCATCATATCCACCTCCTTCCATTCGTTGTTCCCGGCGTTGACGAGGCGCGCCAGTTGAGCCTCTCTAATGCGATTGCGCTCAACCGCGGCGTGCTGAGCGTGGAGCAGGGCCGCGCCATCCTGGCCGAGTACCAGCGGCGCCTGAATGACCCCGCACGCACCGCCTTCGCCGAGTGGTACAGCATCGACCCGCCCTTCCCGGCCGGCGCCTTCGGTTTCGACGGGCGCCTGGGCGAGCGCCCCGGCGAGTACGTCAATGGCGGCATCATGCCCCTGGTCGGTGGTGAGCTTTCACGGGGCGCCTTCCGCTACGGTTACGAAGCGTACGGCTTCGACATCCTGTACCGGTATCACGAACTGATCACACGCAACGGGTCCACCTATCTCTGGTACTACCCTACCGGCGGGATTGCCCCGGCCGACGAGTTCCTGCCCAGCGACGGCTGGGGCTCCAGCGCCATGCTCGGCGCGCTGATCGAGGGCGCCGCGGGGCTCAACGACGACAGCATCACCTACGAGGTCGCCACGGTGAGCCCGCGCTGGCTGGCCGCCCCTCGCGACCAGGTGCGCAGCGCCTACGCGGTGGCCCGCTATGCCGCCTCGGCGGGCTACGTCGCCTATCGCTGGCGCTACGATTCGCCCGCCGGCGCAGGTGGCGAGGCCCGCATCAGCCTGGAGGCCACCGGTTCGGGGGCGAGCCTCCGCATCCGCGTACTGCTGCCCGCCACCGCCCGCGAGGTACGCAACGTAACGCTCAACGGCCAGCCCGTGCCTGTCCAGATCGAAACGATTGGCCTGAGCCGCTACGTCATCGTCGCGGCCCCCGGCCCGCTGGTGCAGGTGCAGGTGACACTGCGCTGAGCGGATAACCGGGTGAGGGGGCCATGGATGGCCGCAGCAATTGCCACACGGTGGCTCGCGTTCCCGCAGGTGGCCCGGGGCGAACGCTGTGGCGCTACGGCGTGTCCACCGCCCCCTCACCGTATCACCCCACGCTGGGCAGCCCCGCCAGGGCCATGGCCACCTCGGCGTCGGAGTACTCGAAGTCGCGCAGCTTGCCGGCCAGATAGTCGGTGTAGGCCTGCATGTCAAAGTGCCCGTGGCCACAGAGGTTGAAGAGGATGGTGCGGCTCACGCCCTCTTCCTTGCAGCGCAGCGCCTCGTGGATGGCTCCAGCGATGGCGTGATTGGCCTCCGGTGCAGGCATGATGCCCTCGGTGCGGGCGAACTGCAGCCCGGCGGCGAAGGTATCCAGTTGCTGGTAGGCGGTAGGCTCGATCAGCCCGAGCTGGACCAGATGGCTCACCAGGGGGGCCATACCGTGGTAGCGCAGGCCCCCGGCGTGGAAGCCCGAGGGCACGAAGGTACTGCCCAGCGTGTGCATCTTGACCAGCGGTGTCAGGTGGGCGGTATCGCCGAAGTCGTAGGCGTAGCGGCCTTTGGTGAGCGAGGGGCATGCCGCCGGCTCGACGGCCACGGCCCGCACATCACGCTCGCCGCGCAGTTTGGCGCCGATGAAGGGGAAGGCGATCCCGGCGAAGTTGCTGCCGCCGCCCGTGCAGCCCACCACCACATCCGGGTAGTCGCCAGCCATTTCGAGCTGGGCCAGCGCCTCCTGGCCAATCACCGTCTGGTGCAGCAACACATGATTGAGCACGCTGCCCAGGGCATACTTTGTATCGTCGTTCTGGGCTGCCACCTCAACCGCCTCGCTGATCGCGATACCGAGACTACCGGTGCTATCAGGATGCTCGGCGAGAATGGCCCGGCCCGAGGCCGTCTCCTCACTCGGGCTGGCGGTGACCGTGGCGCCATAGGCCTCCATCAGCGCCCGGCGGTAGGGCTTTTGCTCATAGCTGACCCGCACCATATAGACCTTGATCTCGAGGCCGAAGAGCGCCCCGGCGAAGGCGAGCGACGAGCCCCACTGGCCGGCGCCGGTCTCGGTGACGATGCGCTTCACACCCTCCTGCTTGTTGTAGTAGGCCTGGGCGACGGCGGTGTTCGGCTTATGGCTGCCGGCCGGGCTGACGCCCTCGTACTTGTAGTAGATCTTCGCCGGGGTATCGAGCGCCCGCTCGAGGCGGCGTGCCCGGTAGAGCGGCGTCGGGCGCCACTGGCGGTAGATCGCCTGCACCTCCTCAGGGATGGCGATCGCGCGCTCGGTGCTAACCTCCTGGAGGATCAGGGCCATGGGGAAGAGCGGCGCGAGGTCGGCGGGGCCGATCGGCTGCTTCGTGCCCGGGTGCAGCACCGGTGGCGCTGGGGTGGGCAGATCGGCTGCGATGTTGTACCACGACGTCGGCATGCGATCTTCGGTGAGCAGATACTTGACGGTGTCCATTGGTGCGGTTCCTCCTGGCTACGTTGCCCCTGGTACATACGGCTAGCCAACAAAAAACCTCTCGAACCCAAAACCGGGTCGAGAGGCGATCGTGATCGCGGTGCCACTCTCTGATCCGCGGGCGCTCACGCGCCACGCGCTCTCCGGGTGCTGTCGCCGGCACCCAATGGCCCCGGGCGTTCCACACCCATCGCCCTGATAACGGTGGCGTCTCCGGCGGCCACTACTCGGCTTATAGATTGCGGATGGTGATTTTAGATTGGAAAAGAAATCTAAAACCTACAATCTACAATCTACAATCCTTTCGCTCCGCGGCTCCCGGGCCCATTCCCCCGCGCCGTGCGCTCCGGTCTCGCACCAGTCACCGGCTCGCTGTGCCGCCGTACGCGGTGTACTCTTCCCGATCATGGCCGTTGGCTTTCAAACTGGGCGGAGTATAGCACGGGCGGCGAGGGCATGTCAAACGCGATGGCCGCTGTAAGTGTTCACATGTCTCCCGGGAGCGCGGGCATCTTGCCCGCGTAGACACGACGAGGGCGGGACGCCCTCGCTCCCAGACGCGTGTATGACCCCGGGTGTGAACAGTTACTGGCCGCTCGCCCGCTCTTCCCCCTCGCCAGTGAGCGGCAGCAGGATGGTGAAGGTGCTGCCCTGGCCCACGCTGCTGCGCACGGCGATGCTCCCTCCGTGGGCCTCGACGGCCAGGCGGCAGAAGTACAGGCCCAGGCCTGTCCCACGCGGGCGATCAGTCTCGCTGGCCTGGTAGAAGCGTTCGAAGATCCGCGCCTGGGCTTCCGGTGGGATGCCCTGACCACTGTCGCTGACGCTCAACTCGAGCGCGTCGCCGTCGGGGTGCAGGCGGGCGCTGACGCGAATCTCACCATTCGCTGGCGTATACTTGATCGCATTGGTCAGCAGATTGGTCATGACGCGCTCCATCAGCCCCTGATCGAGCCAGACGAGCGGCAACTCCTCCGCAACCTGACGAGAGATGCGCGCCTGATCGGGCCTGGCCGCCAGTTCGAGCGGCTCGCACACCGCCTGCACCAGCGTGCGCACCTGTACTGGCTGGCGCTTGAGCGACCAGCTGCTTGTCTCCAGCCGCGCCGAGTCGAGCACCGTCTCGGTGAGCGTGAGCAAGTAGGCGGCGCTTTCGCTGGCCACCCCCAGCAATTCGTGCTGGCCCTCCGGGTCGAAGCGCTGGCGCTGCAGCGTCCGGAGGCAGATCAGGAGCGTATGCAATGGCGCGCGCATGTCGTGGACAATCATACGCGTCTGGTCTTCGTGGTGGCGCAGGCGGTCGTTCAATGCGCGGGCCGTGACCACCAGGGTCGCGTGCTGACGCGCGGCGAAGTCGAGCGTTGCGGCGCTCAGCTGCAGCAATTCGTGCGCCGCGGGGAGCCGCAGCCCGTGGAGCCCGGCCACCAGCCCGCCGGGCAGCGCATCGCTGGCAAGCATCGCGAGCGCGCCGACCGCAGTAGGGTCGAGGCTCCAGCGCGTATCATAGAGCTGCGTCGTCTCGTCGAGGCTGGCCGTATCGGTCGGGGTGGCAGCGAGCACGAAGCCAAGTTCAGCACCCAGCCCGATCAGCGCAAAGCCCCGGCCCTGCGCGGGGGCGGCGGGCAGGCCGACCCGGCCCACAGGCACCGTCACCTCACGTAGCGCGACCTCGGCCCAGGCCCGCGGCTGTTCACCCTCGCTGAACACCAGGACCCCGCCCGGCAGCGCAAAGACCAGCCGGCTGAGGTGCTGGGCAAGTTGCCCGAGCGTGGCCGGCGTGTAGGAGCCGCGCGTGACGCTGCCGTTGCACTCCTGCAGCCGGGCCAGAAACGCGCTGATCGGATAGGCCATGCGTCTCTCCTGCGACCAGGCCCAACAGCACCGCTAGAACGCCCGAGCCTGCCTCATCAGGGTCGCCGGGGCTTGCTTATTCATAGCGCAGCGCCACCAGTGGATCGAGCCGCGCGGCCCGGGCCGCGGGATAGAGCCCGGCCACGATCCCAACCAGCGCCGCGAAGCCGAGGGCAGCCAGGGCAAGCCACCACGGGGTCACGAAGAAGGTGCCTTCAATCGGCAGCCGCTCGCGGGCGATGTACCAGTTGATCAACTGGTTGAGCAGGATGCCGACCAGCCAGCCGCCGACGATGCCCACCGCGCCGCCGATCAGGCCGATCAGCCCCGCCTCGAGCATAAACATGCCACGAATATCGGCCCGCGAGGCACCGATCGCCTTGAGCGTGCCGATCTCGCGTGTGCGCTCATAGATCGCCATGATCATCGTATTGACGATACCCAGGCTCGCCACGAACAGCGCCAGGCCACCCACCGAGGCGAGCATCACGTTGATCACGGCGAAGACCCGGTTGGCCTGCTGCAGGATGAGCTCCAGCGACTGCACAGCGAAGCCCTCCGCCCGCAGGCTACGCACCAGCGCGGCGGACGCCTGCACGTCGCTGGTGCGAACCACCGCCTCATCGTAGCCCTGGGTCGCCAGGTAGTCCGGCATATTGAACCACCAGGCTTTCATCGCCGCCATATCGGCCACGTCAGCCTGCACCTCGTTCTCGGCCAGGTCGCTCACGCCGGCAACGCGCAGCGGGAAGCGCTGCTCTTCGCCGCGCGGGCTACGCAGGACGATCGCCAGCTCGCGGTCCACCAGGTCCGCCGGGCGCACGTCGCGCGGCAATGCGCCAGCGGCGAGCACCAGCTGGCCCGGCTCCGCCAGAGGGCCGATCGTCCCGGCGAGGGCCACAGGCGGGGTGCGGAACGGGTTGGCGATCAGGTCGAGCCCGCTCACCCGTACCGCGCGCAGTTCGCCACCCGGCAGCTCCAGCAGCGTCGTCACCCCATCCAGGCTGACCCGCGCGGTCACCTCGCGCACGTTTGGCAGTTGCTCCCAGCGGGCCACCACTTCAGGCGTGATCGGGTTGGCCCGCGCCGGCGCGCCGAACTGGGTGAAGAAATCCTGCCCCTGCTGCTGACCCGGGCGCACGAAGACATTCTCAAGGCCCAGGGCGGCGAACTGGTCGCGGATCGCCTGTTGCACCCCCACCCCCAGCGAGACCATCGTCACGATCGTCAGGATGCCGACGATCACCCCGGTGGAGGTGAGCGCCGTACGAACTTTGCGCCGCCCGAGGTTCTCGAGCGCGGTGCGCAGCATATCACCCAGGTTCATTGATGGTACGTACTCCGCAAACCAGGCGTGGAGCCAGCGCGCCGCGCCCCGGCGCGGCAGGCCTGCTCACGCGGATGCTACCGCCAGCAGGCGAGTGGCCCGCCGGGGGAACCAGGTGGCATGGGAACAGGCCAGTCGCCCGGCTACGGGGTGACTGGCTCATCCGGCGCGCTGTCGGGGTAACGCGGGGATAGCTCTCGATCTGACTCTATTGTAACAGATCGAGGCACAACCCGTCTACCCCTGGTGTCAGGGCGGGTGTGGCGTCGTGGTGTGCAATGGGCGCGATGCCGGCGGGGCGGCCACGGGGGCGCGTGGGGCGCCGCGGGGCGGCGTGGTGC
>JACAEO010000250.1 GCA_013388805.1 Chloroflexota bacterium
AAGCGAAGCTGGCGCACCGCAACGCCAGATTCTGGCCCCCTCCCCTGGCAGGGGAGGGGGTAGGGGGGTGGGGTATGCGGGGCCTGGGGGCGCAACGCTCAAAAACCCTCCACCTGAGAGGAGGTTGGGAGGGGGGCCGTGGTGCGTGCAGCGCCGTAGGTGGAAGGTATTGGTCTTAGAGCAAAGGTGGGTGATGCGTTGCGAAAGGGACCGGTCCTGCGCGGCAGGGTGATGCGGAGCGTGCGGCTGGGCACTCATCACGCGTCACCGGGATAAGGTGGCATCAGGCGCAGCGCACGAGGGCGGCGTTCCACTCGGGCAGATGGCTGGTGTGTTCAGGTGGGAGCGCCCGGTCGGCCAGCAGCGCCGCCGCGAGCGAACTGGCTGCCGCCATGCCGATCCGCTCAGCGAGCGCCTGGGTAGCCAGGCGTGCGGCGAGCACATCGTCCTGCTCGATGGCGAGGAACAGGTCGGCGACGAGCTGCGCAGTCAGGGGTATCGGGTACGCCATGGGTGGGTCCTTCCGGATCAGCATCCGTTACCCATAGCATACTCGATCCTGGCACCAATCCGTATCGAGTGCGGTTGGAGATCTGTCTACTGCGCGTGATGGTTTTTCCACGCGGGCGGCCGGCGCGGCCACCGTGGGTGGTGCATGGTGGCTCACGGCTGCCTGGAAGGCGGTTGCAGCAGCGGCAGGCGCACAGTGAAGGTGCTGCCCTGTCCCTCCTCGCTCGCGACGGTGATCGTGCCGCCGTGGCGCTCCACGATCTCGCGCACCACATACAGGCCGTAGCCCATCCCGGTGATGCGGCGCGTCTCGACATTCGAGGCGCGGAAATAGCGTTCAAAGAGCCGCGGCAGATCCTGGCTGGGGATGCCGATGCCCTGGTCGCTGACACTGAGCACCGCCTCGCCGTCGCTCTGCTGGACGGTCACGCGTACCTGGCCGCCCTGGGGGCTGTACTTGATCGCATTGTGCAGCAGGTTTTGCACCACCTGCTCAAGCCGCAGTTCATCGCCGGCGACCAGCACGGGCTCCTCGGGCATCTCCACGCTGATGACGTGCCGGGTCAGGGTCGGGGTCAGCTCATCGGTCAGGCGCTGGGCGATCTCGCGCAGGTCGAGCGGTACGCGGGCGATGGTCAGCCGGCCACTCTCCAGGCGCGACATATCGAGCAGCGCGGTGATCAGCCGGTTGAGTCGCAGGGACTGCGAGACGACGATCTCCAGATTGCGCCGGCTGCGCGCATCCAGGGTGTTCTCCTGGGCGGCGCGGCGCAGCAGCAACTGGGCGTTGCCCAGCAGCACGGCCAGGGGCGTTTTCAGTTCGTGGGCGGCGATCGAGATGAAGCGGTCGCGCAGCTCCACGGCGGTCTCGGCGGCGGCTTTGGCCTGCTGGGCCTCGGCATAGAGCCGGGCGGCGTCGATTGCGATCGCGCAGCGCCGGGCCAGTTCCTCGATCACCGCGAGCTCCGCAGCGCTGTAGCGCCGTCCTGGCTCGACCGCGGCGGCGGTCAGCGCGCCGAAGAACCGGCCCCGTGCCGCCAGCGGCACGCTCAACGCGGTGCTGGGCTGCAGCTGGGCCGTTTGCTCCGCGCCCAGCGCCGGAAAGACCAGCGCGTCGCGAATCGGCTGTCCCTCAGCGATGGCGCGGGCCACCGGGTGTGCGCTCCCGTAGCTGGCCAGGGCCGTCGGGCTGAGCAGGGCGCCAAGCTGCGGCTCGAGCGCGGCGTCGCGGTGGGCGACAGCCACCAGCTGGAGCTGGCCCTGCTCGTCGCGCAGGTGGATCGCCCCGTAAGCGGCAAGATCGGGGAAGAGCGTGCGGATCACGTCACCAAGGTGGCTCGTATCGGGCGACGCGGCGAGGACGCTGCCCGCGGCCGCGAGCACGCGCTGGCCGATCTCCGTGTGCTTGCGCTCCGTAAGGCTCGTCACGACACACCCGATCCCCAGGATGGCGCCCTCGCGGTCGCGCACCGGGTAGTAGCTGACCAGTGAGTACTCCCACTCGCCATTGACCAGGGCGCAGACCTCACGATTGGCCTGGGGTTCGCCGCTGGCCATCACCTCGCGCCAGTGGCGCTCCCAGCTTTCACCGAGGGCGCCGAACAGCTCGGAGGCGCGCCGTCCGAGGTGGGCCGCTGCCGGTGTGAAGTTCATTTCGGCGAGCGCCCGGTTTACCCGGACGTAGCGCAGGTCGCGGTCAAGGATGGCGATGCCGATCGGCGCCGACTCGAACAGTGTATCGAGCAGGGCCAGGCTTTCGTCGGCGAGGCGTTGTGCCTCCTGCTCGCGGGCGAGCAGTTGCTCGCGCTCCTGGGCCAGGCTGGCGTTGTGGGCCGCGCTGGCTTCCAGGTCGCGGCGCTGCGCTTCGAGCGCGCCCTGCAGCTGCGCCGCCACAAGCGCCTTGTGCACCGTCAGCCGGACCCGCTCCGGCGAGCTGTGGCCCGTGAGCAGGTAGTCGTGCGCGCCCGCAAACTGCCGGATGGCCTGGGCGGCGCTGGCCTCGCTGTCGCTGTCGGCCAGGAACACCACCGGGATCGGCGGTCCACCGAGGGCGGCGAGCCCGGCCAGCAGCGCCGGGCCGTCCATGTCTGGCAGCCGATAGTTCGCCACCACGCCGTCGGGAGGCAACGCGCGACACTGCTCCAGCGCCTGCTCGCCCCGTTCCGCGACGGTGATGGTGTAAACGTGGTTGAGGTCACTCTCCAGGTAGCGCCTGATAGTCTCGCGGTCGGCCACGCTGGCGTCGACGATAAGAACGGCGCGCGGTCGCGTTGTCATACATTACTCACCTGTTTCCGCACGCCCCTCGCCTGTTGCTGCGCTGTTGTCAGCGACGCAGCCGGCGCCCGAATGGTACCATGTGCGTTCTTGTGAACGATATGAGCTAACAGTCCTGAGGAGCCGCAAGCGAGCCCGTTATTGCTGCGCACCGGCCAGGTGAGGTCAAAAGGAGCCCGTCGCACCGTTGGCGCACGCACGTGCGCCTCGGGTGTGACGAGCTCCAGTTTCCCGCAGATTGAACGCGACCACCGACCCGATTCGTATCACCGGCTGGTTGAGGCAGGCGCCGGCTTCGGATTGGGACAGGTCGCGCTTGCCTCAGCGCTGGCCGGTAGCGTAAAGTGGAAAGTACTACCCTCGCCGTAGGTGCTCTCGACCCAGATCCGTCCCTCGTGGGCCTCGACCACCAGCTTGCAGAAGGTCAGGCCCAGGCCGCTGCCGGCGTGGCGCCGGCCACCGGCCTGGCCGAACTTGGTAAAGATCTTCTCCAGGTCGCCTGGCTTGATACCGATGCCGGTATCCTTCACGCTGAAGCGTACCGCGGCCGGACCATCCGCGCTGACGTGCAGTGTCACCTGGCTACCGGTCGGGCTGAACTTCAGCGCGTTGTCGATCAGGTTCTGCAAGACGCGCAGCACCAGTTCGGCATCAGCATGAACGTGACTGACGGTGGGATCTATCTGATCGTTGATCGTAATCTGCTTGTTGCGGGCGAGCGCGCGCACCCGTTCCAGCGCACGCTGCACCAGGGTCGCGGGCGCCACCCGGGTGTGTTCGAGCGGCATCCGCCCGGCCTCGAGCCTGCTGATGTCCAGCAGCAGGTTGATCATATTGAGCAAGCTCTGGGCGCTGGCATAGGCGATGGTGAGGATCTCCCGCTGCTGGGTTGAGACGTTGCCGCTGACCCCGCGGAAGATCATATCGATCGAGGTCATGATGCTGGTGAGCGGGCTGCGCAGGTCGTGGACCATCATGTTGGTCAGGTCCTGGCGCAGGCGTTCCGTCTCCTTGGCAGCGGTGATGTCGCGCACGGTCAGCAGAATGGGCCAGGTACGGCGGGGCTGCTCGGCAGGGGCGTGCGCCGCTGCTGCGCCATCGTCGGTGGCCCGCAGGATGGACCACTCGAGCGAGCGGGCGCCTGGCCCTCTTCCGTTCAGCTGGCCGAGCACAACGCTCTCGTGGCCGGCGCTCACGGCGGCCACAGCGCTGGCGAGCCGTGCCAGTTCTACGGGTGGATAGCTGCTGGCTGCCTGCCAGTGCTCCAGCAGGTCGCTGATCGGCAGGTCGGCCAGGTCGTTGAAATTGGCGGTGGTTGTGGGCCACTCACGGACACCGACCAGTTCGTAGAACGCGCCATTGGCCACAGCTATCTGGCCGGCCTCGGTGACGAGCAGCACACCCTCGCGGGTCGAGGCCATAATCGAGGCGAGCTGATCGCGGCCCTGGCGCACCTGGGCGAGCAGGTGCAGGCTCTCGACGGCAGCGGCGGCCTGGCTGGCGAAGAGCACCAGGCTCTCCGCGTCGCCAGTATCGGGCATGCCATTGCCAAAGCCGATGCAGATCGCGCCGAGGGTGTTGCTGGAGCCGCGCAGCGGAATGGCGAGCATGCCCTCGCCCTCAGGCGAGGGGTGGCGGCTGAGCGGGCGCCGGGCGCTGCTGGCCTGGCGGGCCAGTTGCTCTGCGGCTGGCTCGGTGGGGCGGGGCGCGCCCGTGTGAAAGGCGGCCGCGAACGTCGGGGCGTCGGGGTCGCCGAGGAAGACCGTGGCCCAGCGCGCGCCGCTCATCTCCAGCATGCCGCTGGCAGTCAGCGCGAAGACCTGCTGGGGCGAGCGCACGTTGGTGCTGAGCGCGCGCCCGAGGCCATTGAGGGCCATCATACGGCTCAGGCTGTGCTGCTGGGCTGCGTACAGGTAGGCGTTCTCGATCGCCGAGGCAGCCTGATTGGCGAGGATCTCGAGGATCTGCACCTGCTCGGGGCCGGGCCGCGCGCCGTCTTCCGGGTCATCAAGCGCCAGGAGCCCGATCAGCTCACCGTGGCTGTCGCGCAACAGGCAGATCAGCCGGTCGTTGGCTTGCCAGGCATCCGGATGGGCCGCGCTGGCCGTGCCGTGTGCCACATCGACGGTGGGTGGGAACAGGCCGAGCTCGGCGGCCGCGTGCCCTGCCAGCAGATAAGTGAGACTGCTGCGGCGCAGCTCCGGGCGCAGCAGCTGATTGAGCCGGGCCAGTGGCACGCTGGTGGCGAGTGGGGGTGGCGTGGGGCCGGCAGCAGCGACCAGGCGCAGGTAGGGCTCCGGCGTGCGCTCGCGCGCCACCAGGGCGATACTCGCGCTGCGGAACCCCGAGCTTTCGCTGACCACGCTGGCGATCTGATCGGTCAGCGCATCAACCTGGCGCTCGCTACGCAGGGTATTGGAGGCGCGGAGGATCTTGCGCAGCCGATCGTTGCTCCGGTCGAGCTCCTGGGCGCGGCGGGTGAGGGCCTGGTCGACCGAGGCGAAGCGCCGGGCGTTCTCCAGCGCGATCACCGCCTGGTCGGCCAGGGCTTCCAGCAGCGCGCGGTCGTCGTCGGTGAAGGGGGCATTGTCGCGGCGATTGAGGACCTCGATCACCCCTTTGACACCATCGATGCCCTGCAGCGGCACCGCGACGATCGAGCGCGTCTGGAAGCCGCTATCGCTGTCCAGGTCGCGGTAGAAGCGCGCGTCGTCCTGGGTATCGTTGACGATCGTCGGCTGGCCGCTGCTCACCACGAAGCCGGCCACCCCCTTGCCGACGGGCACACGCTGCCCAAGCAGGCGGTGACCGGCGGGGCCGGCGGCGTAGCGAAACTCCAGCTCGCCGGTGCGCTCATCGAGCAGCAACAGGCTGCTCTCCTCGGCATTGAGCAGCAGGGGCGCCTGCTCGACGATCAGCGCGGGCACGCGCTCCGGGTCGAGGCTCGACGTGATGGTGCGCGTGATCCGGTTGAGCGCCGCGCGCTGGCTGGCCTCTTCAGCCGCGCGTTCGTAGCGCTGGGCGCCACGGATCTTGCCAGCCACCTCGTCGGCCAGCCAGAACAGCAAGGTACGATCATCGGGGGCGAGCCGGCCCGCCGGGTCATCGTTGAAGACCACCAGCGCGCCGAGCACCTCGCCACGATCGCGCAGCGGGATGCCCAGCCAGGCATAGCCTCTGGGGAGGCCGGGTGGCACGAGTGGCGAGATGCCCCGCTCCGTGCAGGCGCGCACGTAGTCATCGGTCTCGATCGGCTGGCCCTCATTGATGATGCTGCTGCTCAGCCCTGCGCGAATGTGCACGAAGAACCCGGGACGCTCACTGTGGTCGTGGATGCGCAGATAGCTCATCTCGGCCCAGTCGCTGCCCCGGTAGCGCAGCATCCAGAAGACGGCGGGCATAGCTATGTGCTCGACGATCAGGCCAGAGAGCTCGGCCAGCAGCGGCTCAATCGCCATCGTACCGCGCAGCCGATCCAGCGCATCGCGCAGCGCCATCCGGCGTTGTTCCAGCGGCGAGGGTGCGGTCTGCGTGGCGTGCAGGGCCAGGTAGCTGCTTGCCAGGATGGCGGCGAGCAGCTGCAACCACGGCCCCTGCTCGGGGCTCCAGCCGCCAGGCCGGGCGACGATCCAGCCGACCAGCCGGTCGCTGGCCCGCAGCGGAACGAGTGCCTCGTCGTCGTTGCCAGGTGTCACCTCACCCGCCCGCAGCCGGGCGAGGCTCGCTTCGTCCAGGGTGGGCGCCTGCCGGTCAGCGGCCCAGATGATCGTGACGGTGTGATCGGGCAGCGCCGACGCCAGCACCGCCTCGGCCCGCTGGACGAGGTCCGCGAGGTCGCTGGCGAGGGCGATCTCTGCCAGGCGGCTGATGTTCAGCTGTGCAGTGTCAAACGAGGTGGGCGAGAGCTGGTTCATCGCGCGGCTGCCATCACTCGTCAGGTCCGCCGGAGTCGGGCGGCTACCAACCCCATTTTAACCCAGGTTATTGTCTCTCCATACTAGCAAAACGGATAAGGACTGACAATTCCGTCATGTGGTGGTTCTTTGCTCGTCCGTAGGTAGCAGCAACATCCCGCCAGGCGGGGCTTGTGGCGGGATGACGGTTATGTTATGCCCGGCTTGCCCGCTGTTGACGCGCTCCAGGGGCGCTGGTATAATCGCCCCCTGCGCATGGCAGTCCGATCACGCCTGGGAGGCTCAACACCGCTATGGGGTTCTTCAGCTACCTTACGACGGCCGCTCCCTTTGGCCCCCTGGCCTGGGTGTTTTTCATTCTGCAGATCCTGGGTGTGGCCGCCGGCGCATACCTCTATTTTGTGCATACGGAGCGCAACGCGGCCCGGCAGACCTTTATGCGTCAGCTGGGCATGGCGTTGATGATCCTGGCCGGGGTGGGGGTGCTGATCGGGGCGCTGCGCCTGCTGAATGTCCCGGTGCTGAACCAGCGGCTCTGGTTCTGGATCCAGGCGGTGGTGGAAGTGGGGGTTGGCGCCTACGTGATCTACTACATGCGTAGCGTGCTGCCTGGCCTCGAGAAGGCGGCGGCCAGCCGCGGGCGTGGCGGCGCGCGCCCGCCGCGGGGCATCACCGGCGACACCGCGCCCGCGACGCCGCGCCCGGTCGC
>JACAEO010000194.1 GCA_013388805.1 Chloroflexota bacterium
GGCTTGCGGGGCGGCCCGCGACGCCGGCGCAACGGGGGGCGCGCCGCCACGGGGCGCGGGACGGCCGCGGGTCTCCGCTCGCCGAAGGCGGTTGCGCCGCGGTGGAAAAGTTGTTATCCTGAAGCGAAGCATTCAAGAGGTAGCGAGATGATGCGCACGACCGTCGTGAAGGTGGGCGGCAATGAGCTGGATGAGCCGGCCTTTCTCGATGGGCTGAGCGCGGCGGTGACCGCAGCGGGCGGCCGGCAGGTGCTGGTGCACGGCGGCGGCAAGGAGATCAGCGCTGCGCTGGAACGCGCCGGGCTCACGGTGCAGTTCATCGAGGGGCTGCGTGTCACCACGCCCGAGGCCATGGCGATCATGCAGCAGGTCGTCTGCGGCACGATCAACCAGCGGGTGGTCGCCAGCCTGGTGGCGCGCGGGGTGCGGGCCCTGGGCCTGAGCGGGATCGACCTGGGGCTGCTCCGCTGTGCGCCGCATCGGCCCGGTGGGGTGGACCTGGGGCGGGTCGGCGTGGTGACCGCCGTGGACGCTGACGCGATCCGCGCCATGCTCGCCCTGGGCTGGCTGCCCGTCTTCGCCCCGGTGGCGCTGGGTGCAGCCGACGGGCTGAGCTACAACATCAACGCCGACATGGTCGCCCAGGCGATCGCCGGGGCGCTCGACGGGGCCGAACTGGTCTTTGTCAGTAACGTGCCCGGGGTGCTGCTGGCGGGCCAGATCGCCCCGCAGCTCGATGCGGCGGCCGTCGAGGCGGCCATCGCCACGGGCGCGATCAGCGGCGGCATGGTGCCCAAGGTGCGCGCCGCGCTCGAGGCGCTCGCCGCGGGGGCCAGCGCCGCGCGTATCACCAACCTCGCTGGCTTCGCCTCAGGCGGCACACGGATCGTCTAGCCGCGAACGCCATCCTACCCCCAGGCGCTGCATGGCAAATGAGACCACCATCCACTGCGTCACTGCCGGCGACATCTTCGCCCGGCTGAACCCCGCCGAGCGGGCCGAGATCGAGCGCCTGATCAGCTACAGCGTCTTTCCCGCCGGCCAGATCTTCCACTCGCCCAACGAGATCGGCGAGCAACTGTTTGTGCTACGCTCTGGGCGCGTGCGCATCTACAAACTCTCGCCTGAGGGCCGCGCCCTGACGCTCATGGTGCTCGAGCCGGTGACGATCTTCGGCGAGATGACCCTGGTGGGCCAGTGGCTGCACGACACCTTCGCCGAGGCGATGAGCGAGTGCGTGATCGGCCTGATCGGGCGCGATACGCTGCGGCAGATCCTCGAGGCCCACCCGCAGGTGGCGCTCGCCTTCATGGAGTTGATGGGCCAGCGCCTCCGGGCGATGGAGAACAAACTGGCCGACATCGCCTTCAAGAACGTCGCCCAGCGTCTGGCCAGCGTGCTGCTCAACCTCGCCGGCACGCCCGCGGGCCAGGGCCAGCCCGCCACGCCGCCTATGGTGGTGCGCTACACCCACCAGCAGCTCGCCGAGATGATCGGCTCCTACCGCGAGACGGTCACCAAAGCGATCGGCGAACTGCGCGAGGGCGGCCTGATCCGCATCGACGACGACGCGATCTCCCTCATCGACGTCGAGCAACTTCAACGCCTCGCCAATCGGTAGTCGTCCTAGCGCCGGCGCAGACTGCTGCTCTGGCGGCGGTTCTCGACCTGGCGGCGGTAGTAGTCCTCGATCCCCTTACGCGACCACTCGTAGAGTTCGCGCAGGTTCATAATCTTTGCCTCGGGCACCTTGCGCTTGCGCTCCGTGAACACCCACGCCCAGAGCAGGCCCTGCGCCACCAGCACAAAGATCATGATGCCGAACATGATCAGACCATCGTTCATGGCAACCCTGCCTTTCTCCGTCGCTATCTTTGTCGTATCATACCGCAGCATGTCTTGTAGAGCAATAGGCACGCCTGACCGACCTCAGGGTTTGCGGAACGTCTGTCTCCAGCGGTGATGACCGGACGGCGACGCCGGCCCCACTGGCCATGCCCAGGCCCTGCCGGCCGGCTGCGTGGCTCCGACTCAATTATACGCCTTCGTGCAAACGTCCGCCACCAACGGCGCGTGCTATAATCCTCAGTGTGGCCCGCACATCGAGGGAGGCGACGATGCCCGAGTACGGTTTTGCCACCCGCGCCATCCACGCCGGCCAGGATCCCGACCCGGCCACCGGTGCGGTGATCGTTCCGATCTACCAGACCAGCACCTTCGCCCAGGAGGCGGTCGGCGTCCATAAGGGCTACGATTACGCGCGCTCCGGGAACCCCACGCGCACCGCGCTGGAGACGGCGCTGGCCGCGCTTGAGGGTGGCGCCCACGGCCTGTGCTTCGCCTCGGGGCTCGCCGCCGAGACGACCATTGCCCTGGCCCTGCTCAAAGCCGGCGACCACGTGCTCTGTGGCGACGATGTCTACGGCGGCACCTACCGGCTGTTCAAGCGCGTGCTGGAGGATAAGGGCATCAGCACCAGCTTCGTAGACACGCGCGACCCTGCGCGGGTGGCCGCCGCCCTGCGTCCCGAGACCCGCCTGATCTGGCTCGAGACGCCCACCAACCCGCTGCTCAAGCTCGCCGACATCGCCGCGATCAGCGCGGTGGGCCGCGAGCGCGGCGCGCTCACGGTCGTCGACAACACCTTCGCCTCGCCCGCCTGCCAGCGCCCACTCGAACTCGGCGCCGACCTGGTGCTCCATTCGACCACGAAATACCTGGGCGGCCACTCCGATGTGGTGGGCGGCGCGCTGATCACCGCCGACGATGAGCTCGCCGCGCGCCTGCGCTTCGTGCAGAATGCCGCCGGCGCCACGCCCGGCCCCTTCGACTGCTGGCTGGTGCTGCGCGGCATCAAGACCCTGCACCTACGCATGCGCCAGCACGGTGAGAACGCCATGGCCATCGCCCGCTTCCTGCAGCAGCATCCAGCGGTCGAACAGGTTATCTACCCCGGCCTGCCCGAGCACCCCCAGCACGAGCTCGCCCGTCGCCAGATGCACGGCTTCAGCGGCATGGTCTCGTTCGTGGCCGAGGGTGGTGAGCGGGCCGCCCACAAGATCGTCGCGCGGACCCGGCTCTTCACCCTCGCCGAGAGCCTCGGCGGCGTCGAGAGCCTGATCGAGGTGCCCGCCGCGATGACCCACGCCTCCGTCGCCGGCTCGCCGCTGGAGGTGCCTGCCGGCCTCGTCCGCCTCAGCGTCGGTATCGAGGACGTGGACGACCTCCTCGCCGACCTGGAGCAAGCGCTTGATTAAGGCATGGCGCAAACCTGCCTGGCAATCCGGCCTTCACCTCCACACCGCGACAGCTCGACGGCATCACAGCCCGGTGTGTGGAACGGTGGAGCAACGGTCAAGCTGATACGCCCAGTTCTGCACCACGCCTGACAGAGGAGATTCTGCCGTGCGCCAGCTGATCCGTCTTGCGACCGCCGTGGCGCTCCTGCTACTGCTGGCCGTTCCGGCCCTTGCCCAGGGCCAGTTACTCATCCGCGACCCCGGCGGTCGCCTGGACCGGGGCGCAGTAGAGCGGGCCGCCCGTCCGCTGCTCAAGCGGGACGCCAATGTCGCGATCTATATCGTTGATAGTGGCGGCCCCGACGATTTCACCGAGCGCCTGGTCGACGATGGCCTGGCGCGGGCCGATGGCGCCTTTCGCTCAGGGACGATCGCGATCTATGTGGCGGTCAACGACCGCTACAGCGAGATCCGCTACGGCGACCGCTGGAGCGATGCGCTCAGCGTCAACGACAATGCCGAGGTGATCCGCCAGGGCGACCTCAATCCCGGCCTCTCGGACGGCGACTTCACCCGCGGCGTCACCACGGCACTCACCGCGATCGAGGCGGCGATCGTGAACCCGCCGGTCCCGGGCGGTGGGCTCAACATCGACCCGACCCCGATCGTCGTCGGGCTGGGCGGCCTGGCCGCGCTCGGCGCCGGCGGCTTCGCCCTTGCTCGCCAGCGCCGCGCCGCAAAGGCCCGCGCCGCCGCCCAGCAGCGGCTCAAGGATGCCCGCGAGGGCGCCGGTACCGCCATCGCCGCCCTCGGCCAGCGCTTCAACGCCGCCGCCGAGAAGGCAAAGTACGACCGGGTCTCCTACGCTGCCGCCGATGTCGAGCGCCTGGACAAGCTCCAGGGGGCGGCCAGCGCCCGCTTTGTCGCGGTGCAGGGCCGCTTCAAGGACATCGCCGAGCAACTCGAGCGCCGCGAGAAGCCCAGCAACGAGCAACTGCTCCAGGCCGCCACCGCCTATGACGCGGTGACGACCGAGGCCCAGGCGGTGGCGGCGGATCTGGCCGCTGTCGAGCAGCTGCGCGCCGAGCTGGACGAGCAGGCGCGCCAGGCCCGCGAGGAGGTCGACCGCGCAAAAAAAGTCTAACCGGCGCTGCCGACCGGCTGGCAGCCCTGGGCGAAGCGATCGCCGACCCAGCGGCGGCCCTCGCCCCGGCCAGGCAGCAGGTGGAGCGCGCCGCGACGGCCCTCGAGAAGTTCACCTTCGCCGAGGCCGTCGCCGCCGCCCAGGCAGCGTCGGAGCTCAGCCAGCAGATCGCCGCCGTCGCCGAGCGCTACGGCCAGCTGCGCGCCGGCATCGCCCAGGAACGGGAGGCTGGCCAGCCGCTCGCCCGGCAGGGCTACCGGCTTGCGGCCAGCCAGCAGGCGCTCGCCGAGGCCGACCAGGCCCTCGCCGCCGCCGCCGATGCGCTCCAGGGCAGCGGGCCCCAGGCGGCCATGCCTCAGCTGGAGGCGGCCCAGGCCCAGCTGGCGACCGCCATCGCCTGCGGGAGCGGCGCGCCCGCCCTGCGCGAGCAGAACGCCCAGCGCATCGCCGAGCTTGAGGGCCGCGGGCGCCGCGCCGCCGAGCGCATCGCCGAGGGGCGGCGCGTCTTCGATCTCGTTGATGAGTTCGCCGAGAGCACCTGGAGCGACATCCGTGGCAATGGCAGCGAGGCCCAGGCTGCCGCCGAGCGTGCCCACGAACACTGGGAGCAGGCCCGCGCCGCCAATGCCATGGAGGCCCAGGAGTTCCTCGTCGCCCACGAAAAGCTCGACGCCGCCGAGCAGGAGCTCGCCTTCGTCGACGAACTGGTCGAGGCGATCATCACCCGGCTCAGCGACCTGGAGACTGCCCGCGACTCGGCCCGCGCCCTGCTCGCCGAGGCCGAGCGTAGCATCGCCGCCGGCCAGGAGTTCGTCCGGAGCCACGACCCTGACGTGAGCAAGGTTCCCGAACGGCAGCTCGCGCAGGCCGCCGAGCAGCTTGCGATCGCGCAGACCGAGGCTCGCCAGCCTAAGCCCGACTGGCTACGCCTGGCCGCCGCGGCGACCAGCGCCGACCGCCTGGCCGACGAGGCGCTCGCCCTGGCTCGCTCAGAGGCCGAGGCCATGCAGAAACTGCGCCAGCAGGCCGACCGCCTCGCGCCGATCGTCAGCGGCGAGGTGAACAAGATCGCCAAGTTCGTCAATCTGCACGGCGCCGATATCAAGCCCGCCAGCCTCGCGGCCGTCAAGGCCCTGGTCGAGCGCTTCGAGCACGCCCGCACCCTCGATGCCCGCGCCATGCAACTGGAGGAGGAGCAGCGCCGCGCCGCCCTCGAAGAACTGGTCGCCAGCTACCAGGCCCTCCAGGGCGAGGCCCAGGGCGCCTACCAGACGGCCTACGATGACGTGCAGCGCCTTGAGCAACTCCGGACGAAGGTCAATACCACCCTGACCGAGGCGCGCAACCAGCTGACGACCGCTGAGGCGATCGGCGCGCGCGTCCGTGGCCGGGCGCCCGGCACGCTCTACCAGCGGCTCACAGCGCTGCGGCACAGCTTCGACCAGATCCGGCTGCCGATCACCGGCGAGGACGAACTGAACCGCACCCTGAAGCTCGCCGAGCAGATCCGCGACGAGGCGCGCGACATCGCCAACGAGCTGCGGGCCTACGACCGGCCGAATATGCCCGGCCCCGGGCCGATCATCATTGTCAGCGGCGGCTGGGGTGGGAGCGGCAGCTGGGGCAAGGGCGGCGGCGGGGGCGGCTCGGGCTGGGGCGGTATGCACGGCAGCGGCGGCTCGTTCGGCGGCGGGGGCGCGGGCGGCTCGTTTGGCGGCGGCCGCTCGGGCGGCGGCTGGTGAGTGCTCGTATGCAAAGCTTCCCGCTGAATGGCACACTTGCAACGCATGGGCGCGGCTGCCTGTGCTACGCTGGAGCCACGCTGGCCCGCCGGGCCGGTCGTGTTTTGGTGCGCCCAGCAGCTGCATCCCCCGCCCCATGACGACCGGCTCGCGTGGACCGTGATGTTGAATTGAGGTACGACCGTGGCGAGCAATCCCGTAAGCTTCTTGACCGGGCTGGCCATTGGCATTGGCGCCACCCTGGCCGCCCGCGACCTGGCGCCCGCCCTGGCGCCCCATGCCCGCACCCTGGCCAAGCGCGGGATCAAGGCGGCCGTCATCGGCTTCGAGCGCGGGCGCGAGACGATGGCCCTGGTCGCCGAGTCGCTCAGCGATGTGCTGGCCGAGGTGCAGGCCGAACTGCACGCCGAGCGGATGGCGCCGCCGGTGGAGGAGACCGGCAGCGAACTGCTCGCCGAGTTGCTCGCGGAAGAGCAGCCGGTCGATCTTGCACCTGAGCCGTAGGGGGGCCTATGCTGCCAGCAGCCTATGTTGCCCACCAGGCCGGCGAACGGCTGCGCCTGCGCATCCCGGCGCGCAAAGGTGACGCCGCGTTCTTTACCCGCGCCGAGCGCGACCTCGCCGGCTGCGCTGGTGTAGCCTACGCCGAGGCTAACCCGCTCACCGCCAGCGTCTTGCTCCACTACCACGGCGACCTGGCCGACCTGGCCGCCGCCGCCGCAGCGGGCCAGTTGTTCAGCCTCGAGCCGCCCCAGCCCCCGTCGCGCTCGGTGCTCGACATCGTGAGCGATCGCGTAGAGCGACTCGAACAGCTGGTGCTGCACGGTTCGCGCGGCGCCGTCGATCTGGATACCCTGCTCTTCGTCGGGCTGGTTGGGGCGGGGATCGTGCAGATCGCCCGCGGCCGGGCGCTCGGGCCGGCCAGCACCCTGCTCGCCAACGCGGCGACCATCCTCGCCGTCCATCGCGCCCGGCGCGCGGGGCAGTAGCCCGATGAATACCCCGTACGCAGCGCCAGCGGCCGAGCCGGCCACGCTCGAGCTTGGCCGGCTGCTCGAACAGGTCTTCGCGACCGGCGGCACCGCCCGCGGCCTGATCGTGGCGCTGAGCAACCTCTCGCAGCGCACCATTCCCGGCACGGTCTTCCGCGCGACGCTCGAACGTTATGGCCTGCGCCCGACCTTCGACGCCATCCTCCAGGATCCGCAGGTGCTGGAACGACTGGAAGCCGTGCAGATCCCTGCCCGGCCCGGCGCCCGCTCGCTGGCCCTGCGCCTGACCCAGCCGCTGCTCATCCGCCAGCGCGTCGGGGCGGCGACGATCCGCCTGCACGTTGGCCGCGAGCTGGTGCTGCAGGTTGATGAGCGCGGCGAAGTCGAGCTCCGGCGCGGCGATATTCGCGTCTCCTGGCTGAAGATCCGGGAGGACGTGCTGGTGCGCCTGCGCCCGGCCCGCACCAGCACCGGCGCGCCGCTTGACCTGCTGGTTGTCTCCGCTGGCCACGTCATCAGCCAGAGCTACCCGCTGGATGTGGTGACCGTTGCTCCCCAGGCCCTGGCGGCCGCGCCGGCTGTCGCCCTGCCCCTGGCGCCGGCCCCGCCC
>JACAEO010000175.1 GCA_013388805.1 Chloroflexota bacterium
GGGCCGCCCCCGCTGTGCGGGCTGGTGTGGGTAGCGGCTGGGAGGTTGCCATTGGCGTGTCCTTGGGGTGCGCCCCTATTGCAGTTCCAGGCGACCTGTTCGGGCAGCAGCGCGACCGCGACCGTGTCCAGCTGCGCCGCGCCCAATCTACCATCGCCAATCTGCAATCTGCAATCGCACTAGCTGGTGATCGGCTCCCCGGCCCGCTCGAAGTAGTCGTCGGCGCAGAAGCCGAAGGTCTCCATCGAGTCATCGTCGTAGCCGGCGGCGCGGAGCTCGGCCTCGGCCTGCTCGCGGCTCCAGCCGTGGTGCAACTGGCGGTAGAGCATCCACATCAGGCCCACCCGGGTGGCGCTGCGGCAGTGGAAGATCAGCCGGCCGGTCTCGGGGGCCTCCACCAGGGCGGCCAGTTCGTCCAGGTGCTCGCGCTCGAGCATGTAGGCCGGCCAGGGCCGGTGCAGGTAGCGCAGCCCCGCTGCCTCCGCGTTCCGCTGCTCGATCGCCGAACGCTCCGGGTCGCTGCGCAGGTTGATCACCGTGGTGTAGCCCGCGGCGACCAGGGCGGCCCAGTCTTCCGGCTGGGGCTGGGCGGCCAGCAGCACGTTTGGTGTCACCGCGTAGCTGTGTAGCCCGGCCGCATCAGTGCGCGCCTTCAGCGCCCCACAGGGTAGCTCGTTGGTCATGTCGGGGGCCTCCACTCAGATAAACAGCGTCACTTTGGCGCGGGCCGCGTCGCCGAGGAAGGTCGCGACCCCACCGGTCTCCAGCCCGTCCACCAGCTCCTCGTCCTTGATCCCAAGCAGTTCACGCGACATATCACAGACGACCATGCGCACGCCCAGTTCGCGAGCCAGGCCGAACAACTCCTCGGGCGAGGAGACGTCGTGTTTCTGCATCAGCCCGCGGATGATCTGCGCGCCAGCGCCGAAGAAATTCATCTGCGACAGGCCCATCTCGCCCAGCTTGCCCGGCAGCATCGCGGTGAAGCCCTGCTCCAGCAGGCTCTTGCCGCTGAAGACCTTCTGCTTCTTCACTGCGCTCAGGCCCCAGAAGGTGAAGAACATGCTCACCTCCAGGCCCATTGAGGCTGCGCCGGTGGCAATGATGAAGGCTGCGATCGACTTGTCCAGGTCGCCCGAAAAGACAACCATCGCGACCCGGTCCTCGATGCCCTGCGCAGGGTGGGCCTCCAACTCGGCGACCCGCGCCTCCAGGGCCGCCAGGCGCTCGATCAGGCGCTGTGTATCCTTCTGCTCGATCGTCTCAAGTGTCATGGTGTATGGTTCCTGTCTGGGGCGCAGCATGCTGCGCCCCCTGATGGCGAGCTTCTGTTGTACCATGTGCTGCAGACCGCGCGGCTCGTCACTGGTATCAGTGACTATGCCGTGCGCTTCAGATAGTGGACGTACAGATCCTGGCCGCCCTCGTTGACCGTCTCCTGGGCCAGCAATTCAACGTTCTTCGCGGTTTTGGCCCAGCCCTGGAAGTCGGCCAGCGAACCCCGGTCGGTAGCGACCACCTTGAGCACCTGGCCCACCGGCAATTCGCTGACCGCTTTGCGGCTCTTCACTAACGGCATCGGGCACTTGGCGCCCTTCACATCCAGTGTCTGATTGAAGTCCATGGCTGTATCCTTTCATCAGGTGGGGCGCGGCTGACCGCGCCCCGGTACGTCGTTCAGGTTGCGGCGCCCCTACTTCGCCAGGGCGCAGATGTTCTTGCCCAGCTCCAGCTCGCCGGCCTTGCCCTCACAGGGCGTGACCAGGCCGATGTTGACGCGCTTGATCTCGACGTACTCCGCTGGGAAGACCGGCAGGTGGCTGAGAACGTAGCTGGTAAACTCGGCCTCGTCGCGCGGGCGCAGCGCGTCGTTGGTGGCCCGCACCTCAGCGTACGGCGCGGCGAATACGCCGTCGGCGCTGCCCTCGTCGAGGCTGCTGAAGTGGGCCGGCAGGATCAGCGTTGTGTCGTCGGCCATCTGCGGCAGCCGCTCCGTCAGACTGCGGTAGAGGATCGGTGTCCAGGCCTCACCCTTGCCGCCCAGATCGGGGCGACCGAAGGAGCGCAGGAAGATCCCGTCGCCGGTGAAGAGCGCGCTGCGCCCGTCCGGCGCATCGAGGCGGTAGTTGACCTGGCCCAGGGTGTGGCCCGGGAACCAGCGAGCGGTGATCGTCACCTCGCCGATCTGGAAGCGGTCGCCCTCCTGGATGTGGGTGTAGTCGATGACCGCCGGCAGCATGTCGATCGGGTGGATGGCATCGTATGCGTGGACGTAGTAGGGTGCGCCCGTTGCCGCGGCCAGCGCCGGGCCACCACTGATGTGGTCGGCGTGCACATGGGTGTCGAAGAGGTGCGTGATGGTTGCGCCGGCCTTCTCCACCAGCTCGCGGTAGACCGCGATATGGCGCATCGGGTCGATCAGCGCGGCCTTGCCCCCGCTGATCACAGCGAAGCTCAAGTCGCCGCGGGCCGGGCGCGCGATCTGCACGATCCGCCCCCAGTCAGCTGCGACCACGTCGCGGATGTCGTAGAAGTTGCCCCAGCTGATGTAACCGCCCTCCAGGTAGCGGGCCTGGTAGCCGCGCTCGGCGAGCAGACTGGCCACGTACTGCGAGGAGCCCTCCTTCGCGCAGACCACGAAGATCTCACGATCCTGGGGCACCTGCGCGGCAGCGCCCTCCTCGTCCTCAATGAACGCGAAGTAGGGAATGTTGACCGTGGTCAGGTTCGCGCGCCCTTCGATCGGGCTCCGCTGAAACTCCTCCTCGTTGCGCACGTCGAGAATGAAGAGCGGCTCGTCGCGCAGGATGCGGGCGTACAGCTCGGCTGGTGTGAATGCGGCGACAGCAGTCTGGCCTTCGGTGATGGTCATTATCTCAGCTCCTGATAACGAATGGCTTGTGCGATACGGCACGGATTTCTTCTGTGCTGCATCGTACCGGTTGAATGTAAGGCGCGGACGAGTGTTTCGTAAGGGTTTGGTAAGAGGCACGGCCCTGTCGGGCGTAACGAGCTGTCTTCGTGCGGCATCAAATCTGTGATACTGTTGGCGCTGCGATGCTACCAGAACGAGGAAGCTGATGTCGATTGCTACCCCCATTCACACCGGCGCCCAGAGCATCGAGCGGGTGCTCAATGCCGGTGTGCCCGTGCTGCTCGTCTTCGGGCGACGCGATTGCCCGCCCTGCGCCCAGCTCGCCCCTGCGCTGAACGCGCTGGCTGCCGCCTACGCCGGGCGCGCGCTGATCGCCCAGGTCGATGTGCAGGATCACCCCGCGCTGGCGCAGCGCTTCGGCGTCACCCGCCTGCCGGGGCTGGTCTTCGTGCGCCAGGGAAAGCCGCTGGCCCAGGCCAGTGGTGCCGCGCCCGAGGCCGCGCTGCGCGCCTGGCTCGAGTACCTGACCAGCGGCGGCCCACGCCCGCCGCTGCCCGAGGGGCCAGACGTACCGCTTGCCGGCGCGGCGCCGCCGCCATCGCCCGGCCCGCGCCCCGCACCATCCTCCACCACCGGTCCCGCCCGGACCACGGATGGCCCCGTCGTGCTCACCGATACCAGTTTCGATCAGGTGATCGGCGCCAGTGCGCAACCGGTTTTGGTGGACTTCTGGGCGCCCTGGTGCGGGCCGTGCCGCATGGTCGCACCGGTCGTCGAGCGACTGGCCCGCGAGTTCGCCGGGCGCGTGCTGGTGGCCAAGCTCAATGTCGATGAGAACCCGCGCACCGCCCAGCGCTTCGGCATCAGTGGTATTCCAGCGCTCTACATCTTCAAGCAGGGCCGCGTCGTCGAGCGGCTGGTTGGCGCCCAGCCCGAGTCGGTGCTGCGCCAGGCCCTTGCACGCCATGCGTAGGACCACGAGTGCAGTTCCAGGCGACCTGTTCGGGCATCAGCGCGACCTCGACCGTGTCCAGATGCGCCGCGCCAAATCTACCATCGCACATCTGCAATCTGCAATCGCACTAGCGTGTGCCTGCTATGACAACGAGACCAGTTATGATGCAGGAGATCGAACCGTGGATTGGCAGCGTGAAGCCCCGATCGTCACGATTGAGTCGCCGTGGGTGCGCATGATCGCCGAGCGCTGGCGCGACGAGGCCGGGCAGCAACTCGACTACTGGCGGGTTGAGCGGGTGCCCTCGGTGATCGTTGCCGCGCTCCAGGCGGGGCAGTTGCTCCTCCCGCGACCGCAGTTCCGCCCCGGCCTCGGGCGCGCGACGCTCGACCTGCCAGGTGGCCGCCTGCCCCCCGGGCAGACGCCGCCGGCCGCCGCTGCCGCGATCGTCGCCCGCGAGCTCGGCCTCGCCCCCCAGGCGGTCCGCGCGCCGCGCCTGCTCAACCC
>JACAEO010000298.1 GCA_013388805.1 Chloroflexota bacterium
GGGGGGGGGCCCCCCCCCCCCCCCCCCTACTTGCGTGTTAGAAGACTTTACGGTAAAGTAAAGGAGATTGCTTTGCAAAGCATGTGCACTATTGGGTGACCGAGGAGACCGTGATGGCAACCGGGCCCCGCGCGCGTGATACGTTCAAAGGCCTCTGGATCTCCGACATGTCCATCCGCCAGCCGGTGTTCATCACCATGATCATGCTGGCGGTGATCACATTCGGTATCCTCGCCTTCCGCACCACCCCCGTCAACCTGCTGCCCGACATTGACGTCCCGATCATGACCGTCTCGCTGACCTACCCCGGCGCCGGCCCCGAGAGTGTGGCCGACCAGGTGGTCAAGCCGATCGAAGAGGCGGTCAATACGCTTGCCGGCCTCGATGAGATTACCGCCCAGGCCAGCGAGGGCGTAGCGCTGATCATCCTCCAGTTCCAGGCCGGGACCGATATCAAAGAGGTCGAACAACAGGTCCGCGAGAAGGTCAATGCCGTGCTCCCGACCCTGCCGCGCGATGTGCGCCAGCCGGTCTATGCGCGCTTTGACCCGAACCAGGACCCGATCATGTCGATCGCGGTGGCGGGCACCGCCGGCCAGTCGCCGCTCGAGTTGCGGAGCATCCTGGACAACGAGATCGTGCCCCTGCTCCAGCGTGCCCAGGGCGTCGGCTCGATCAGTGTGAGCGGTGGGCAGACCCGGCAGATCAACGTGCTGATGGACCTCGAGAAACTCCAGGCCTACGGCATCCTGCCGGTGCAGATCAGCAACTCACTGCGCCAGGCCAACGCGAACCTCGGCCTTGGCTCGATCGTCCAGGGCGACCAGGAGATCAACCTGCGCGCCCCCTCGCTGCTGCAGACCCCTGAGGACATCACCCGCATCCAGATCACCGGTACCCCCTACCGCATCGGTGACGTGGCTCGCGTCGAGGATGGGGTGGCCGATGTGGACCGCTTCTCGCGCCTCGACGGCAGCGACGCGATCGTCCTCCAGGTCCGGAAGCAGAGCGGTACTAATACGGTGGCGGTTGCCGCCAATGTGCGCGAGGCGCTCGCTGAGGTCTTCGCCGGGCGCCCCGAGTTGACCTACACCATCCCTCGCGATGACTCCGAGGCGGTGCGCTCCTCGATCACAAGCTCGATCGAAGAGCTGATCTTCGCCTCGATCGCCGCCTTTGTCGTCGTCTGGGCCTTCTTCCGCAACCTGCGCAGCACGATCATCACCATGACCGGTCTGCCGATCATCATGATCGGCACCTTCATCTTCATGCCGCTGTTCGGGCTGACGATCAACCTGATCACCCTGCTGGCGCTCTCGCTCTGCGTCGGCCTGGTGATCGACGATGCGATCGTCGTGCGCGAGAATATCTTCCGCCACATGGAGCGCGGCGAGACGCCCCGCCTGGCCTCCTCGCGCGGTACCTGGGAGGTCGGCCTCTCGGTGGTGGCGATGACGCTCACCATCGTGGCGGTGTTCGTCCCTGTTACCTTCGCCGAGGGCACCGCCGGGATCGTCTTCAAGTCCTTCGGCCTGGTGGTCTCGATCGCCATCCTGCTCTCGCTGGCCGAGGCGTTCACCCTCGCCCCGATGATGTCGGCCAATGTCTTCCCCGGCGTGAAGGTCAAGCCCCACGTCGCGAAGGGCCCCCATCACGATGCCGTGCCCGAGCTCAAGCTCGACCACCTCGAGGGGACGCACATCGACCGCGATGCCGGTCTCATCCACGAGGCTCAGGAGGACCCGGGCCGCATGGGCCGGGCCTATGGCTCGCTGCTGGCCTGGACGCTCCGCTCCACCCGCAATCGGCTGCTGGTGGTTGGCGTTGCGATCGGCGTGCTGGTGCTCAGCATGGTGGTCGCCAGCGGGCTCAAGTTCTCCTTCTTCCCCGAGCAGGACCCGCACCAGTTCCTGATGGGCTTCGAGGCGCCTCCCGGCACCACACTGGAGCAGACCAATCGCCTCGCGCTGCAGGCCGAGCAGATCCTCCTTGCCGACGAAGCGGTCGAGACTGTGATCACCAATGTGGGCTTTGCCGGTAACCCGGAGCGCGCCGAGTTTTTCATCAAGCTCAAGGGCCGCACGCCCACCGTGCCCGTCCAGGAACGATTGCGCGAACAGCTTGCCTTCCTGCCGCGCGCCTCGTTTGCGCTGCCGAGCTTCCAGCCGACCAGCACCGGCGTCGCCGGCCGCGAACTGCAGGTCAGTCTCCAGACGGCGCGCCCGATCAACGAGCTCGGCCCGGTGGTCGACGCGGTGATGGCCGCACTGCAGCAGACGCCCGGCCTGGTTGATGTTGACACGAACTTCCAGACCGGCAAGCCCGAGCTGCGCTTCATCGCCGATCCTGGCCGTATCGGCGAATTGGGGGTGACCAACGATGATATCGCGACCTCGGTGCGTGCGCTGATCAAGGGCGACCAGGCCACGGTGCTGCGCCAGAACGGCGTCGATACCGACGTGGTCGTACGGCTGGAGCCCGACGATCGCGCCGGCGTCGAGTCACTAGGCGCGATCAGCATCCCGACGCGCACCGGTAATGTGCCGCTGAGCGCGCTTGGCACGGTTGAACTCGCCTCCAGCCCGGTCACGATCCGCCGGCTTGACCGGCTCAACCAGGTGCTGATCGGCGCCAACCTGCAGGGTCGTAACCTGGGTGAGGTGCAGGCCGATGTGGCCCCACGCATCGCGGCGCTCGGCATTCCCGCCGATGTTGTCGTAAGCTACGTCGGCACCCTGCAGCAGACCTCCGAGGGCTTCGACTCGCTGCTGCTGGCCATGGCCCTCTCGGTGCTCTTCGTCTACATGGTTCTTGCCTCGCAGTTCGGCTCCTTTGCCCAGCCGCTGGTGATCATGATGGCCATGCCGTTCAGCTTCATCGGCGCGTTTCTGGTGTTGCGCATCATCGGCATCGACCTCGACATCACCGGGATGATCGGTCTGATCATGCTGCTCGGTCTGGTGGTGAAGAACTCGATCCTGCTGGTTGATTTTACCAACCGGCTCCGCGAACTCGGCGTTGCCAAGCACGATGCGCTACGCCTGGCGGGCGCCATTCGCCTGCGCCCGATCCTGATGACGGCGCTTTCCCTGGTGGCCGGCGCCCTGCCCACCGCGCTCGGCATCCACGTCTTCGGCACCGGCCAGGGCAGCGAGTTTCGCAAGGGGCTGGCCTGGGTGATCATCGGCGGGATGCTGACTTCGACGTTGCTGACCCTGCTGGTGGTGCCTACTGTGTACAGCCTGATGGACTCGGCGACCACGCGGGCCTCGGCATGGGTGCGCCGGCGCTTCCCCGCCGCCGTGCCGGCTGCACCCGGCGAGCCACCGGCTCCACCTCCGGTTGCCAGCGCCGGGGCCACCAAGTCCGAGTCGGGCGCGGATTAGTTGATCGATTGATTGCAGATATTCAGGAGTCGATCCCGTGCGTCAGAAGATTCTTGCCTCTGCGCTGCTTGTCGCGGCGCTGAGCGCCTGCGCAACGACCACCCCTGCAGCGCAGCCGACCGCTGAGTCCCGGCCGACCATGGTGCTGCCTACGGCCGCGCCGATCGGCGCCGGTGCGGTGCCTGCCGGGCAGCCAGCGGCTACCCCCGTGCCGCTCCTTAACCTCGGTGTCACCGCCTCCGGTGAGATCGCCGCGCGCAGTTCGGCCGAACTGAGCTTCCGTGTACCGGGCACCGTCGCCACCGTGCTGGTCGAGGAGGGCGATCCGGTGCAGGCCGGCCAGGAGCTCGCCCGCCTCGATGTCGCCGACCTGGAGTTGCAGGTGCGCCAGGCCGAGGCAGGCCTGGCCCAGGCCCGCGCCGGCTACGAGCGTCTGATCGAGGGTGCCAGCGCCGAAGAGGTTGCTGCGGCCCGCGCCCAGGTGGCCCAGGCCCAGGCGGCGCTGCGCCAGGCCCGCGGCAGCGTCACCGACGCCGATATCGCCGCCGCCGAGCAGGCGCTCCAGTCGGCCCTGGCCCGCCAGGCCGAGATCGAGGCCGGCCCCAGGGCCACCGATCTCCAACAGGCCGAGGCCGCCGTGCAGCAGGCCGCCGCTAACCTCGAACTCCAGCGGGCCAACCTCTCCGCCGCGAAGACCAGCGCCCAGCTGCGCATGGACCAGGCCGCCAACCAGCTCCGTGATGTCCAGGATGCCTATAGCACGGTCTACTGGCGCAACCGCGAGCTCGAGAAGCTCCCCGGCGACCTGCCCCAGGAGGCCCGGGATCGCGAGGCCTCGGCGCTGCGCGCGGTGCAGAGCGCCGAGGCCCAGCTCGAGCAGGCGCGGGTCGCCTTTGAGCAGGCTCAGCAGGCCGAGATCGAGGGCCTGCAGGCTGCCGAGGCCCAGCTCAGCCAGGCGCGGGCCAGCCTGCAGCGCTTGCTCGACGGCGCCACGGCCGAGCAGCGCGCCGCTGTCGCCGCCCAGGTGGCCCAGGCCCGCGCCAACCTCGACAAGCTCCGTGGCGACCAGCGTGCCGGCGGGCTCCAGGCCGCCGAAGCGAGTGTCGCGGCCGCCCGCGCCAATTTCGAGCGCACCGTCAGCGACCCGAGCGCCGCGACCATGGCTGGCTCGCTTGCCCAGGTGGCCGCCGCTGAGGCCGCGCTCGAAGCCGCCCGGCTCAACCTCGACAAGGCCACCCTGCGCGCGCCCTTCGCCGGCATCGTCGCCCGGGTCAATATCGACCCTGGCGATCTGGTGGGCTCCGGCGTGACGCCGGCTATGCAGATCGTCGATGTGAGCGAGTTGCGCGTCGAGGTCAATGTCAGCGATACCGATGTGGCCCGTGTGCGCAAGGGTATGCCCGCCGAGGTGACGGTCGACGCCATTCCCGGCAAGACCTTCGCTGGAACCGTCACCTTTGTCGCCCCGACCGCAACCGTGGTCGGCAATGTGCGCACCTACCTGGTGCGGATCACGCTTGACCGCCAGGAAGAAGGGCTGCGCGCCGGCATGAGCGCCCGGGTGAGTATCAAGACCGAGGGGTAGGTGATCAGGGGACCTATGAGCCAGTCACTGCGTGAGCGCCGACGCCAGCTCCTCCGCGACGAGATCCTCGAGGCTACCCATCAGCTGATGGCCGAGCGGGGCTATGCGGCTATGTCGATGGAGGAGTTGGCGGCGCGCGTGGGTGTCTCGAAGCCAACGCTCTACAACCAGTTTCCCACCAAGGAGGACCTGGTCGCGGCAATGGCCACGCAGCTGATGGAGCGCACCTTCGCTCATATGGCGAGTGAGAGCGCCGCCTCGCCGCTGGAGCGGCTGCTGCACTTTCTGCACACCAGTGTGCGCCTGCAGGTCGAGCGGCGCACCAGCGCCATGCAGCTCTGGTTGCCCGAGATCCTCGATCTCCTGGAGCGGCATCCCCGCTCACGCGAGTACCTCTGTCGCGTCGATGAGACGGTGGTGGCTATGATCCATGAGGCGATCAGCGCTGGCGAGATCGATCCCGCCATCGATGTCGCCAGCCTGGTGCGCGTCTTCTACGCCCTGAGCATCTCACCGAGCATTGGCCGGCTCAGTGTCACCGGCGAGCCCGACGCCGAGCGGCTCGCCGACACGGTGGTCGAGCTCTTCCGCCGCGGCCTGGCCCGCCCATAACGCTGTCCAGGCAGAACGTCTGCGCACCCGGGCCACCACGCCCAACGGGTTTCCAGCAAGCTGCACTACCCCGCCGCCAGCGACCACAGGGCGACGACCCCGAAGCCCAGGATGATCACCCCGGCCCCGCGGTTGATCCAGCGCAACGCCTGTGGCGTCAGCCGTGTGCGGAGCAAGCCGACTCCGCCGCTCAGCGTTAGCCACCAGAGGGCCGATCCCACGGCGACGCCGCTGGCGAGCAGCATGCCCTCGCCGTAGCTGTGCGCCGTGCTGCCCGCCCCCAGCCCGGCGAAGATCGCTGCAAAGGCGATGATCGTCGCCGGGTTGGTCAGGGTCAGCGCCAGGGTCGAGGCGTAGGCGCCGAGCAGGCCGCGCCCTCCCGCCGCTGCCGGTCGCTCGGCTGGAGGCTCACGCAGGGTGCGCAGCCCCAGGTAGCAGAGGAACAGCCCGCCCAGCAGGCGCGTCCAGAAACTCACGCCGACCAGCACACTGGCCAGCGCCGTCAGCCCGAGCACCGCCGTCGTCCCGTAGATCAGGTCGGCCGTGGCCGCGCCCAGGCCCGAGACAAAGCCGGCCATGCGCCCGTCCCGCAGCGTCCTGGTGATGCACAGCACCCCGATCGGCCCGACCGGCGCGGCGATCGCCAGCCCGATCAACGCCCCGCGCACGAATAGCCCGAGGTCCATTGCGGCTACGGGGCGAGTGCGCCGATGTCGCGCTCGGCCTGCAGCAGTTCACCGCGCGCGCCGCTGGCCGTGTCCCAGAGCCAGAGGCTGGCCGCGCCTCGTGGGGTGGTGGCCTGGGGGCCGCGTGAGCCGGGCGGGGCTTGCTCGGTGAGCACATAGACCAGCTGGTCATCAGCCAGACGGGCGTCGCCGATCCCGCCGAAGCTCTGGCCGGTGAGCAGCAGGTCGCTACGGCGCGCGCCGGCCCAGCGGAAGAGCTGGTAGTCCTGCACCACCTGGCTTGCGCACAGCGTGCTGAGGTAGAGCAGGCGGCCCTGCTCATCCCAGGCGAGCGGGCGCGTCCAGTACGGTCCAGCGAGCCGTGGTTCGGGCACGGGCTCAGGCTCGGGCGTGGGGGCGAGGGTCGCGGTTGCGGTGGGCGTGCCGTCGGGCTCCGTGGTGGGGCTGGGTGTTGCGGTGGGGCTCGCCGCTGGCGTGGCGGCAGTGCCGGCCGCGGTCGGGGTGCGCGTTGGCGCCGCGGTGCGTGTGGCGCTGGGCGAGGGCGAGGCGGTAGGCGTGGGTGTGGGCGCCACCTCACTGGCAGTGCCGATCCGTTCCAGCAGCTTGCCGCTGGCGTCGAGGATCACCAGGTCGGCGCCTGGCCCGTTGCCGCGCAGGGCCTCGACGGCGAAGCGGCTGCCGTCGCGGGCAGCGAGCGGGCGACCGAGCGCGCGGTAGGGTGGGGCGTCGCTATCAGGGACGAGGATGCTCGCGCCCACGTCGCTGACCTCCCCCGTCGCGCTGCGCAGGAAGAGCGTGGTGCGGCCATCCGGGGCGCTGGCGGCAAAGACCAGCGCGCCGTTCGCCAGCCACTGCGGCGCGTAGCGGCTCCACTCATCATTGCCCTCGATGATACGCTCGGCCTGTCCCCCATTGCGCGAGACGGTGTAGATCGTACGCTGAATGGGCGTCGCGCCAGTCTCATCGACGGCGAAGGCCACGCTGGCGCCATCGGGGCTGAAGGCCGGGTCGGCACAGCTGAGGCCCACCTGGGTGAGCGGGCGTGCGTCGCCGCCATCGGCGTCCATGACCCACAGCGTGCTCGGGATGGGCAGTTCGCTATCGGCCGGGTCGAGACCGGGCGCAGCCCGGCAGAAGGCGATGCTGCTGCCATCGGGGCTGACGGCGAGGGCCGTCTCGGTCTCGGGCGAGTCGGTGAGGTTCTCGGCGCCAGCGGCGCCAGCGGTGAGCCCGTCGCCGGCCGCGCGCAGCCCGGGCGCAACCCGCCAGATATCGCCGTCGAAGATCACGAAGCGGGGCGTGGCGAGCTTCGGGGCGCCGCCACCCGCGGGCAGCCGCAGCTGGTCGCTGGAGCCAACGATCGGCGAGTTGCGCGCGACGGCGAGCGTCAGCCGGGTGGGGTTGCGCTCGAGGCTGAGGCGGAAGGGCAGTGGCTCGCTGAGCCCGATCAGCAGGTCGGCGCCGGCCTCGGGCGTTGTGGCGGGCACCAGCTGTGCGCTAATCAGCGTGCGCGTGCCACTGAAGCTGAGCGTCCCACTGATCGGCGAGCTGCGGAAAGCCTCGTCGCGCAGCCAGCCGGGCAGGCTGACCCGCACCGCGTAGGCCCCATCCAGTTCACTGACGCCAGTGGCGACGGCCAGGTCGGCGCTGCTGAGGCAGGCAGCCTCAGCGCCGAGCGGCCCGGAGCCCGGGGCGAGTTCAAAGCGCAGCACGACCTGCTCATAGGCGGGTGTGCCGCTGGCATCGGCAGCGAGCAGGCGCGCCGAGAAGCGCCCACCGCGCGCACCGGCCTGCTGGTCGCAGAAGCTGAAGCCGGCCAGGGCCGGGTTGGGCGTCGGCGTAGGCGGCAGCGGCGTTGGCGACGCCGTCGGGGTGGCGCTTGGCGTCGGCGACGGGCCGACGGTCGGCGTCAACGTGGCGGTGGGGGCGGGCGTATTCGTGACCGTGGGCGACGGCGTGGGCGACGGTGTCCCGGCGCGGATCGTCTCGACATTAGCGATCTGTTCCTGCTCGCCGATCGCGGTCAGGTCGCAGCCGGCCAGCAGCAGAAACAGCGCGAGCGGGATGCTGATCAGGGCGCGGACGGAGCTCTGCGGAAACGGCTTCACGGGTCGGTAGCCTTCTCCCCTTGACGGCGCCTCGGGCGAGGCGAAGGGGCAATGGGCGGCACAGGGACCGCCCGGAGCGAGCCGCGGGCGCGCTCAGTCGCCGGGCAGCACAACCTTGATCCAGCCGCGGCGCATCGCGTAGACGACGGCCTGGGTGCGGTCGTTCACGGCGAGCTTGCGCAGGATGGATGACACGTGGTTCTTCACCGTCTGGTTACTGATATCGAGCTGGTTGGCGATCTCCTTGTTGGTGCGTCCAGCGGCGACCAGTTCAAGGACCTCGAGCTCACGTGGTGAGAGCGGCGAATAAATACTCTGGGTATCCTCGTCCACCACCATCTGGCGGAAGGCGGCAAGCACCTGGGTGGCCACATCGGGCAGCGAGAGCACCAGTTCGTTGATCGGGTACTCGCCGCGGCGCACCTCATTCAGGGTGGCGAGCAGGGTGGCCCAGTCCACGTTGCGTGGCAGGTAGGCCGCCACCCCGGCGCGGATCGCCTTGACCACGTGCGCGCCATCCATCTCTGAGCTAAAGAGGACCACCCCCACGTGGGGATGGGTCCGCTTAATCGCCCGCGAGACCTCAAGCCCATTGACGCCCGGCAGGTCGACCTCCATCAGCACAATGTCGGGGTCAGTATAATCGACAAGCTGGATCGCCTGCTGGCCGTTGCTTGCCTCGCCCGTGATCCGAAACTCGGGGTGGGCGGAGAGATGGTGCCGTAGGCCCTCACGGAACAGGGCATGGGCATGAACCAGCACAATGGAGGTTACACTCACGGACGGCTCCCTCGATCCGGGCGGCCACGCATTGCAACACCGTCGCCACACACGGCGGGCCGGGGGGCACGAATCGCGTTACAGGTCACAATCTGGCCTATTATAGCCGATCGCGCCCCCTTCCACAAGGGTAACCCAGGGGGTAACTGTTCACACCCGGGGTCATACACGCGCCCGGGAGCGAGGGCGTCCCGCCCTCGTCGCGTCTCCGCGGGCAAGATGCCCGCGCTCCCGGGAGACATGTGGACACGTACCCCAGGGGCAAGGGCAACTGCAATGTCGGAAAGCGAACGCCTCCCGAGCCTTCGCCTTCGCCCCGCCGGTTCGCGAGCCTGTCGAGTGGCAGGCCAGGACGAGGGCGGCAGGCCGGGGTAGGCCGGAGCCCGTCCCTTCGGGCTGAGCCTCAAGGCGAAGCCTGAGCCCGTCCTGAGCGTAGCGAAGGGCGAAGCGGAGGCCGTATGGGGTGTTCGCACCCTGAGTAGCGCAAAGCGCGTAGCGAAGGGTGCGAACACCAGGACTTCGCAGTCGCCCTGTTAAGGGGCCGCCCCGTGGCCGCCGCCGCCCCCGCAAGGCCGAAGCATTGGCGCAGCCAATGCTTCGGCGCTAGCGAATGCTCATCGGCATAATAATGTGCAGATAACCCTCCTGGCCAATCGGCCGGAACACCCCGGGACTCTGGGGCGACTGGGTCTCGATCGCCAGCTGGGCCGTTTTGACCACCGCGAGCAGATCGGCGAGGTACTTGACATTCAGCGCAATCGGCCCGCCCTCACCCTGCACCAGACAGTCGAGCTCGCCGGTGTTGTCGCCCACCTCAGCCGCATTGGCGCTGATCACCAGCCGCCCGGGGCCAGCCTCGCCACCGGGTTCCATCACCAGCTTGACCACGTTCTGGCTGGCGGTGGCAAAGTACGAGGCGAGCTTGACCGCCTTGGCCAGTTCGAGCGTGTCGGCAACCACGCGGGTCGTGTACTGCTGCGGGATGATCCGCTCGATATCAGGGAACTTGCCCTCGATCAGCCGCGAGACGAGCTCGGTGCTCTCGGTGTGGAAGAGCACCTGGCCACCACCCGGGGTGACGATGATGCTCACATTGCCCTCGGTGTCAGCGGCGATGCGGGCCACTTCCGCGAGGGCGCGGGCCGGCACGATGAACTCCATGGGCTGGGCTACCGGCTCGGGCAGGTTGACGGTACGGGTGGCCAGGCGGAAGCCATCCGCGGCGGCGAGGTACATCCGGGTGTCGCGCAGGCGCACCAGGACACCGATCAGCACCGGGCGCGACTCGTCCGTAGCGGCGGCGAAGGCCACCTGGTCGATCGCCTCGCGCAGCACATCGGATGCCAGGCTGACTGCCGGCTCGCGGTCGGCGACGCCTGGAATGGTCGGGAACTCATCGGCCTCGATCCCCTTGATGTTGCTGGTGAAGCGTCCGCACTCGATCCGCACCGTCTGCGTGCGGGCGTCGAGGGTCAGCGTGATCCGGTCATTCGGCAGACTACCGACCACATCGGCCAGGAGGCGGGCCGGCACGGTGACGGCCCCCTCCTCGCTCACCTGGGCGCCGATCCAGTGCGTGATGCCGACCTCCAGATTGGTCGCGGCGAGCTTGAGCCGGCCGCCATCGGTGGCGAGCAGCACGTTGGCGAGGACGGGCAGCGTACTCTTGCCGGCCACCGCGTGGCTGACGGTCGCAAGGCCGCGCTTCAGGTTTTCTTGCAGGCAGGTCAGCTTCATCGCCTCGAATCCTCCTCCGCGACAGGCAGCGTTGCACCCGGGAAGCGGCGCTTCTCAGGTTGACAGAACATATCACGCACCACGGTCGTCTGCGCCTGGGGACAGTGGCGCGATTATAGCATACCCTCAGCCGGCAGATCGGCGATCGCGACCCCCAGGCCCAGCGTACCCCAGAGCAGCGCGCCCATATGGCTGAATTCGATATTGAAGAAGTAGTGATCGGCCAGGCCCACGGCCAGGGCGGCCACGACACCGGCCTGGCAGCCGAGCACCCAGCTGGCCCGCTCCTCATCGAGGGCGGGCAGGGTGCGGAGCGAGCCGGCGAACCACGCCGCGACGATGGCGAGGAAGGCGGCCAGCCCGATCAGGCCCATGCGCTGGGCGATCGCCAGGTAGATGCTGCTGACCCCGGCGGTCAAGTCGAGATCGGGGGCCTGGCCGAAGCCGATCCCGAAGGCGGGGTAGCGTTGAATGATCGCGATCGCGTTCTGGAACTCGGCCAGGCGCATCTGCTGGGCCTGGTCACGGAACTGCAGGCCGCTGATCAGCCGGCTGGCGAAGGCCTCGCCATAGCCGAGGCCCACCAGCAGGATGGTTGCGCCGAGACCGGCCGCCAGCATGATCCACCAGAGGCGGCGGTAGCGCACCGTGGCCAGGTAGGCCGCCGCGATGATCAGCCCGAGCAGGGCGGCCCGCGAGAAGGTGAGCAGCAGTGCCAGGGCCATCAGCGTGACGAGCGTGCCGAGCAGCCAGCGGCGCAGGAGGGGCTGGCGCGCCACCAGCTGGGCGGCCGTCAGGGCCAGCACCAGGGCCAGCATGCCCCCGAAGCTGTTCGGATCGACCCCGAAGCCGATCACCCGCTCCAGCCCATTGGGGTCATCCTCCACGAAGCGCAGCACGCGCCCGCTGGTGGGGTAGCCGATCCGTCCCAGGCTGAGCAGGATGCGCAGCGTGAGCTCGGCGTCGAGCGCCCAGAGCGCTAGCGCGATCAGGGCGGCCATACCACCGCTGAGGATCAGGCCGCGCAGGATGAGGCGGGCCTGGGTGCGGCTGCGCACGCAGTTGATCATGCTGAAGTAGAGCAGCACGCCGAGCACGAACTTGGCGTAGTTGTGCAGCGTTGCCGCGTCGGGCAGGCCCCGGGCGCCCAGGTAGAGCGAGAAGAAGGTCAGGCCGAGAAAGCCAGCAATCGGCAGGCCCAGGGCGCTGAGCCGCAGCTGGTAGCGATCGGGGCGGGCGAGCAGGCGCAGCAGCCACACACCAGGCACGGCCAGCAGCGCCAGGGTGAGGAAGTTGGGGGTGATGATCGCCTTGAAGGGCAGGGTACCGAAGGGCAGGATGGTGATGATTGCGAAGACCGTCAGCAGGCCGGCGCTAGTCGAGACGAGCATGGCGTAGCCGGCGAGCAGCCCGAGCAGCCCGGCGAGCGCGTAGAGCGGGCCGAGGGCGGCCATACCGCCCACCAGCCCGCCCAGCGCCAGGGCCAGCGCCGCCGCCACCGCCGGCGAGCGGACCAGCGTATCACGGGGGATCGCAACCAGAGACCGCACGATGTTCGTCCGTCGTTACCAGCCCGATCATCAACCGTAGGGCATATTCGAGATGCGCATCAGCTTGTCCCAGCGATGGGTCGCGTCGATGTAGCGGACCGTACCGGAGCGGGAGCGCATCACCACGCTGTGGGTACGGGCGCCACCGCCGAAGTACTCGGTGCCGCGCAGGAACTCGCCTGGCGTGATGCCCGTTGCCGCCAGGTAGACATTCTCGCCACTGACCAGGTCTTTGGTGGTGAAGACCTTGTTCACATCGAGCCCAAGCTCGGCGATCTTCGCCCGCTCGTCGTCGTTGCGCGGCCAGATCTTGCACTGGATCTCGCCGCCCATACACTTGAGCGCCGCGGCGGTGATCACTGCCTCCGGTGCGCCGCCGATGCCCATCAGGATGTCGGCCGGCGGATTCTCGATCGCGGTCATGATCCCGGCGCTTACATCGCCGTGGAGGATCAGCTTGATCCGCGCCCCGGTCTCGCGGATCTCCTTGATCAGATCCTTGTGGCGTGGCCGATCGAGCACCACCACGGTCACGTCCTCCAGTTGCTTGCCCAGCGTGCGCGCAACGGCGCGGATGTTGTAGGCCACCGGCGCATTGATGTCGATCACGCCTTTGGCCCGCTCACCGACCGCCAGTTTGTCCATGTAGGCGATGCCCTGCCAGTTGTAGAGCGCGCCCCGCTCGGCAATCGCCACCACCGCGATTGCGCCGGGCATACCCTCGGCCAGCAGGGTCGTCCCCTCCACTGGATCCACCGCCACGTCCATCTCAGGGCCATCGCCGCTGCCCACGCGCTCGCCCACGTAGAGCATCGGCGCTTCGTCCTTCTCGCCCTCGCCAATCACGACCACGCCGTTCATCGGTACGCTGTCGAGCGCGAGGCGCATCGCATCGACCGCGGCCTGGTCGGCGCCGATCTTGTCGCCGCGACCCATCCAGCGACCGCTGCGCAGGGCCGCGGCTTCCGTGGCGCGTACCAGGTCCATGCCCAGATTACGCTCGATCCGCATGGGTTCCTCCGTTGGCGTTCTGCGGCAGTATAGCCGTGAATTTTAGCACACCCCCCGGTCTCTGTCGAACCGCACCTGGCCCTGTTCGCGCCGCTGGCGAGTGGTAGTACAATAGAGAGGACCGCCCGTTTTGCACAGCGAAAGGACCTGTCCTATGGCGACCCTCGTGGCCACGTTCACCGACATGCGCGATGCCGCGCAGGCGGCTGCAATCCTGCAGGCCCGCGGCTTTAAGGGGACGAGCGTCGGCGCCAGCGATGCCGGGCCAGGCTCGTTGCTCGGCCTCGGCGAGACGGTGGATAGCTTCCGCAACCGGATCATGCTCGGCTCGACGATCGGCGGCGCGGCGACCGGCGCCGCGGCCCTTGGCTTCCTCGGCTTTGTCTCGATGGGCTTTACCGAGGTGCGCAATATGGCCACGCTCGCTGACTTGCCCGGCGTGATCGTCTGGGTCCTCACCTGGGCGATCGCCGGGCTAGTGCTTGGCCTGGTGGCCGGATTCCTGACGGGCGTCTTGCTCGCCAATCTGCTGACCAGCGCCACCGAGCGGGCCGTCGCCGAGGGCAAGGGCGTCGCGCGGCCCCAGGTGCTGGTGCCGGTCCAGAGTGCCGAGGCCGAGGATGCCGCCCGCCTGGTGCTGAAGGATATCGGTCCCTACGAGATCGCCTGGCGCCGCACCTAGTGCTGTACTACTCGACCGCGTCGGCGCCGAGCACCACGATCACCTCGGCCTCGCTCACCAGGCCATCCGGCGCTGGGCCGTTGACCAGCTCGGCGCCCAGGCTGCGCGCCACGCGCCGGCTGGTCGCGGGGTTGCCATAGGGGTTGTAGACGACAGTGCGCTCGACCCCGGCAGGGGCGTTTTCCGGCACGAGCACGCGGAAGCCGGCCCGCTCCAGGTCGAGGCTCACGCCACGGGCCAGGCCCGCTACCTCGGTACCGTTGAAGACCTGCACCGTGGCGTTCTCGGCTGCCTCGCTCGGCGGGCGCTGCCACTGCTCAAGCAGCGCCTGCACCGCCGCCGGGTCGAAGACCAGGTTGGAGCCGTTCTCGTCCTGGAGTTGCTCCGGGCCGAGCCGAAACTGGCCCAGCGTATCGGGCTCAACCGCGCCGGCAAGGCCCATGAGCCCGAGCAAGACGTCGAGCCGGTCGATCGGCAGTGTCGTTACCACCGGGGGCGGGCCGTCCTCCGTGCCGGCCACGGACCGCAGCAGCCCCGGCAGCGCCAGGGCGCGGCCCGCCCAGCCCCGCGCCTGGACCTCGGCCAGCACCGCCCGCACCACCTGCTGCTGCCGCTCGGCGCGCCCGAAGTCGCTGTCGGCATGACGTGTGCGGGCGTAGATCAGCGCCGTCTTGCCGTCCATGCGCTGTGGCCCGGGCTGGAACTCGACGCGCATAGTGCCGAAGTCCTCGGTCGGGTACTCCTCGTCGAGGATGTAGCGTGGCACGTCGATCGTCACTCCGCCCAGCGCATCGATGATCCCCTCGAAGCCGGCAAAATTGACCGTGGCCATAAAGTCCACCTGCATACCGCGCTCGCGCAGCTGCAGGAACTCGGCCACCGTCGTGCCGGCCAGCGCCATGCCGCCCTCCTGCGGCGTTGTGTCGGGACCGTAGAGCTCCGCGGCCCGGGCATAGCCCTGCCCGTAGGCGGTATTAATCTTGGTAACCCCGACCCCCGGCAGTTCGACCTGGGTGTCGCGCGGGATGGAGAGCAGCGAGACCCAGCCCTCAGCGGCGTCGAGGCGGGCGAGCAGCAGTGTATCGCCCCGCACGCCCTCCTGGGGGTAGCCGGGGCGCTCGTCCACGCCGATGATCAGCAGGTTGGCACCGATCAGCGGTGTGGCGATGGGCGGATTGCGACGCACATCACTCACCGTGATCGCGCTGGCCAGACGGTGCACCTGCCAGTAGAACAGCCCCAGACCCAGCGCCACCATCCCCAGCGTGAGCAGGAGCACCAGGCGCAGGCGCGCCCAGAAACGGTTGCGCGGGCGGGCTGCGGCCTGCGGCTCGTTCGCCGGCCCGGGTCGGCGCATCACCAGCGTCTCGTCGGTGTAGGGCTCGGCACCGCTTGCCCCCGGGCGGCGCGCAGGTCGTCCACGATGGCTCGACACGGTCGCGGCTCCTCAGTAATGGCCAGGGCAGAGACTACCTGTGCCAGGCGAACACCTGTCTTATTGTAGCAGATGCGCGTGGCGCCCGCCTGATGACGGTCTGATACCCGGGTTGAGGGACGCGCCCGATAGGCAGCCTACCCCGGGCTTGCCTTGTCGGCGGCGGGCAGCCAGACACTGACCTGCGTGCCCGCGCCGGGCCAGCTGCTCACGCTGATCGCCCCGTGGTGCGCGCGAACGATACCCAGCACGGTGGCGAGGCCCAGCCCGCGGCCGGTGAGCCGTGTTGAGAAGAAGGGGTCGAAGATCCGCTCCAGGTTGGCCGGGTCGATCCCGCAGCCGTTGTCCTCCACCGTCAGCTGCACATAGCGCCCCTCCGGCAGCCCCTCGCCGAGCAGCAGCCCGTCGAGCTCCGCCCGGCTCAGGGTCGTGTCGCGGAGCCGCACCACGATCCGGCCGCCCTGCTCGTGGCTGGCGATCGCCTCGCGCGCGTTGGCCGCCAGGTTGCTGATCAACTGGCGCAGCTGGGTTTCGTCGGCCTGCACCGGCGGTAGTTCCGCCGCCACCTCGAGGCTTATCTGGCCCGCCGGTGTCGCGCCATCGGCACCAAGACCGTCCATACTCCGGATCAGCTCGGCCAGGGCCAGCGGCCGCACCAGCACGCGATTTTTGCCCGTATAAGCCAGGACCTGCCGCGTCAGGGTCGCAGCCCGGTGCGTGCCATCGAGCACATACTGCAGCTGCTCGCGGGTATCCTCGTCGAGCGTGGGGGCGAGCAGGGCCAGCTCGGCGTGGCCCATGAGGGTCGTGATGATGTTGTTGAATTCGTGGGCGAAGCTGGCGGCCATCAACTCCAGGCTTGCCAGCCGCTGGGCTTCGAGCTGGCGGCGCTCGCCGGTCACGCGGGCGAGATCCCGCTCATGGTCGGTGCGATCCTCAACCAGGGCAAGCACGCGCTGCGGGCGCCTCGCGTCGTCGCGCACGAGCAGACCGGTGAGCAGCACGGGCACCGCGTGACCGTCCCGGTGCACCAGGCGCTGCTGGTGCTGAAACCAGTCGCGGCTGCCGGCCCGCAGCTCGCCAAACAGCCTCAGGGCGGCGTCCCGCTCGTCCGGGTAGGTGAGCGCCGGGAGCGTCTGGTGCTGCAGCTCCTCGGCGCGATAGCCGACGAGCGCCGCGAAGGCCGGGTTGGCGGCCAGGGCGGCGCCGTCCAGCAGCGTGATCACCAGCCCCAGCCTGCTCTGCTCGTACAGGGTCCGAAAGACCGCGCACTGTTCCTCCAGAGCAGCGTTGCGCCGCTCCAGTTCGGCGATGCGCGCCCGCAGGGCAACAAGTTCGTGCTCCAGCGGTGGCTGTGGCAGTGTTTCTGACATCGATGTGCCCCCGCGACTCTCGCTCCTTGGCATCAGGCCGGTCCGATTAATGTCTCTCATACGCGCCGTTAGCGCGCTTCTTATAGTTAAACGCTACAATCAGCCGCAGTGGGCGCCCATGGTGGCTGCGCCTACCTGAGAAAGCGCAACTAAAGGAGTGATGGACCAATGACCACCCTGATTGTACGGCGCGCCCCCCTGGGTGCTCCCCGCCAGCAACTCGCGACCGCCCGCGCTGCCCTGGGCGTGCCGCTGAACGTCGTTGAGGACACCGAGGGCTACACCGTGATAGCGCTGCTGCCTGGCCTGACCGCCGAGACGATCGACCTGCACCTGAACGACCGGACGCTGACGATCAGCGGCGAGCTCCGCCTGCCGGAGCCTGCCGAGGGCGCCACCTACCGCCTGCGCGAGCTGGCCGAGGGGCGCTTCGAGCGGAGCCTCCAGTTCGCCTCCCCGCTCGATGGCGGCGCGATCGATGCGCGCTACACCAATGGTGTTCTGCAGTTGCGCCTGCCGAAGGCGGCCTCGGCCCGGCTCCATCGGATCCCGGTCGCTGCACCGGCACTCATCGAGCAGTGACCATGAGCACCCTATTATAGCCGGTACGACATACCAGCGTAGCGCTGCCCCAGGGAACAGTTTTCTGGTTCTATTGGTGGCGCAGCCGCCAACAGAACCAGGAGGTTTGGAACGCAGTTCCAACGACGGTGCAAGCTACTGCTGGCAAACGCCGTTTTGCCCACGCCGGGTGCGCGGGCGTCCCGCCCGCATGCGGGCCGGAGGCCCGCGTACCCAGGTTTGCCAGCAGTATCGGTGCAACAGCCCTGGGGCTTGTTCCAGGGACGTTGCGTTCTTGATTCCCAGCTTACCCGGGGCGGCGCAGCACGGCCCCACTGTAGGCCGGCAGCGCCACCCTGCCTCGCCCGACCTGGGCGTCTGTCGTGGCCAGCACCAGTTCCCACTGGCCCTCGGGCAGTGCCAGGCGCCCTGCGACCGGGCCGTTGTTCAAGCTCACCAGCCAGTCGCCCGCCTCACCGCACAGGTAAGCGTAATACCCTCGCGCATCATCAAGCGCCGCGGTGCGCCGTGGCCCACGCCAGATCGTCGCGCTGGCCCGCCGCAGCGCCCCCAATTGCCGGTAGAAGTCCAGCAGCGCGCCGTCCTGCGCGGCGCCCCAGCGCATCGGCAGGCGTGACTCCTCGGGGTGGCCGCTGCCGTCGGCGTGGCGGACATCACGCTCCTGGCTCAGGCCCACCTCGGTGCCGTAGTACAGGATGGGCGGGTGGGGCAGGGTGTACTGGCAGAGCGCGGCCAGCTTCAGCCGGCGCACATCGCCACGGGCGATCCAGAGGAAACGGTTCATGTCGTGGTTGTCGAGGAAGCTCGGCATCACGAAGTCGGGCGGAAAGGCGTCCAGGTGGCGGCGCAGGAAGCTGTCGAACTGGCTGGGCTTCAGGTCGCCGAAGGCGAAGAAGCGCCGCAGTGCCTGGAGCAGCAGAAAGTCGAGACAGCCGTCCAGGCGCCCGTAGTAGGTGCGCAGCGCCTCGGCCGTATCCACCGCCTCACCCAGGCTGATCGCGTCGGGGCGCGCGGCCCGCGTGGCGGCACGGAATGCCGTCCAGAAGGCGTGCGACGGGCCGATCGTATAGTCGAGGCGGAAGCCGTCCACCCCCTGCTGCAGCCAGTAGACCGCCGGGTCGATCATGAAGCGGCGCGCCGCGGGGTGGTCGTTGTCGACCTGGGGCAGCTCGCGCACCCCGAAGAAGGCGACGTACTGCTCGGGGTAGTCGGTGAAGGTGAACCAGGCGCGGCGCGGGCTGGCGGGGTTGCGCAGCACTTCCTGGAAGACCGGGTGCCGATCGGAGATATGGTTGGCCACAAAGTCGAGCAGCACGCGCATACCCCGGGCGTGAGCGCCGGCGATCAGCGCCTGCAGATCGGCAGCAGTGCCCAGGCGTGGCTCAACGGCGTAGTAGTCAGTGGCGTTGTAGCCGTGGTGCGAGGGCGAGGGGAAGATCGGCGAGAGCCAGATAATACTGGCGCCAAGCGACTGGATGTGATCGAGTTGCTCGCTGACCCCGGCGAGCGTGCCGCCGTAGAACCCCATAGGGGTGGCAGGCTGGGCAAAGGGCCGGCCGCCGCCGGGGTTGAAGCGGTCGATGAACACCTGGTAGATCAGCCCGTCCTGCAGCCAGGCGGGCGCCCGTTCTGTATCGACCGCATAGGCGAAGCTGCGCGCGCGGCGCACAAAGCTCAGCTCGAACTCCTGGCCCAACTCACGCAGAAAGTGATCGCCCGGCCCCACATCGCCAAGCACCGTGCCATCGCCGGCGGTGCTGCCGATGAGCTCGCCCGCCCAGGCGCTCGGCGCGCCATAGGCCGACCAGGCCTCAATCCGGTAGCAGACGATCGTCCCGGCCGGCTGAGGCGGCAGCACCGCCTGCCACTCCTCGGCATAGCCCCAGAGGAAGGTGTTCCACTCACTGCCGGCGCGCGCAAAGGGCACAACCGCCGACCCGGGGGCCGGCACGCCGCGCGCGCCGCCCGGCTCCGTGCCGTCGCACGTGTAGTAGCAACTCACCTGGTCGGCAACAACCGCCGGGCCAAGCGTAACCCGGAGGGTGACTGACTGGCCGGGGGCGGGATCGAGCGGCGCGATGCGATGGCGGTGGCTCACGCCAGCCTGCTCGGCCTTGAGCACGCCCAGGCGCCGCGCATCGGTGGCCAGGGTGCCGAAGATAAAATCGGCGGAGATATCGTCCATCATGCGGAGCGCAGAGCGGAGAGCGCCGATCGTAGCTCCCGGGCTGCCTCCACTAGCCCTTTACCCCGCCCAGCGTCAGACCACCGACGATGTAGCGCTGGAGCAGCAGGTAGACGATCGCCACCGGCAGCGAGACCAGGATCGAGAAGGCGGCGAAGCGTGACCAGGGCACCGAGCCGGCGTACTGGCCGGTCATGTTGTAGAGCGCCATGGCCAGTGTGAAGTCCTTCGGGTTCGTGAGGAACTGCCACGAGAGGAAGAACTCGGTCCAGCCGCCGGCGAAGCTGAGGAAGCCGGTCACGGCCAGGGCGGGCACGGCCAGCGGCAGCACGATCTGGAAGAAGATCTGGTTGGGGCTGGCGCCGTCGATGATCGCGGCCTCCTCAAGCTCCTTGGGAATGGTATCGAGGTAGCCCTTGAGGTTCCAGATCGCGAAGGGCAGCGCGCCCGAAATCATAGCAATGCCCACGCCGAGCAGCGAGTTGCGCAGCACGAAGACGTCGCCGGCTGCCGGGTTGAGTGCGGCATAGACCAGCAGCAGGCCGAGCACCGTCGTGACGCCGCCGACAGCGTAAGTGCTGCCACTCGCGGTGCCGGCGCGCATGGCAGGGACCACGATCATCAGCCCGAAGCCGATCACCAGCGCCGCGGCGACCAGCAGGGCGACGCTCAGCAGGCCACTGCCGATGCGGATGCCGTTGAGCAGCGCGAAGAGCGGCGCGATCGTCGCCACGGCGGGCAGCACCGTGATCGCCAGCACCGCGATCATCATGTACTGGCGGCCGGGGAACTTGAAGCGCGAGAAGGCGTAGGCCGCGCTGACGCCGATCAGCAGCGCGAAGAGCGCAACCCCGCCGGCCAGTTTCAGGCTATTCAACGCCAGTTCGGTGAAGGTCACCGGATTGGCCGTCGGCCGATCGAGCACGGCGCGGTAGGCCTCGAGCGAAGCGCCGGGCGGAATGAGCCGCAGCTCGGTGGGCCGGGCGATGTTGCGCGGGTCGAGCGACATGCTCACGATCCACATGATCGGGAAGAGCACGGTTGCCGCGATGAACAGGCAGAGGGCCTGGAAGAGCAGCTGCTGCCACCACTTGAGCTGGCGACCGGCGGCCGTGCTGCCCTTGCGCGTCCGTGTGGCGGTGGTTGTGGCGACACTAGACATCGTAGCTCTCCGTTGCGCGCGAGATGCGGTTGGTGATCAGGAAGATCGGGATCAGCACCA
>JACAEO010000325.1 GCA_013388805.1 Chloroflexota bacterium
GATGTGGCCGGGGTAGCGCCCCGCTGGCTGTGATGGGGCCGGGGCAGCGCCCCGGGGGTGCCACGGGCGCGGGGGCGGAGCGCCCCGCTGGCTGTGATGGGGCCGGGGCAGCGCCCCGCAAGCAGCGCAGGGGCCGGGACAGCGCCCCGGGGGTGCCACGGGCGCGGCATCCGGGGCGACGGGGCGTCATCCGGGGCGGCAGGGCGCCGGTTGACACGCCGGGTGACTGCTGCTACGCTTGGGGCCGATCCAGCCGGCGCATACAGGGCGAACTGCAGGCAGCAGTCCGGTGACGAAGCGGGAATACCTGCCGTCTAGCGTACCGAGCAGCTCGGGGCGCTGCTGCGCCAGTACCATAGGGGGTTGGGTGTGAAGTGGATCCGTTATCTGATCATCTTTGTGCCGGTCGCGTTCGCCCTCGAGTTTATTCCCGGAATACGGAATGACCTGCTGCTCTTTCTGGTCTGCTGCCTGGGGCTGATCCCCCTGGCCGGCTTTCTCGGCGAGGCCACTGAGGAACTGGCGGTGCATACTGGCCCCAGAGTGGGCGGCCTGCTCAATGCGACGCTCGGCAACGCGGCAGAGCTGATCATCTCGATTGTGGCGCTGTCGCAGGGCAAGATCGAACTGGTCAAGGCCTCGATCACCGGTTCGATCCTCGGCAACTTGCTGCTGATCCTGGGCCTGGCCCTGCTGCTCGGCGGCCTGCGCCATGGCATCCAGCACTTTGATCGGCAGGCGGCGGGGGTGGCCGCCTCGATGATGACCCTGGCCGTCATCGGTCTGATCGTCCCGACCCTGTTCGAGGTCGTGCGCCAGATCCAGTTCGGCGAGCTGAACCTGTTCACTACAACGGTCGAGGACCCCTCACTCGACTGGCTCAGCCTCGGGGTGGCCGGGGTGCTGATCGTGCTCTATGTGCTCAGCCTGATCTTCACCTTCCGCCAGCCCGAACGTGGCGTCGGCGGCCACACGGGGGTGCAAGACAGAACCCCCGACGGCGAGGTCCATACGGCGAAGTGGAGTATACCGGTCGCGATCGGCGTGCTCGCCGCCAGTACGCTGGGCATCGTCTTCCTGAGCGAATTCCTGGTCGGGACGGTCGAACCCTTTGCCGAGGCGCTCGGCCTGAGCGAGTTCTTTATCGGGATTATCATCATTCCGCTGGTGGGCAATGTGGCCGAGCATATCGTGGCCGTGCAGATGGCGATCAAGAACAAGATGGACCTGGCGATGACCATCGCCCTGGGTTCGTCGATGCAGGTGGCCCTCCTGGTCGCCCCGCTGCTGGTCTTCATCAGCCTGATCTTCGGCCCCGAGATGACGCTGTTCTTTACCGTGCTCGAAGTCGCCGCCCTGACACTCGCGGTGCTGATCGCGACGATCATCTCGGTGGACGGTGAGAGCAACTGGCTTGAGGGCGCGCAGTTGCTGGCCGTCTATGTGATCACCGGCCTGGGCTTCTTCTACATCACAACCGGGGTGGCCTCGGGCGAGGCCTTCCGCGCGCTGATCGGTGGTTAGGGGGCGCGATCCTGCGCCCAGATGAAACTTTTCGACCCCGTGCACCGTCATGTGCCATGGGACGTCGACGGGAGCGGGCGATCGGGGCGAGCTGCGACGCCGCGGTCGCCCGCTTCACTGCTTGTTGCACCAGCATGTAAGGAAGGGACACCCATGGAGGGACTGATCGCCCTGGCCACGGGGCTCGGGCTGGCGACCGCTTCAGGGCTGAACGCCTATCTGCCCCTGCTCACGATCGGTATCTTTGCGCGCCTCGGCTGGATCGAACTGGCCGCGCCATTCGATCTGCTGACCAATGTCTTTGTGCTGCTGATCATCGCGGCCCTGGCGGCGCTCGACTTTGTGGGTGATAAGGTGCCCGCGGTGGACAGTGTGCTGCACGCCGGCGGTATGGTCATCAGCCCGATTGCAGGCGCCATCCTGGCCCTGGCCAGCCAGGGCGATCTTGCAACGATCAATCCCCTCCTGGTCGGCGCAGCTGGGCTGATCGTGGCTGGTGGCACCCACGCGGCCCGCGCCGCCGCCCGCCCGGTGGTCACGGCCGCCACCGGGGGCACGGCCAATCCGGTGGTGAGCGCCGTGGAAGATGGCGCCTCGCTCGGCCTGAGCTTGCTGGCGATCCTGGTGCCGGTGCTCGCGATCATCCTGGTGATCGTGCTGGCAGTAGTGGCCTACCGCCTCTTCCGCCGCGCTGCCGGTATCTGGAAGAAGCGCGACGTCTCAACCAACGGGCGGGTCTAGTGTGCCGTGACGCCCGGGTCAGGCTGCAGCACGGGCTGCGGCCCTGACCCGGGCGTCGCCTCGCCAGTTGACGTCCGGCGCCTACGCGCATCGTGCGCCACCAGGGGCAGCACCATGCCCGTTGACAGCCCCCGCGACCCCACATACAATCGGCCCCGATGAACGCCACCTCGCTGCGCCGCATGCGGCTCCCGCTGCTGCTCCTGCTCGACCTGCTGCTGATCGCGGCGCTGGTCGCCGTGGTCTGGTACGATAACGCGGCCAATCGGGGCATTACCTTCATCCCTGAGCCACAGCCCATCCCCTTCGCCGATGGCCCGACGCTCGGCGTCAATCTGTTCAACCTGCACCTGGAGCCCGACCCATCTGCGGTGCGCCGCTCCTTCGAACTGGCCCGCGCGCTCGGCGCGCACTATGCGCGCATGCAGGTGCCCTGGGACGATATCGAGATCCACGGGCGCGGCGATTTTATGGATCGGCGTCATGCCGAGACGGTGGGCATCGTCTCATCCTGGGCCAAGTACGACCGGATCGCCACCGCAGCCAATGCCGCCGGGGTGGAGCTGATCTGGCGCCTGGAGCGCCCGCCGCTGTGGGCCCGCGCGCAGGCCGATGCGACCCCGGAGTTCCAGGCCGGCCTGGCCCGCGACGGCAACTCCACCGGCCCCCCCGATGACTTCGCCGACTACGCCGCCTTTGTGGGCGCCGTGGTCGAGCGCTATGACGGCGACGGCGTGAACGATGCGCCGGGCAGCCCGGTGGTGCGCTTTTTCCAGCTCTGGAACGAGCCGAATCTCAAGAACGAGTGGAACTGGCAAGAGCCACGCCCCGAGGATTTCGTTGTCCTGCTGCGCGCCGGGGCCAGCGCTGCTCGCGCCGCCAGCCCCGCGGCGGTGATCATCTTCCCCGGGCTCGCCCCCACCGACGGGCTCGACGAACGTGCCCCGCTGACCGAGCTGGCGTACCTCGAGCGGGTCTACCGGGCCGGGGGCGCCGCCTACTTCGACGTGATGGCCGCCCAGGGCTACGGCCTCGGCCAGTCGCCCGACGAGCACCGCTACGTCTTCCTGCGCGGGCGTGACAACTGGAACTGGCGCCGCCCGATCGATACGCGCAACGATGTCAGCCGGGTGGTGCTGCTGCGCGAGGTGATGGAGCGTAACGGCGACGCCGGCACCGCGGTCTGGATCACCGAGTTCGGCTGGAACGCCGCACCCGAGAGCATTCCGCCCGAGCGCCGCTTCACCTGGGGGGCGCCGGTGAGCGAGGCGACCAAGGGCGCCTACCTGGTGGGCCAGCTGGAGCGGGCGCGCAACGAATGGCCCTGGATGGGGGTGATGAATGTCTGGATGTTGCGCTACGGCGGCTACGCCGAGCCTGACCCGGACGATCCGACGCCCTACTTCGCCCTGGTCACCCGCGACTGGCAGCCGCTGCCGGCCTTCGCGGCCCTGGCTGCCTACACGGCGGCCCCGGCGCGCGCAGGCGTCGGGGCGCACCGCTGGGACCACCCGGCCGTCGAGCCGATCGCCGGCGGCTGGCGTGTGCGCTTCAGCGGCGCGCGGCTCAGGCTGCTGGGCGGCCTGGCGGGCGCCGTCACGGCCAGCCTGGATGGCGCGCCGGTCACCCTCATCCGCTCCGAACTGGATGGGCTGCCGGTGCTGGCTACCCCCACCCTGGCCCCGGGCGACCACACCCTGGAGCTGCGCGGCGCCCCCGTGCCCGAGCGCTTCATCGTTGAGCGTGCCCGGCCCTGGGGCTGGCTCTGGGACTACGGCCCGCTCGCGCTGCTCGCCGCCCTGGCTCTGAGCATGGCCGCCAGTATGCGCCTGCTCTTCCCGGCGCTCGACGCTGGCTGGGCGCGGCTGCGCGCCGCCCAGCGACGCGCCGCGGGCAGCTCGCGCCTCGTCGACCGGCTTGTCCAGCCCGACAGCCTGATCCTGGCCGGCATGCTGCTGGGCGTTGCCGTGGCCTACCGCGCCTCGGCGCAACTGCCGCTCACCCTGGCCGGGCTGGCCCTCTTCGGTGGGCTGGCCCTGGCGCGGCCGGCGCTGGCGCTGCTCTTCGTGCCGCTCACGCTGCCGCTCTACTTCATGCCCAAGGGGCTCTTCGATGCGCGCTTCGGCATTCGCGAGTCCGGGATCTACCTGCCCCTGCACGAGATCCTGCTGCTGATCGCTCTGCTGGCCATTGTTGCCCGCTGGTCTGGGAAAGTGCCGTGGCAACGGGGGCGCCCGCGCCCGGGCGGCGCTACCATCCGGCTGGTCGAACTGGCGCCGCTGGGGCTGTTTCTGGCGGCTGCCGGATGGGGCGTGATCGTCGCCGAGGCTCGCGGCGCTGCACTGCGCGAGCTGCGCTGGACGGTGCTCGGTCCACTGCTCTTCGTCGCGCTGGCGAGCTTCGTGGCGGCCCGCCAGGCCCCTGGCGGCCCCGATAGTTACTGGCGCCAGGTGACTGGCTTCTGGCTGGTCGGCGGGGCGCTCTCGGGGCTGGTAGCGCTGCTGCAATTCGCCGGGCTCAACCTGGCGCCGCTCGTCGGCAGCAAGGCAGGCTTCGGCGCGGACAGCTTCCTGGTGGAGGGGGTGCGGCGGGTGGCGGGGCTCTACGGCCACCCGAACAACCTGGGCCTGGCCATGGGGCGCTACTGGCCCGTCGCGGCGGCCCTGGCCCACGTCGCCTTCTGGGGTGCACCCGACCGCGCGACGGGGCTGCGGCGCGCGTGGCCCACGGCCCTCGCGGCGATCCTCTTTGGCGGCGGGCTGCTCGTCTCCTTCTCACGGGGGGCCTACCTGGGCGCGCTGCTGGCCGGCGCGCTGCTGGCAGCGCTGCTGCTGCCGCGCGCACGCTGGCGCGACCGGCGGGTGCGAGTTGCCCTGGGCCTGCTCGCCCTGGCGGCGCTGGCGAGCAGCGCCGCGATCGTTGCGCTCGATATCGAGCGCTTCAACCCGCTCGGCGCCAGCAGCGGCGTGCGCCTCAAGACCTGGGCGGCGGCGCTGGCGATGCTGCGTGACCACCCCTTCGGCATTGGCCTCGACCAGTTCGGGCGGATCTACCCGGCCTACATCGCCCCTGAACTGGCCAGTACCAGCGAGATCCACACGGCCCATCCGCACAACCTGCTGCTCGACATCGCGCTACGCATGGGGCCGCTGGGCCTGCTCGCCTTTGGCTGGCTGATCGTCCGCTGCTACCGCGATGCATGGGCGGGCCTCGCGCTGGGCGGCGCGGAGGCCGCGCTCGCCGCCGGGCTCATCGCCGCCATGAGCGGCGCCCTGGTCCACGGTCTGGTCGACCAGTTCTACTTCTGGACCGACCTGGCCTTCGCCTTCTGGATCTTCGTTGTACTGGCACGCCGCGTGCGGCAGGCGAGCGTGCTACAATACCATTCATAGTCCAACCCCATGCCCCGCGCCGGGCGCCAGTGGTCGCCCGGCGGCGTTCCGGCGGGCGCCTTGCCACCGTTATGCCATTCTACAAGGACATGGAGCTGATCTGCCGCAACTGCGGTGAGAAGTTCATCTTCACCGCCGGCGAGCAGGAGTTCTACGCCGACAAGGGTTTTCTCCACGAGCCGACCCGCTGCCCGCGCTGCCGCTCGCGCCGCGACGGCCCGCCCACACGCCAGGCCGCCAGTGGGCCGCGTGGCAACCGCCGCGAGGGGCGCGACGAGTAGGGGGCTAGCAGCGGGCGACGAGGATCCCCGGCGTCATCTGCACGCGCACGGTCTGCCCCTGGACCACGAGCGGCGTGCCGAGGCTGCCGGTGGGCTCATAGGCCAGGACGGTGCTGAGTGGTGGTGCCGCGAGCGTGGCCGGCAGGCGATAGGCGTGGCCCCAGGCGGCCGTGCCGCGCATAAAGCGGAACGCACGCTCGGCGGGCCACCCCGGGTCGACGGCAAAGTCTGCCATCCCTGGCGCCGGGCGGTAGCTGCCGCCGGACCCCTGGGGGCGGCGTGGGAGGGCGCCGGCGGCGAGGCGCGCCAGCAGTTCGCGTAGCAGTGCGGCGCCAAGGTCCGCCGCCTGCTGCTCGGCAGTATCCCAGTCGAGGCCAACCGGCAGTTCGAGCGGCGCCTGCAGCGCGATCGGGCCGGTGTCCAGCCCGGCGTCCATCCAGTGGAGGGTGACGGCGGTGCTGGCCCGGCCCTGCTGAAAGGCCCAGAAGAGCGGCGCGGGGCCGCGTAGCTCGGGGAGCGGGGCCGGGTGCAGGTTGAGGAAGCCGAGGCGGGGCACGGCCAGCAGGGTGGGCGGGATGCGCCAGGGCCAACAGGCCACGCAGACCAGTTCGGGGCTGAGCGCGCGCAGAGCCTCGTGCACGGCAGGCACACGCACGCTGCCCAGGGCCAGCGTGGGCACGCCGTGAGCCTGGGCAAGGTCCAGCAGCCCGGGTGGCGGCGGCGGACCCAGGGGGATCAGCCGGGCAGGGGCGCTGCTGCGTGGCGGGGGGGCCACGGGCGGTGCGCCGGGGGGCGCGGGCACGGCCACAGCGGCAAGCGTGACGCCCGCCTCCAGCAGGGCGGTTAGCGCCGCGCCAGCGAGCGGACCAGGCATGCCGAAGAGCACCACACGCAGCATGAAATGGGATGACTCCTGTATAATGGATCGAAGTATACCCTGTTGCCCGCACCGCGCCGTGTCAGCGTCGCCGTCGTACAATATGCACGTGAGGCGCCCGAATAATCCAGCCAGGTGAGCAATGCCACGAATGGTTCTGTGTGTCAAGCTTGGCCGGGAGCTCCCCGGGCTTGAGCGGCAGCCCTTTCCGGGCCCTCTGGGGCAGCGGATCTACGAGCAGGTCTCAGCGCAGGCCTACGGGCTATGGCCGGCCCAGGCGACGCTGATCATCAACCACTACGGGCTCAGCCTCGGCGACCCGAACGCGCAGCGGATCCTCCTCCAGCAGATGGAGGAGTTCTTCTTCGGCGAGGATGCGGCAATGCCCGAGGGCTGGACGCCCGCTCCGCCCGCGAAGGGCGGCCCACGTCGCAAGTAGGCTCGTACAGTCTTCTGAACTGCCGTTTCGGTGGCGGCCTGCTGGCAGCGTGGCTGGCAGGCAGCGGGGCGCGCCGCCCATACGCATCAAGTTACGGGCTGCGGCCGTGCCGCTCACCCACACGGAAGGATGAAAGCGTTGTTATGTTGGCAGTTTCTGCCAGCTTCGCTGGCAGAAACTGCCAACATAACGACATGTTCGCCTGTCGCGTGGCAGCCGCCGCCCTGCCAGGGGCGTAACTTGATGCGTATGGGCGCGCCGCCCCGGACCCCGCCGGAAGGCAGCGTTCCTGGCGGGACGGCCGCGGGGTCATGCCCGTGCCGCGGTCTGAGGCATGCAGCGTAGCCGCGTTCGCCCGGCACGGACGTGAGCTTCGCGGTTTCCAACGGGGCGGAGCCACGTTGGCCGGGGGCGCAGCAACGGCTCAACCGCTGCTGGAACCCACCAGCGGGATCGCCGGCAGCACGTCGAAGGCTAGATGGGCGTGGGCAACGCGCAGCGCCGCCTCGACCTGCTCAGGACGCTCGCCGCGAGCGAAGATGAAGCCGAGGTAGGCGTCGCCCTCGGGCAGCGGCACCAACGGGTAGTTGCGCGGCGCCGTGATCGTCACGTCCTCGATGCCGGGCACGGCCCGCGCAGCCGCCAGCCCACGCACCTCGCGCAGGATGCCTGCGCCGGGAATGGGGATCATCATCACCCCGCCAGCCTGCCCGGTGCGGCGCAGCCCGCTCACCGGCAGCCCGGTGGCCTGGCGCAGGATCAGTTCCTCCAGCGGGGCATCCGTGCCAAAGCGCAGCGTGCGCGAACAGAGCCCGCCGATCGTTCGCCCCGCGAGCTCCACCATCACCGGGCCGGACGGGCTCACCCGCAACTCGGCGTGCAGTGGCCCACGTACCAGGCCCACCGCCGCCGCGGCGCGCGCCGCCACTGCGGCGATCGCCGCCTGGGTGTCAGCCGGCAAGCGTGAGGGAGTGACATAGATCGTCTCCTCGAAGAACGGCCCGTCCAGCGGGTCAGGCTTATCGAAGAGCGCCAGCACCTGAAGTTTGCCGCGGTCGATCAGCCCCTCCAGCGCCACTTCACAGCCTGGGATAAAGTCTTCGACCAGGAACTGGTGTGGCCCCGGCCTGCCCTCCACCCGATCGAGCAACCGGGCGAGGCGCTGTGCTGCCGCCACGAACTGCTCCGGCGTATCGGCGCGGATCACGCCGCGGCTGCCGTTCAGCCGCAGCGGCTTGACCACGCAGGGGTAGCGTTGGGTGGCGCCCAGGGCTGCCAGGTCCTCGCCGGTTGAGCAGAGGCGAAAAGCCGGCGAGGGCACTCCGTCGGCGGCGAACAGCCGGCGCATCAGGTGTTTGTCGCGCGCGGCCTCGGCGGAGCCGGGCGTGTTGTGGGGCAGGCCGAGGGCGGCGCTGGCCCGGGCTGCCAGCAGGCTGCCGCTGTCGTCGACGGCGATCACCGCGGCCAGCGGCGCCGCCTGCGCCAGGGCCACGATGCGCGCAATCGCCCGCTCCTCGGCAGCAAAGTCCAGCCCGAGGCGGCTGGCCGTCTCCCGGGCCAGGGCTGCCGGGGTGTCCTCAGCGACCAGCGCCGCGATCGCGAGCCGCTCGGCCGCCTCCAGGAAGGCGGGCAGCCGGTAGCTCGACGCTGTGGTCAGCAGCAGGACCCGTGGTTGTGGATTGTGCTCAGACATACGTGGGGGCCACCTGCCCCTCGTTAGGCTCTGCTCAGCAGTACCACGGCTCGCTCATGTATGGAATGGGCGGCCGCGGCACCAGGTGCTCCAGACTGATCGACGGGGTGACGTCGAGGTGCTCCGCCACCAGGGCGAGCAGCCGCTGCAGGAACTGCACGCGCGTCTCGCCGCGGGGAGCACTGCCCTGCGCCAGGCGCAGCGCGGCGCGCTGCAGCGCATCCAGCGCCGGGTCGGGGTGGCGCCAGGGGTGAGCCAGGGCCGCCTGGTCGAAGGGCCCGACCAGTTGGCGCACCTCCGCCAGTTCAAGCAGGCGCGAGCCAGCGGGGATGAGCAGCCGCAGGGCATACTGGACGGGGCTCACGCTCTCGACCAGCCCCAGGTCGACGATCCCGGCTAGAAACGCGGCGTAGCCCGCGCGACTGGTCCAGGGCGTGAAAGCGACAAAGGTGGCGTTGAGCGCCAGGCCCGCCGCTTGCAACAGTTCAACCGCGCGGCCCACATCGGCGCGGGTATGGCCCTTTGCCAGCCGCTGCAGAATGGCGTCGTCGAGCGCCTCGACTGCGCTGGTGACCAGCACGCAGCCAGTGGCCCGCAGCTCGGGCAGCAGCGCGGCGTGGCGCAGCAGGTGCTCGACCTTGATCGTCACATCGTACGTCAGATCGGGAAACTCGGCGTGCAGCGCACGCACGAGCGGTAGCGCATGGCCGGGACCGTTGAAGAAGTCGGGGTCGCCGAAGGTGATATGGCGCGCGCCGGCTGCGACCTGGCGGCGCACATCGGCGAGCACCACGTCGCGCGGGATGACCCGAAAGCGCCCGCCGTACACCGGCACGATCGGGCAGTGACGGCAGGTGTGTTTACAGCCGCGGCTCGCCTCGCTGTAGCCGGTGATCTGCGGCCCTGCCGGGGTGATCAACTTGGCGTAATGGACCAACCCGGGCAGGCCCGCCCGCTCGGGCGTCACGAAGTCGAGCCGCTCGATGCGAACCGGGGCCACGCTCGCCGCATCGATCCGCCCTCCGGCGCGCAGCGTCGCATACAGCTCCACCAGCGCCGCCTCGAACTCGCCGCCGACGCAGACGTCGGCGCCGCGCGCACGCAGGTATTCGGCGTTAAGCGGGGCATAGAGGCCATAGCAGACGATCAGCGCCTGCGGGGCAAGGGCCCGCAGCTGGGGCAAGAGATCGGCGGCGAGGCGTGTCGCCGTGTGCATAGGCACGTACAGCCCGAGCAGAGCCGCCCCGGCCACTGCCGCGCGGTCGAGCGGCTGCACCGCCAGGTCGCAGCTGCGCACCTCGGCGCCGGCCCGCCGCAGCCAGGCCGCGGGCGAGGCCAGGCCGAACGGCTGGTGGCCGAGCTCATAGGTGGAGAGCAGGACGACGTGCATACCACCATTGTACGCTATCTGTGGCCGCCCCACACGCCCCCGCGGCGGCCCACGCCCACGGGGTCAGGCCGAAGCATTCGCCCGCGGCGCGGTGCGTTGGACGCGCGGCCCATGGGGCGAATGC
>JACAEO010000270.1 GCA_013388805.1 Chloroflexota bacterium
CCGACCGGCGCATCGGGCCGCACTTCCTCGATGCGGGGGTGGGCTACGGCGGCTCCTGCTTCCCGAAGGACGTGCTGGCCCTGCACCACATGGCCGCCTCGGCCGGCTGTCACCCCCAGTTGCTGCAGGCGGTGATGGATATCAACCAGAGCGCCCGCGATCGCTTCGTGGCGAAGGTTGAGACGCTGCTTGGCGAGCTCGCTGGCAAGTGCGTGGGCGTGCTGGGGCTGTCGTTCAAGCCGAACACCGACGATATGCGCGAGGCGCCCAGTGTGGACATCATCCGCGCGCTGCAGCGCAGTGGCGTGCATGTGAAGGCCTACGACCCGGTGGCGATGGAGCGGGCTGCCGAGTTGATGCCCGAAGTCACCTTCTGCCGCACCGCCTACGACGTGGCCAAAGAGTCCGATGCGCTGCTCGTCGTCACCGAGTGGAACGAGTTCAAGCAACTGGACTGGGAGAAGATCAAGGGCTTCATGCGCCAGCCGATCGTGGTCGACGGGCGCAACCTCTACGACCCGGCCGAGATGGCCGAACGCGGCTTCGTCTACTGGGGGGTGGGGCGCGGCGCCCAGGCTACCCTGGCCGCCCAGGGCGAGGATGTGCTGGCATAGGCGCCGCCCATGCGCAGCACCCTGACGGGCCTCTGGCTCATGAGCCGGCCGCTGATCCTGCCCAGCGGCGCGCTGGCCTATGCCGTCGGCGCGGCGCTCGCCTACCACGATCACGGTCGGCTCGATTGGGGACGCCAGACCCTTGCGCTCGGGCTGACGATGCTCGCCAACCTGGCCGCCCACTACGCCGACGAGTACGCCGATGCCGACACCGATGCGCTGGCTAGCCACACCGGCATCTCCGGGGGGAGCGGCGCCATCGCCGCCGGGCTGGCCACCCGCAGCCTCGCGCTGCGCGCGGCGCTGGTCGTCAGCGCGATCACGCTCGGCGGTGGGCTGTGGGCGGTGGCCAGCGGCGCGCTGCCCCGCGCCAGTGGGATCATCCTGGTGATCGGCCTGCTCGGCGGCTGGGCCTACTCCGTCCCACCGCTGGCCCTGGAGCGCCGCGGCTGGGGCGAGCTTACCAACGCGCTGCTCGGCAGCCTGCTGATGCCGCTGATGGCCTACGCCGCCGAGGTCGGCGCACCGCCAGCCCGGGTCTACCTCCAACTGGCCCCGATCGTCGCGGCGGCCCTGGTCTGCATCATCGGCGTTCACTGGGCCGACCGTGCAGCCGACGCGGCGGTCGGCAAACGTACCCTGGCGGTCATCCTGGGCCGCCGCGTGCGCTGGCTCTGGTGGGGCTGCATCGCCCTGGCCTATGGCCTGCCGGTGCTGCTGGCGCCGCGGCTGATCCCCGGCGCGGTCGCGGTCGCCACCGTGCTCACCCTGCCCTTCGGGCTCTACGCCGCCGCCCGCGCCACCCGCAGCGAATCGCCTGTGCCCGGCGCGGCGACAATGGTGGCGATTATGCTGGCCCAGATCGGCGCCTATGTGCTTCGTGCAGCCTGAGTTGCGGATCGCGCGCCCCTGTGCTATACTCTGCCTCATCGCGGGCGATTAGCTCAGTTGGCTAGAGCGCATCCTTCACACGGATGAGGTCACTGGTTCGAGTCCAGTATCGCCCACCATCAGGTCATCCGCAGCTCGCCCACCGGCGAGCTGTCGTGTTGTTGGGCCGAAGCACTGGCTGCGGCCTGACGGGCTGGGTGCCGGGCCGCCAGCGCTGCCCGGACGGAGGAGACTGCCCCATGGGACGGGGACGCTACCCGGCGCGCCTCAAGGTCGCGCCGCCGCCGCCAGAGCTTGTGGCACGCTATCTGCACCTCTGGCCGGGCCGCGAGCTCTATCTCCACCCCGAGCGCTTTCCCCTGCTCTCGTCGCCGGGGCTCTTCGGCGACACGCGACCGCTCGAGCTGGATATCGGTTGCGCGACTGGTGACCTGGTGCTGGCCCTGGCACGCCTGCACCCCACCGTCAACTACGTGGGGGTGGACGTTGTCGGCAAGCCGCTCTGGCGCGCCGTGGAGCGGGCCGCGGCCGCGGGGCTCGCCAATGTGCGCTTCCTTCAGGCGGACGCGCGCCTGGTCTATCGCCGCATCCCTGATCGCGCCCTGCGCGCTGCGTATGTTCACTTCCCGGCCCCGCTGCTGCGCAACCGCCAGCGCAACCAGTTGCTGATCTCCGCCGACCTGCTCGTCCAGATGCAGCGCTGCCTCGTCCCCGGCGGGGTGCTCAGCGTGATGACCGATCACGAGGCGCTCTACGGCGAGCTTATGCGCCTGCTCCCCGCTGCGCCCGGCCTGCGCCTCGTCTCGCCCGCTGCCTGGTCGGTCACGATCAGCGAGCTGCTCAAATCACACTACCACCGGCGCTGGGAGGCGCGCGGGCGCCAGATCTGGCGCGCCGAGCTGGTGCGCGCGTCTGAGCCCTGACGCGGGGTCACGGCTCAGTGGTTACGCCTGCAGCGCGCGCCACTCCGGGTGCTCCGGCGTCCAGCGCTCCAGATTGGGCAGCCGGCGGAACCAGGCTGCCTGGTGCCTGATGAAGCGATGGGTGTCGAACTTGAGCCGCGCGACGCAATCGGCGAGGCTGGCGGTACCCTCGAAGTAGGGGCGGAACTGGATGTAGCCCAGGCTCGACAGCGAGGGCAACTCCCAGCCGTAGCCGGCGGCGCGCAGCCGGGCCACCTCCTCGACCAGCCCGGCGGCCAGCATCGCGTCGACCCGGGTGTCGGCCCGGGCGTACAGCTCGGCGCGCGGGCGAGTGAGCCAGATCGTGCGGATCTGGTAGGGTGGCGGCTGGCGGGTCTGCTGGGCCGAGATCGGTTGCCCGGTGACCAGGTAGACCTCCAGGGCACGGACGACACGGCGCACATTGCTCGGCGCGATCTGGGCGGCGGCCAGCGGGTCGACTGCCGCCAGCCGGGCGTGCAGCGCCGCCGCCCCCTGTTCGGCGGCCTCACGCTCGAGTGAGGCGCGCAGCGCGGGCTGTGGCGCCACCCGCGGGATCTGCCAGCCCTCCAGCACGGCCGCCAGGTACTGGCCGGTGCCGCCCACCAGCAGCGGGATGCGCCCGCGGGCCGTGATCGCAGCGATGGTCGCCATGGCAAGCTCCTGGTAGGTCGCCAGCGAAAACGGCTCGTCCGGGTCGCGGATATCAATCAGGTGGTGCGGCGCCGCCGCCCGTTCCGCGGCGCTGGGCTTGGCCGTGCCGATGTCCATGTGCCGGTAGATCTGGCGTGAGTCGGCGGAGACGATCTCGCCGCCGATGCGCCGCGCCACCGCAATGGCAAGCGCCGTCTTGCCCACGGCCGTTGGGCCGACGATTGCAAGCAGCGGTGGCCGCTCACCCATAGGGCTTCCTCCTGGGTTCAGCTACGGTCTGGCAGCGCAGGCCTCCGGCCCGCGCTCCCGGTGGACATGCGTTGTAACGGCCCATGATACAATGAAGCGGGCGTGCGCGGACCATACAACGAAGGCTTACTCATGCGAACGAACCGCCTGAAGCATCCGAACATGAACGCAACCGTGCGGCTGCGTGCCCGCGATGGGCGGGAGGTGCGGGTGCGCCATATGCGCCGCGACGACGCCGAGTTGCTCGAGCGCCTGTTCTATCGTCTCTCGCCGGAGACACGCTATCGCCGCTTCTTTGTGCCGCTCACCAATGTCGACGAGACCCTGGTGCAACGCGAAGCCGCGCGCCTGGCCAGCATCGACCCGGAACGCGAGACGGCGCTGATCGCACTGATCGACGAGGACGGCCGCGAAGAGGCCGTCGCCGTCGCGCGCTATGCCCGCCTTGCCGAACACGAGGATACCTGCGAGGCCTCGATCGTCATCCGCGACGATTTCCAGGGTGTCGGCATCGGCCGTCAGCTCTTCGACTTGCTGGTGCAGGTCGCGCTGGCCAATGGTGTGAAACACATGTCCCTCCTGACCCACGCCGACAACAGCGGCATGATCGCGCTCGTCCAGGGCCTCGGCATGCCCTACAAGGGCCACTTCGCCGCCGGCCTCTACGAGATCGATCTGCAGCTCTCCGAGGCCCACGCGCCCGTCTTCCCCTTCACCACGTCTCCATAGCCTGCTATGCTGCGTCAACCACCATTGCTGCCTTTCGCCATCGGCGGCGCCCTCGGGACGCTGGTCGGCGTCCTCGGCGCCGCCTGGTATGTGAGTGTCCGCGTGAGCCCCGAGCCGCGCCGGACAATCTACGACGGCTACACCTTCACCCCCTGGGAGCTGGGCCTGCCCTACGAGGCGGTCAGCTTCCCCAGCGCTGATGGCCTGCGCCTCAGCGGCTGGTGGCTGCCGCACGCCGACCCGCGTGGCGTGATCGTCGGCTGCCACGGCCACGCCGGCCGCAAAGACGAGCTGCTGGGTATCGGCGCAGCCTGCTGGCGCGCCGGCTACAGCCTGCTGCTCTTCGATTTCCGCGGCCGCGGCGACTCCGACCCCTGGCCGCAGACCCTGGTCAGCCGCGAGGTAGACGACCTGCACGCGGCGCTAGCCTATGCCCGTGATCGGGCGGCTGGCCTGCGGATTGGCCTGCTCGGCTACTCGATGGGCGCCGCGGTGGCCCTGCTGGCCGCTGCCGATGCGCCCGACGTGGCCGCCGTGGTGGCCGACAGCTCGTTTTCTGCCGGGCGCGAGGTGGTGGCCGACGCGGTGCGCAGTGTGCTGCCCCTGCCACCGGAGGTGCTGGTGCTGGCCGCCGATGAGCTCGTGCACCTCCGCCACGGCTACCGCTTCAGCCGGGTGCGTCCGGTCGATGCCATCGCGCGCCTGACGCCGCGCCCGGTGCTGCTCATCCACGGCGCGGCCGATCACGTTGTGCCGGTGACCCATGCGCAGCGGCTGTACGCTGCAGCCGGCGAGCCGCGCGAGCTGTGGATCGTTGATGGCGCCGACCACTGCGGCGCCTACTTCGCCGACCGGGTCACCTACTGTCGCCGGGTTACCGGCTTCTTCGACCAGTACCTCGGTAGCATCGCGTGATGCGCTTCGATATCCTCACGCTCTTCCCGGGGATGTTCGCCGGACCGCTGAGCGAGAGCATCCTGAAGCGGGCGCAACAGGCCGGGCTGATCGCGGTGCATCTGCACAATATCCGCGACTGGGCCCGCGACCGCCACCGCACCGCCGACGATGCGCCCTACGGCGGCGGTGCGGGCATGGTGCTGAAAGCCGAGCCCCTGGCGGCCTGCATTCGGGCCGTGCTGGCCACCCCCGCGACAGAGTCCACGCCGTCCGGCGCCGCCGGCGACCCTGTGGCGCCCCAGCCCCCGGTCATCCTGCTCTCCCCCGACGGCGAACGCTTCAGCCAGTCGCTCGCCCAGGAACTGGCCACGCTGGAGCGGCTCGTCCTGGTCTGTGGCCACTACGAGGGGATCGACGAGCGGGTCCGCGAGGCGCTGATCACCCGCGAACTGAGTATCGGCGACTATGTGCTAACCGGCGGCGAGCTGGCCGCGCTGGTGGTGGTTGATGCGGTGGCGCGCCTCGTTCCTGGCGTGATCGATGCCGAGTCAGTGGCCGAGGAGAGCCATAGCGACGGGTTGCTCGAGTATCCCCACTACACCCGTCCGGCGATCTGGGAGGGCCGCCCGGTGCCGCCGGTGCTGCTCTCGGGCCATCACGGCGAGGTGGCGAAGTGGCGCCGCTACGAGCGGCTGCGCCGGACGCTGGCGCGCCGTCCCGATCTGCTGGCGCAGGCCTATGCCACGGGCCGGCTCGGCGCGGCGGATCTGGCCGTGCTCGCCGAGCTCGGCTGGCAACCATAGGCGCAGCCCTATGCCCGCGCGCAACGCCGCCCGCCCGGCGCATCCGTCCCAGCCGGGGCCACAGGCCTGGCGGATCGAGGTGGTGGTGCCTGCAGGGCTGGAGCTGCTGGCCCGGGACGAGTTGCGCCGCCTCGGCCGCGCCGTGCAGCTCGATGCCGCGAGCCCGCCCGGCGTGATCGGGCTCGCCTACAGCGGCGACCTGCGCCGGCTGCTCGACCTGCGCCTTGCAACCTCGATCTACCTGGTGCGCCAGATGGCCGTACCACGACCCCGTGCCCTGCTCGGCGACGAACACCTGCGGCGCGTCCTCGCCGACTGCACGACGGTGCTGGCCTTGCACCGGCCAGGTAGCTTCCAGACCCTCTTCCTCAGCGCCGCTGGCGCCGATTCGGCGGTGCTCGGTCGGCTGAAGGCGGAACTGGCCGAGCGACTGGGCCTGACGCTCGGCGCGGAGGACGGCGATCTCGTGCTGCGGCTGCGGCGCGGCCCCGCCGGGATGGGCTGGGAGCTCCTGGTGCGGCTCGCGCCGCGCCCCCTGGCCACGCGGCCCTGGCGCGTCTGCAACCTGGAAGGCGCGCTGAACGGCCCGGTCGCCCAGGCGATGGTGCTGCTCAGCCGGCCCCGCCCCGCGGACGTGTACCTCAACATCGGTTGCGGCTCGGCTACCTTGCTGATCGAGCGGCTGCTGAGCGGGCCGGCGCGGCGCGCCATCGGCTGCGATACGAGCGCGGCGGCCCTCGCGTGCGCCCGTGCCAACCTCGGCGCCGCCGGGCTCAGCGGGCGCGCCGAGCTGCAGCCCTGGGATGCCACTGCCCTGCCGCTGCCCACCGCAACGGTGGATGTCATCACCGGTGACCTGCCCTTTGGCCACCTGGTGGGCTCCCACGCCCAGAACCTGGCGCTCTACCCGGCGCTGCTGGCCGAGGCGGCGCGAGTGGCACGACCTGGCGCCCGCTGCGTCCTGCTCTCCCACGAAGTGCGCCTGATGGAGCGGCTGCTCGCCGGCATGCCCGCCTGGCTGGTCACGCAGGTGCTGCGGGTCGACCTGGGCGGGCTCGTGCCGCGCATCTTTGTGCTGCAGCGTGGCACTTCTACCGATTCTGCTTGATGGCAGCGCATTGGCTCAGCTCCACACCTCCACCGCGCTCCAGCTCGACAAAGCCCTGTGTGAAGCTGGAGAGCGGTGGAGCTGAGCGGGACACTGCGGGATTGCCAGTTCCACCTGGTATTAACCCGCTCTCAGGTGGAGGGTTTTTGGCGGATGGTGTCCTGATGCGCTGCTTGCCCTCACCCCCCTCTCTCCCAGCCCGGGAGAGGGGGGTATGTTGTTGGC
>JACAEO010000355.1 GCA_013388805.1 Chloroflexota bacterium
CAGCTTCGATGCGGCGCTCCTCCGCGCCATCCGCTGCCACAATGCCTACCCGGCGCGGCAAAACGACGCATGGGTGCGTCCGCTTCCGGCGACGGCCATTCAGCCTAAGGGCGCGGATGCAGGCGAACACGTCGCCGACTCGCTCTATGCGCGGGTGTGCTGGGAACGCCAGCAACCCCCGGCGCTGATCTACGCCCCCACCGACGCCGATGGGCGCCCCTGGGAGGCGGTGGGCCAGAAGTTCTACACCTTGAGCGATGGCCGCCTTCGCTACCGGAGCGTGCAACAGCGCGTCCTGACCCGCGTGGCGATCAACCGGCAGCGCGGCACGGCTCAGGACCAGCGCCTGTATTCGCTCCTGGCCATCCGTGAAACGACGGAGGTTGAAACCGAAGACGGCGCGCGGCGCGCGCCGGCCCGCTTCCGGGGCAGCATTGCGCTTCCCGCTGACGCCAGCGATGCCGTGATCAAGGCCCTCGATCAGGTTACCCACCTGGGCGGGCGGCAGACCAGCGGGTTGGGCGCGGTGCGGATCGAAGCCTCTTCGACCGCCCCGCCCGCCGATGAGGCCCGGCAGGTGCTGCAACGGGTCAACGCGATGACGCAACGCTTCCAGGAGCAGGCGCGGTTGTACGCAGATCTCGGCGGGTCGCCATGGCCGATCACCGGCAGCATCTTCACCGTCAACCTGCTCGCCGATGCCATCCTCCTCGAAGATGGCTGGCTGCCCACACAGGAGTTGAGCGCCGAACAGCTTCAAGCGTTGACCGGCATCGAGGCGACCTTGCTGCGCGCCTTTACCACGACCAGAACCGTCGGCGGCTGGCATGTGCTCTGGCAGCGCCCCAAGCCGACCAGTGTCGCCGTCGCTATGGGCGGGGTGTATGTCTTCCAGACCGACCGGCCCCTGAGCGAGGAGGATTGCCGGCGCCTGGCGCGCCTCCAGCTCGACGGCATCGGCGAACGCCGCACCGAGGGCTATGGTCAGGTGCGCGTCTGTGATGAGTTTCATCTGAGGTAAACACAGGCCCTCGGAGAGGGGCCGGGGAAACCGGGTTTCCCCACACCCCCGCCTGCGGGAGGGTTTGGAAGGGCGCAGCCCCCGAGCAGGGGGATGGGGAAACCGGGTTCCCCTATCCTCTCACCCGGTGGGAGGGTTTGGGAGGGCTTCGCCTTCCCAGAGAAGGCTCGGAAGGGAAGCCGCAAGACCTCAAAGGATCATTACTGGCGAAACAGGCCACACGCCGAGGAGCAACCATGAATGCGAATGTGAATACAAATGCGTTGGAACCAGGCCCCCTGCGCCGCGATCTGCTGCTGCAAGAGGCGCTTGACAGGCAACTCGACACCCTGGTGCGACAGGCGAACCGGACCGCGGCGCTCCTCGAAAAAAGCAAGATGGAGAAAAGCCAGTTGCGCAACCTGCTCAACGTCGCGGTGACCTCCCGTTCGCCAGAGGTGGTGATCAACTTTATTCGCTACCAGATTGCCCGGGATAAGGACAAGTGGAGTCTCGAGCAAAAGGGGTTCGGGCATACGGTGATCGGGGATCTGCGCGGGATCGTTAAGGAGCTTGCCGGTAAGGTCGTCGAAGATGTAACAGCGCGCATGCCCGATGCGCCGCAAGCCGAGACCCTGCCCGACATCGCCTATGCCCGTCTGATGCAACTCTACCTCGGCTACCTCAACCGGGCCTTTTACTACGGCAAGGAGACCGGTGATTTTGAGCGACTGCGGGAGGGCGCCAATGCCTGACGAACTGGACTACTCCTTCGCCGCGCTGCGCAACCGCCTGACCGCGCGCGGCGAACTGGCGGCGCTGAGCGGGCTGCGCATCGGCGCCGGCCGCGACAGCGGCGTGGTAGGCAACGACCTGCCGGTGTTGCGCGACGCGCTGGGGCGCCCGTTCATCCCCGGCGCGTCGCTGAAAGGCGCCTTCCGCGCCCGCGTCGAGGCGCTGGTCCACAGCGCGGCCCCCGACCAGGCGCGCGACCTGGAGGCCATCGAGCGGCGCATGCGCGATGGGATGGTGGCCGACAAGCAGGATGCCGAGATCTGGCGCGAATCGACGATGATCGAGTTAACCTTCGGCGCGCCGTGGATCGCCGGGCGGATCTTCTTCAAGGACGCGCCGGTGCGGGCGGATCTCTGGTTCGGTCAGTTCGAGGTGCGCAACGGCGTGGCGCTCAACCGCGACACCGAGACGGTCGAGCAGGGGCTGTTGTACGACTATGAAGTAGTCCCGGCGGGCACGCGCTTTGAAATGGAACTGACGCTGGAAAACGCCGCCGACTGGCAGTTAGGGATGGTCTTGCTGGCGCTGCAACCCTGGGAGCGCGGCGAGATGCAGATCGGCGGCTTCCGCAGCCGCGGTCTGGGACACGTGCGACTGGAGGGGGTTACGTACCGCTTCAGCGCGTTGCGCCCCGGCAATGCCGATGATGTGCTGGCCTTTCTCGACGGCGGGGGCCAGGCGCCGACCGCGGAGCAGATCACGGCCTGGAAGGAGGCGTTCCGCGAGGAACTGCGCCGCCGGGCCGGCGCGCAGAGCAGGGGGTGAGCAGCGATGCACAAGGCAACCTTTCTCGAAGGAACCATCCGCTTCACCATCGCTCCCGATGGGCCGATCCTGATCAAGGCCGGCGAGAGCGGCGGCGCCGACCCGACCCTGCCGGATATGGAGTTCGTGCGCAGTCAG
>JACAEO010000326.1 GCA_013388805.1 Chloroflexota bacterium
CCCCCCCCCCCCCCCCCCACAAAACGACCCATCACCACCGGGTTGCCCCATTACTAGAATGGGATGTCATCATCGCTCTCGATCGGCTGCGGCTGATTGCGGGGCGCGCCCCTGGCCGCGGCCCGGGGCGGAGCGGCATCAGGGCGCGCCCCGCTGCTCGCGGCAGGAGCTGGAGCGGCACGCCGCGCTGGCCCGGGCTGGGCCGCCTCCTCCGGCTCTTCAAGCTCGCCGTCCACGTCGGGTACGGGCCCACGCTCACCACGGCTCGAGAGGATGATCATGTCCTGCGCCACCACCTCGGTGGTGTAGCGCTCCTGCCCGTCCCGGTCGGTCCACTTGCGGGTCTGCAGCCGACCTTCGACATAGACCCGCGTGCCCTTGGTCAGGTAGCTATTGCAGATCTCACCCAGCTTGTCCCAGGCGACGATGCGGAACCACTCCGTCTCCTCGTGGCTGCCACCCTCGCGGTCCTTCCAGGTGCGGTTGCTGGCGACGCGGAAGGTTGTCACCGCGCTACCCTGTGATGTGTAGCGCATCTCCGGGTCGGCACCCAGATGCCCGGTCAGCTGTACTTTGTTCAAGTCCTTCGCCATGGTCGTTCCTCCTCGTGACACGTGTGCATTCGCCCCAGACGTACCGATCGTTCGAGTAACATCGAACTTGTGTTCGGATCATAGCACGAAACGAGCTGCGCGTCAAGCCCTGTCACGACAGTCCGATGTCGAAGCCGGCCTCCAGGTCGCGCCGCGCGAAGCGGCGGAACGCCAGTACGGTGCGCGTGCCCGTGACGCCGGGGATGCGCGCGATGCCGCCCGGGACGGCCTCATCGAGCGATTCGTACTCCGTGACCCGCAGGACCGCGATGATGTCGACCTCGCCGGTGACCGAGTAGACTTCGGCGACGTTCGGCAGTTCGGCCACGGTCTGGGCGACCTCATTGATACGCTGGGCCTCGCAGGAAATCAGGACAAACGCGGTGACCATCGCTCCCTCCTCCTGGTTCCAGGATGCGTGCAGTGTCGCTCACATGCGTTGCGCCTACCGTATACCACGTGGCATTGGCAATCCCGCATGGTCCCGCTCATCCAGCAACACAATCGTGCTTCTCACTAAAACGGCTCCGGCGGCCGGATCCGCCACAGCATCGGCCCGATCCAGATCCAGGCACTGTTGGCCAGCACCACTGCCCCCATGGCCACGAGCGCCAGCCGCCCCCACCAGCCCCGATGCCATAGCGCCTCGGCCGCCAATGCTGCCCCCAGCGCCACGACCCAGGCGATGAACAGTAACCAGCGCGGGCTGTTGGTCACCCCGGCGACGAAGGGGAAAACCGCGAAGATCGCTGCGACCGCGAGGCTGCCTAGCGCCAGCCAGAGCACAGTTCGCCGTGGTCCTGCTCCGCGCTCGCTCTGCCCCGCCCGCCAGAGCCGCCAGAGCCCCCAGGGCATCAGGAGCAATGGGAAGAGCCCGAAGTGTACCACGAAGCCGTCCCACCAGAGCCGCTGCCACATGATCGCCCGGCTTACGGGCCCGCGCCCGGCGACCGCGGTTAACCCACCTTCACGCGCGGTCTGGATCTGGCCCAGGAACATGGGGATGTAGCTGCTGTAGAAGAAGATCACGGCCACTGCGCCTGCGCCGGCCAGCGCCAGCGTCAATGGCCCGCGTACCTGCCGCGCCCATCCGGCGCCGCGCCAGCTCTGTAGCCACACCACTGCCGTCAGGCCAGCCACCAGCAGCGTGGTGTTGATCAGGAAGCCGAAGTGGCCGAGCACGACCAGGGCCAGCAGTACGCCAACCGCGAGCGTCCACCAGTGGGCTGGGCGCCGTGCTGGGCGCTGCCAGGCGACGAGCGCCCAGCAGAGCGCCGCGATCAGCAGCAGGTGGAAGAATTGGGTGTAGATGTGGGTGATGAAGGCCCACCAGCTGGTCATGAAGGTGGCCGCCGTAAAGCCGTACAGCCCCGCTGCCAGTAGCGCGGTGCGCCGGCGCGCCACCCGTGCGGCGATCGCGTAGACCACCGCGATGCTCACCGCGTCGGCCAGGGCCGCGCCGAGCTGGAGCAGTGTGCGCGGCTCCAGCCCGATCACCGTGAGCGGGGCGACCACCATGTATGGCCCCGGTGGGTAGGGGAAGGCCACCCCGCGGTTCACCGAGACCAGGGTGATCAGCCCCCACACGCTTTCGTTGAAGCGGTTGTGGTGGAAGCCGAGGTCGCCGTGCATGCTGTCGGGGTAGAGCCGTCCGCCGTAGCGCAGTCCAAAGCTCACGATGATCAGCACTGCCAGCCAGCCCAGGCTGGCGGCGTCGCGGGGCACGCCGAGCCGGTCGGCCAGCCGCGGGAGGGCCGGACGCGTGGCGAGGGCCAGCGGGTAGGCCAGCGCACAGGCGATGAGCGCAGCCCCCGCGCCAAATGCCCAGCGCGGCGGGTCGAGGAGCGCCGCCAGTGCCACCAGACCTGCACCCGCCGCCAGCATCCACCCGGCAGCACGCCGGTTGCCCTCGCCCAGCGCGTGCCGGATCGCCAGCCAGCCACCCACCAGCGCAGCGAGCCAGGTCAGCGCGGCACGCCAGTCGGGCAGCGTCAGCCCGGGCTGCTCCAGGGCGACCAGGGTGACCGTGCTGAGCCGCGCGCCAAGCGTCCGCGGGTCGCCGGGGAGCGTGAACGTCTCGCTGCCAAAGGTGAGCGTGAGCCTGCCATCAACGACGGCGCTCGCCGGCACCACGATGTGCTGCGCTCCACCCTCCATGGGTAGCGGGAACCACCCCAGGCTGACCGTGCCCGCTGTGAGGGTGTAGCCGTGCGGGCTCACGTCGCGGACGGCCGTGGGCATGGGCAGCCAGCTCAGGTGGACGAGCAGGGGCCGCCTGCCCACCGCCGGGATACGGATCTGCGCGCCATCGGCCGTCCAGCGGTAGCTGCCCAGTTCGTCGCGCTCAGCGGTATTGAAGCCCTGGAGGTAGGGCAGGTCACTGCCGATCCCCTCCTCGTAGCCGACGTCGATCCGCACCTGGAGGGGTAACTGGGGGACGAGCAGGAAGACCACGAGCAGGGCGGCGAGGGCGAGCCACAGCGGCCGGGCGCCCAGTGCGGCCAGTTCGCCCTGGAGCCAGGCGCGTATGCCCCGCAGCCGCGGGAGGCCGGCCCCGAGCCGTGGCTCTGCGATCTGCTGCGTGCGCATAGCCTGGATTATACCCCAAATAGGCCAGGGCCTCCCTCAACAATGTGAGCGAGGCTCTGGCCTGAGGAGTATCCGCCTCCCGCGGTGGGGTGACGGTGGTGGGTGTGGGGCTTACCCGATGGATGGTGTCGCGCCCGACTCCGGCAGTGGGCTGTGGGCCGGCGGCCACTGTCCCACAGCACCGAACAAACCAGGGCGCAACTACTGCTCGTCGGCCTCCGGCAGCTCGCCGTCATCGATGAACGTGTCGTCGGCCTCGTCGTCTCCGCCGCTCTCGTCGCCAAGATCGGCGGCTGCGTCGACGGGCTCACCCTCGCCGATCAGTTCGCGCAGGCGCGCCCGCACTCGCTCCTCGGCGTCCTCGGCCGTTCCCAGGTCGCTCAGGCCCAGCAAGGCCTCGGCCCGTCGCACCTCTTCCGGTGAGGGCTCCGCCGGCGCCTCCACCGCGCCCTCCTCCATCATACGCGCCATCTCGCCGACCAGGTCCTCGCGCCGCCCACCATCCAGCAGCCGTTTCTCGATGCCGGAGCCGGCCGGGATGAGCTTGCCGATGACCACGTTCTCCTTCAGGCCACGCAGGTAGTCGACCTTGCCGTTGATCGCGGCATCGGTGAGCACCCGCGTGGTCTCCTGGAAGGAGGCCGCCGACAGGAAGCTGTCGGTGTTGAGCGAGGCCTTGGTGATGCCGAGCAGCACCGTGGCTGCGGTGGCCGGCTCACCGCCCTGGCTGACGATGTCGTTGTTCATGCGCCGGAACTCGGCGGCCTCGATCAGCTCGCCAGGCAACAACCCGGTGTCGCCGGGCTCCTCGATGCGCACCCGGCGCAGCATCTGGCGGACGATCACCTCGATGTGCTTGTCGTTGATGTTCACGCCCTGGCTGCGGTAGACCTTCTGCGCCTCGTTCACCAGGTAGCGCTGGACAGCCTCCTTGCCCTGCAGGTCGAGCAATTCCTGTGGATTGGCGCTGCCATCGGTCAGTTGCTGGCCCGCCACCACCCGCTCGCCGTTCTCCACGCGCATACGCGCCGTGTGCGGCACGACCAGCTCGCGCTCCTCACGATCTTCCTGGCTGACCACGATCCGGTCGGCGTAGACGTAGGCCCGGCCGGCCAGACGGGCGACGAGCGGCGCCTCGCCACTGCCGGCGCGGTTGCTCTCGGCGATCACCTGGCCCTCGGCGACGTCGCTCTCGTTCTCCACCGCGGCCACGAAGCCCTCTGGTAGCTGGTACTCGTCGGTGTAGACCTCCGAGGCGACCACCCGGACGGTGCGGACACCCTCATCGTCCTTGCTGATCTGGACCACGCCGTCGATCTCGGCCAGCAGCGCCTTGCCCTTCGGCACCCGCGCCTCGAAGATCTCCTGCACACGCGGCAGACCCTGGGTGATGTCGTCGGCCGAGGCCACGCCACCGGTGTGGAAGGTGCGCAGCGTCAGCTGCGTGCCCGGCTCGCCGATCGACTGCGCGGCGATGATGCCCACCGCCTCGCCGATATCCACCAGCTTGCCCGTCGCCAGGTTGCGCCCGTAGCAGAGCCGACAGATGCCGTGCTCGGCCTGACAGTTCAGCGCCGAGCGCACGTAAACCGAGTTGATGCCGTGGTTGATCAGGGTGGCGGCCAGGTCCTCGTCGATCTCGGTGTTGCGGTCGGCCAGTAGTTCACCACTCTCCGGGGCGTACACCGGCGCGGCCAGCACACGCCCGACCATCCGCACCTGCAGCCGCTCCATCAATTCGTCGTCATCGGCCGCGTGGAGCCAGGTGCCGTCCTCCGTGCCGCAGTCCTCGATCGTGACAATCACGTCCTGGGCCACGTCCACCAGGCGCCGCGTGAGGTAGCCGGCGTCGGCCGTTCGCAGTGCGGTGTCGGCCAGACCCTTGCGACCGCCGTGGGTCGATACGAAGTAGTCGAGCACCGAGAGGCCCTCGCGGAAGTTGGCCTTGATCGGCAGCTCGATGATTCGGCCCGTCGGGTCGGACATCAGACCGCGCATGCCGGCCATCTGCGAGATCTGGTTGATGTTGCCGCGCGCGCCCGAGGTGGACATCATCGCCACCGGGCCGAAGGGGTTGAGGTTGTCCTTCACCGCGCTGATTGTCTGCCTGGTCGCCTCCTGCCAGATGCGCACGACCTCCTGGTAGCGCTCTTCCTCGGTGATCAGGCCGCGCCGGAACTGCTTTTCGACGTCGAGGACGGCCGCCTCCGCCTCCAGCACGATCGCGTACTTCTGCTCCGGGACCTCGATGTCGTTGATGCCGATCGTCATGCCGCCCAGGGTCGCATACTTGAAGCCCAGGGCCTTGATCATGTCGGCCTGCTGTGCGGTCTTCTCCGAGCCGTAGATCCGCGCCAGTTCTTGCTGCGACTTGTTGCCGTGCACCGCGCGTATCTCGTCGAGCTCCGCTTCGCTGAGGTTCTTCAGGTTGGTGAAGTACTGGTAACAGTCGGCGATGATCTCTTTGAGCCCCTTCTTGTCGATCAGCCGGTTGCGGAAGCGCAGCGGCGGCAGCAGCTGGTTGTTGAGCAGCACGCGCCCGATCGTCGTCTCGATCAGCATGCGCGGTGTGCCGTCCTCGGCGGGCGGCAGGATGCGCGTGTTGTGCGCCCGGTCGTTCTTGCCGGCCGCCTCGCCGTTCATGCGAATCCAGATCGGTGCCTGGATGTCAACCATGCCCTTGTCGTAGGCCAGCATCGCCTCATCGATCGAGGCGAACTTCTTGCCGCTGCCACGGGCCCCGTCCTTGACCATCGAGAGATAGTAGCAGCCGAGCACGATGTCCTGCGACGGGGTGATGATCGGGTCGCCGTGGGCCGGGCTGAGCAGGTTATACTTGCTCAGCATGCGCGAGCGGGCCTCCTCCTGGGCCTTGCGCGAGAGCGGTACGTGCACGGCCATCTGGTCGCCGTCGAAGTCGGCGTTGAAGGCGGCGCAGACCAGCGGGTGCAACTGAATGGCCGAGCCTTCGATCAGCTTGGCCTCGAAGGCCTGGATCGAGAGCCGGTGCAGCGATGGGGCGCGGTTCAGCAGCACCAGGTAATCCTGGATGACCTCCTCGAGCACGTCCCACACCTCGGGCCGCACACGCTCGACGATACGCTTGGCGCTCTTGATGTTGTGCGCGAAGCCCTTCTCGACCAGGCGCCGCATCACGAAGGGCTTGAACAGCTCGAGGGCCATCTTCTTCGGCAGGCCGCACTGGTGCAGCGCCAGGTTCGGGCCGACCACGATCACCGAGCGGCCCGAGTAGTCCACCCGCTTGCCCAGCAGGTTCTGGCGGAAGCGGCCCTGCTTGCCCTTGAGCATATCGCTCAGGCTCTTCAGCCGGTGCTTGCCCTTGCCCGATACCGCGCGCCCGCGCCGGCCGTTGTCGATCAGCGCGTCCACGGCCTCCTGTAGCATGCGCTTCTCGTTGCGCACGATGATCTCGGGCGCATTCAGCTCCATCAGGCGCTTGAGCCGGTTGTTGCGGTTGATCACGCGCCGGTAGAGGTCGTTCAGGTCGCTGGTGGCGAAGCGTCCGCCGTCCAGTTGCACCATGGGCCGCAGGTCGGGCGGAATGACCGGCAGCACGGTCAGGATCATCCACTCGGGGCGGTTGCCGCTCTTGCGGAAGGCCTCGACCACGCGCAGCCGCTTGGTGGCCTTCTTGCGCCGCTGGCCCTGGGTGGTCTGCACTTCCAGCTGCAGGTCCTCGGCCAGCCGGTCCAGGTCGACTGTGCGCTCGATCAGCTCACGCACCGCGCCCGCGCCCATATCGGCGCGGAATACGCCGGGCGCAACATCGCGCAACTGGCGGTACTCCATCTCCGAGAGGATGCGACAGACCTTGAGCCCGTCGAGCTGGTCGAGTTTCTCTTTCTCCTCGCGCACCAGCTGGTCGAGCTCGCGCTGCAGCCGCTCGTGGAGCTTCTCCTGCTCCTGGGTGGCCTCGTACTCTTTGCGCTCACGCTCGGCGTCGGTGAGCAGTTCGGCATCGGCCATGTCGCGCTGCCGGCGCGCCTCGAGCGCATCGAGCTCCTGGTCGACCAGTTCGTCGAGCTGGTCGAGCACGCGCTCGGTGATCGTCTCACCCTCCTCGACGATGACCGTGCTGCGGAAACTGATATCCTCGTCGGCCGTCTCGCCGTTCATCTCCTCCAGCCGCTCGCGCAGCTTCTCAGCCTCGCTGCCGATCTCGTCGCGGAGCCGCTTATAGTCCTCCTCGATGCGCCGTTGCGTCGAGACCTGCGCGCTCTCCATGCCGCCCAGGTCCTGGGTGAGCAGCGTTGAGAGCTCGATGCGCTTCTCCTCGGCCTGGCGCTGCAGCTTCTCGCGCTTCTCGGCGTACTCGGCCTGGAGTTGCTCGCGGGTGAACTGGCGCATGTCCTCCTTCACCTCAACGATCACATACGAGGCGAAGTAGAGTACCCGCTCCAGGTTGCGCGGCGAAATATCGAGCAGCAGGCCCAGCCGGCTCGGCGTACCCTTCACAAACCAGATATGACTCACCGGTGAAGCCAGATTAATATGACCCATACGGTCACGGCGCACCTTCGCGCGCGTGACTTCTACACCGCATTTATCGCAGACAACACCTTTGTAGCGGACTCGTTTGTACTTGCCGCAGTAGCACTCCCAGTCCTTCGTGGGTCCAAATATTCTTTCGCAGAAAAGTCCATCACGCTCTGGCTTTAATGTTCGATAGTTAATGGTCTCGGGCTTGGTTACCTCACCGTGCGACCAGCCCCTGATATCCTCCGGCGAGGCCAGGCTGATGCGAATCGCATTGAAATCGTTGATCTCGAGCATTGGGCTCACTCCTCTGGCGGCAAATAGGCTGCGAAATGCAGTTTCATTGCCTCTGTGATTGTGCCAGTATTGGGCCGTTTGCGCGGCTGCCAGTTGAGAAAGGCATTGGCAATGGCAGCCTTGCGGTCAAGGGCTAGTCCCGGATTGTCGACGTAGAGCCAGACGGCCAGGCACTTCGCCCGGATGGTGCTCCACTTCAGATACCAGAGCGTCCGGTTGGGGACGACGTTCGCGGCCGGAATGCCGGTCTGTGTTTCGATCACCGTCGCCATGTGCTCCAGCAGGTGCTTCGAGCCCGAGTAGATCTGAAGCACCGGTCGATCCCCGTTCCACGCCAGCGTCCCATCGCCATCGACGAAGCCGCGGACGAAGTGGACGAGGTATTCCGCTGGAATCGTCGGGAAGCCGATCACGTTCGATTTGTTCGGCATCCCACCCAGGGCCAGCAGGTCGTAGTACATCTCCTTGCTACAGAACTCGATCTCGTAGCAGTTGAGCGAACCAGAAATGCGCCGCAGGTTTGAGGTCTCACCTGTCGCTCTTGCCACCGCTTCGAGATGCGCTCGATCATTGCTCGCCAACTCGATCAGGTGTGCGCCAGTGTCCTTCCTGTGACGCATATACCCATCAGCCCACCAGTACCCAAGCACGTAGGCCATCTCTGCCGACCAGCAGCGGAAGAAGTCGACGGAACGCGGCGCGCGACCCACAGGCACACTCCCAGCACATCGTTGTTGAACATCTGTGCTGGGAGTGTATCCGTTTCCGGGTAGTTCGTCAAGGGCCTAAAACTCCCCCCGCTCCATGCCGCTGAGGTTGATGCCATCGAGGGCGGCCATATCGCCATCGATATCATCGGTGAGCTCGACGGGCTTCTCGTCTTCGCTGAGCACCTCAACGCTAAGGCCGAGCGACTGCAGTTCCTTGATCAGCACCTTGAAGCTCTCGGGCACGCCGGCCTCCTGGATCGGCTCACCCTTGACGATCGCCTCATAGGTCTTCACGCGGCCCACCACATCATCGGACTTGACGGTGAGCATCTCCTGCAGGATGTAGGCGGCACCATAGGCCTCCAGCGCCCAGACCTCCATCTCGCCGAAGCGCTGGCCGCCGAACTGGGCCTTCCCGCCGAGCGGTTGCTGGGTCACCAGGCTGTAGGGGCCGGTGGAGCGCGCGTGGATCTTATCCTCCACCAGGTGGGCCAGTTTGAGCATATAGGCATAGCCCACGGTGACCGGGTGGTCGAACTGTTCGCCGGTGCGCCCATCGTAGAGCGTCACCTTCCCATCGCCGGGCAAGCCGGCCTCGGTGAGCATCTCCTTGATCTGGCCCTCGTGGGCGCCATCGAAGACCGGCGTGGCCACGCGGTAGCCCAGGCGGGCGGCGGCCCAGCCCAGGTGGGTTTCGAGGATCTGGCCGATATTCATCCGCGACGGCACGCCGATCGGGTTGAGGATGATATCCACCGGGCGGCCATCGGGCAGGAAGGGCATATCCTCGACCGGCAGCACCCGGCTCACCACGCCCTTATTCCCGTGGCGGCCGGCCATCTTATCGCCGGCGCTGATCTTGCGCTTCTGGCAGAGCAGCACCCGCACCGTCTGGTTTACGCCGACGGGCAGTTCGGCGCCCTCATTGCGCGAGAAGACCTTCACATCGATCACCTTGCCGCGCACGCCGTTGGGCACCCGCAACGAACTATCCTTGACCTCACGGGCCTTCTCGCCGAAGATCGCGCGCAGCAGGCGCTCCTCCGCCGTCAGGTCAGTCTCGCCCTTCGGGGTAATCTTGCCCACCAGGATATCATTGGGTTGCACCTCGGCGCCGACATAGATAATGCCGCGCTCATCGAGGTTCCGCAGGCTATCCTGGCCGACATTCGGAATATCGCGCGTAATCTCCTCAGGGCCGAGCTTGGTATCACGGGCCTCGACCTCATACTTCTCAATATGGATCGAGGTAAAGATATCCTCGCGCACCAGGCGTTCGGAGACGAGGATCGCGTCCTCGAAGTTCCCGCCCTCCCAGGGCATATAGGCCACGAGGATATTCTGGCCAAGCGCGAGCTCGCCATTATCGGTGGATGAGCTATCGGCGATCACATCGCCGGCCTGCACGCGCTGGCCGCGCATCACCGCCGGGCGCTGGTTGATGCAGGTATCCTGATTGGAGCGCATAAACTTGCGCAGCCGGTACTCGCGCTCGCTGCCGTCCTCCTCCTGGATGACGATGCGGTCGCCGGTGGCCGAGAGCACCACCCCGGCCTGGCGCGCCACCACCACCTGGCCCGAGTCGCGTGCGGCGCGGTACTCCATACCGGTGCCGACGATCGGCGCATCGGGGCGCAGCAGGGGCACCGCCTGGCGCTGCATATTCGAGCCCATCAGCGCGCGGTTGGCATCATCGTGCTCAAGGAAAGGGATGAGCGCAGTCGACACGCTCACCACCTGCTTGGGCGACACGTCCATATAGTCGATCCGGTCGACGCGCTCCTGGACGAACTTCTCGGCGAAGCGGCAGGACGCCGACGCCTGGACGAAGCGGTTATGCGCATCGAGCGGCGCGTTGGCCTGGGCGACGACGAAGCGGTCCTCCTCATCAGCCGAGAGGTACTCTGTCTCCTGGGAGACCACCGGCTGGATGCGGATCGTCTTGAGCGGCAGTTCGGCGATCTGCTCGGCGAGCGCCCGGTTCACCTCAGTGCCGGCCTCGGCGATCGTCTCGCCGCTGGTGGGGTTGGTGATATCCTCGCGCAGGATCTGGCCGCGCAGCAACCCGACCGCGATGCGCCGGGCGGTGGCCTCATCGACGCGCGCGCCCTTCGCGGCGATCAACTCACCGGTGCGCAGATCGCGCACATCGCGGAGCAGCAGCGCCCGCTCCTTCCAGACCGGCGCATTCTCGATGGTATTATAGACCTTGCGGTAGGGCGTTTCGAGGAAGCCCATCTCATTGACCCGCGCAAAGGTCGACATCGTCCCGATCAGGCCGATATTGGGCCCCTCAGGCGTCTCCACCGGGCAGATGCGGCCATAGTGGCTATGGTGCACATCGCGCACCTCGAAGCCAGCGCGGTCGCGCGAGAGGCCGCCGGGGCCGAGGGCCGAGAGGCGGCGCTTATTGGTCAACTCGGCCAGTGGATTCGTCTGATCCATAAACTGGCTGAGCTGGGAGCCGCCAAAGAACTCGCGCATCGCGGCAACGACCGGGCGGATATTAACCAGGCCGTTGGGCGTCGCGCTCTCGGGATCCTGGAGCGACATGCGCTCCTTGACCACCCGTTCGAGGCGCAGCAGGCCGACGCGAAACTGCTGCTGGATCAGCTCGCCCACCGTACGAACGCGGCGATTGCCCAGGTGGTCAATATCATCGGCGCGTCCGTGGCCATTGTTGAGCAGAATAATCTGCTCGACAATCTTAAAGATATCGCGGGGCAGCAGCACGCGCACGTGCATACCGGGCGCCTCGCTAGGGCTCTCGCGCCGCGCCTCTCGCTCCCACAGATTCTTATTCAGCTTATAGCGCCCGACCCGCGCCAGGTCGTAGCGGCGCGGGTTAAAGAGCAGCGACTCGAGCAGCGAGCGCGCATTCTCCAGTGTCGGCGGGTCGCCCGGGCGGAGGCGCTTATAGAGCTCCAGCAGCGCCTCCTTACTATTATGAACCGGGTCCTTATCCAGGGTAGCCTGGACATAGGGATGTTCGGCCACCGTATCGACGTGGCGCAGCCGCTCGAGCACCTGCTCATTATGGCCATGCTGGTCGAGCTCATTATCGGGCAACCAGCGACCATTGCCATCATCATCGGCCTGCCAGGCCATAATCGCGCGGAGCAGAATGGTCACCGGGATCTTGCGCTTGCGGTCCACCTTCACACTGATCACATCGCGCTTATTGGTCTCGAACTCGAGCCAGGCGCCGCGGTTGGGGATCAGCTTGGCGGAGTGCAGCGAGCGTCCGCTGGTCGGCTCCTTCTCGTCCTTAAAATAGACACCGGGCGAGCGGATGAGCTGCGAGACGACAACGCGCTCGGCGCCGTTATAGATAAAGGTGCCATTATCGGTCATCACCGGGAAGTCGCCGAGAAAGATATCCGACTCCTTGATCTCCCCGGTACTGAGGATGCGCAGTTCGACATTCACACGCAGCGGTGCGGCATAGGTCAGATCGCGCTCACGGCACTGAAACTCATCAAAGCGCGGCTCACCGAACTGGTAGTCGCGGAAATGCAGCTCGAGATTCTTGCCCGTAAAGTCAGTGATCGGCGAGATCTCCTCAAAGAGCTCGCGCAGGCCCTCGCGGCGGAACCACTCAAAGCTGTTGACTTGGGTCTCGATCAGGCGCGGCACCTCGATCGCGTCAAGAATCCGGGCAAACGAGCGGCGCTCGATGCGGCGAAGGCGTCGCCCATTTGCGCCCGGATCGATCGGCGCGATCAGCGGCTGCAGCACCACGGACTCAATCAACGGGGGCATAGGCACCTCTTCTTCAGTCGACAGGCTGGTGTCGGGCGACGGCGTACAGGCTGTACGTGGCACAAAACAGCATAGCCCGTCCTCGGCAGCATCCCTGCATGGGGCGGCCTCAGGACTGGCGGGACAGAGGCGGACCGGCTAGTTGTGCCCATCCGATCCGTGCGTCCAGGCAGGCAGCACCGACCAGGACGATCGGCGGAGCGGGACGGGCTCGTCGTTGGTGATGCGCGGGGCGGCGCGGAGTGAACACTTCGTGGACCCGGGCAGACACGGGCGGTAAAGCGCCACCGTTCGGCACCTTGGTTGTTACAGACGTCGGTTGGCCAACTGCGAAAGACGATAATACCATCTCTTACAGGTTCTGTCAAGGGTTACCCACATGCGCGCATGCGCATGCGACGACCCTGCCAGCGGTCCTGCTCAGGTATTGTACCACAAGATCGCCGCTCGTGGCGGTTCGCGCGCGGACTTTGCAAAATAATTTTTCGTTCTGTGCAAGATATTGACAGAAACTTGCTATCAGGATAAAATACAAGAGAAATAAAATATTCTTTGCAAGAATAATCAATCGTTCAGGGACCGCCGGCGCGCGAGTTGGCACGTCGCCACGGCCACCTGGCTGCAGAGGGCGCCATGCGCAACCACAACGAATGTCTCGATCACATCGCCACGATCGATCACACCATCCGCCAGATCATCTGGCAGAGCCAGAAGCAACTGCTCCAGACCTTGAGCCGCCCCGACATCAGCCTGACGCTGCCGCAGATGGTGACCCTCTTCGCCATTCGCAGCGCCGGCACGTGCCGCATGAGCGAACTGGCCGAGATCACGCAGCAGTCGGCCGGGACGCTGACCGGGATCGTCGACCGGCTGATCGCCGATAATCTGGTCGGCCGGGTGCGTGATATCGATGACCGCCGGGTGGTGCAGGTGACCCTCACCCCGCAGGGCGAGGCCCACCTGGAGCGCGTTGAGCAGGCGCGCCGCGAGGATATGGAGCGCATCCTGCAGCACTTCTCTCCGGAGCAGGTCCGCACCCTCGAAGCCCTGCTCTGCCGGCTGCTCACCGGCATCCATGCGCTGCTCAATGGCGGCCAGAACGGCCATAACAACGGCACGGCGCCCCACGCCCCCACCCCAGGCGTCTACCCACCCCTGCATCACGTCTAGCCGCACTACCGTGCACATACGGCGCTGCGCGCGGCACGGCCCCCCGCCCAACCTCCCCCGCTGGGGGGAGGGCGCCGCGGTCCACCCCGGGGCCGCCCCGTGCTGCCCCGTGGTAGCGTGCAGGGCGCGCCGCCCCCGCGCCCCCGGGCATCACGGGCGGCGCCGCGGGCGCCGCGGG
>JACAEO010000271.1 GCA_013388805.1 Chloroflexota bacterium
GCCGCGGCGCCCGCGGCCACCGCCGGGCTGAAGCGTGCACCGGGCGTGGGCGCCGAGAGGGTTGTCGCGGGACCGATGGGCTCGCCGGCGGGCGTATAGCGCCGGACACGGATCGCGTCGCTGCCCTCCGCCAGGTGGGCGGCCCAGGCCAGCGTGAGTGTCCCGTCCGGGCCGGCGACGAGCGCCGGGTCGCGCTGCTCCTCGCCGGGGGCGGCGGCGACCTCCAGCGCAGCGCCCGTCGGCGCGCCGTCGGCGTTGTAGCGGCGCAGCCAGAGGGTGGAGCGGGGCGTGACGCCGCTGAACTCCAGCTCTTCCCAGGCCAGGGCAAAACCACCGTCGGGCAGCATGGCCAGCGTCGGGTTGAGCTGGATCGCCAGGCCGGTCGTAGGCACAGCGGGGCGGACGGCGTCGCCGTGGGGCGTGCCGTCAGCGTTGAAGCGACGCACCAGCACCCCCTCGCCATCGCTGGCGCTGAACTCCCAGGCGACCACGAAGGCGCCATCGGCGGCGACCGCCACCGCGGCGTCGAAGTGGCGCCCCGGAGTGCCGGTGCTGATGGGCAGATCATCACTCGGCAGCGTGCCGTCGGCGGTGAATCGCCGGGCGTAGACCTGGCTGGTGTCGGTATCCCACACCACAACACAGGCGCCGGGCTCGTTGCAGGCAACGGCCGGGCGGCGCTGCTCGCCGGCGGGCACGGCGTTGACCCGGAAGAGGGCGCCACCCGGCGGGCCGCCCGGGCCAAAGCGGCGGCCCAGGATGTCCGAGCCGGGGGCCTCAGCGTGCTCACCCTGCCAGACGACCAGCGCGTTGCCCAGGCCGTCGAGCGCCAGCGCGGGGCCGGCGTGGTAGCGGGTGTCGGGTGGGCTGATCAGGACGTCTTCACGGATGAAGGCTGCCGGTGCGGCCGCGACGAGCCCGAGCGTGGCCCAGAGCACGACCAGGGCAAGCGTGAGCAGCAGCGGAGCCCGGCGGCGGAGCCGCCCGCGGGTGCCAGGTCGCGCCGGTGCAATGAGCTTCACCAGGGCTTCCCCGTGCCCTACCGTGCCCGGTTGAGGTGCGACGGAGTACGCCCGTGGCCAGCGGGGGATGGCGCGAGGAAAGGAACAACGAGCGGCCGGCTCGCGCCGATCGTACGGGGAGGGAAGGGGCTGCAACGTGGCCATAGCTGTCATCACCGGGCGCAAACGTGGCGCACACACATTCCTGTACACGCCAAACGTACCATTCTATGCCGTACGTGTCAATGCGTTGGCAATGACAGCATCGTCAGGAATGGGCGAGCAGCGGACGCGCAGCCTGACAGTTTTGCCACCACTTCCGCGCGGATGTGATATGATCAATAACGCACCGCGTTATCCTTCGGGGGATCGGAGATGATCAGCTGGTTCACGGGTCTTGCGCCGACGCTGCAGGCGCTGCTGGCGGGCGGTTTCACCTGGGGGGTGACGGCGCTCGGCGCGGCGATGGTCTTTCTGCAGTGCGAGCCACCACCGGCGCTGCTGGATGCCATGCTTGGCTTCGCGGCCGGAGTAATGATCGCGGCCAGTTTCTGGTCATTGTTGCAGCCCGCGATCGAACTGGCCGCGGCCCAGGGCACGCCGCCGTGGATCCCCGCCACCGTCGGCATCCTGCTGGGCGCGGCCTTCCTGCGCGTCGCCGATCAGTTGCTGCCGCACCTGCACCCCGGGTTGCCCACCAGCGCCGCCGAGGGGCCGCCCACGCCGTGGCGCCAGTCGACCCTGCTGGTGCTGGCGATCACGCTGCATAACATCCCCGAGGGGCTGGCAGTGGGTGTCGCCTTCGGCGCCGCGGCCGCCGCTGGCGAACGCCCGGCCCTGCTCAGCGCGGCGATCGCCCTGACGATCGGCATCGGCCTGCAGAATTTCCCCGAGGGCGTCGCCGTCGCCATGCCCCTGCGGCGCGAGGGCGTCTCGGCGGGGCGCAGTTTCCAGGCGGGCCAGCTCTCGGCGCTCGTCGAGCCGGTGGCCGCCGTGCTGGGTGCCTGGGCAGTGCAGGCGGTGTCCCAGTTGCTGCCCTATGCGCTGGCCTTCGCCGCCGGGGCCATGCTCTACGTGGTCGTCGAAGAGCTCATCCCCGAGGCCCAGCGCGGCGGCCGCACCGACATGGCGACCCTGGCCACCATCGTGGGCTTCGTGGTCATGATGGTGCTCGATGTCGCCCTGGGATGACACGCCTTGACAGCTGATCCTCGCCGAACTATGATCCGCTCAGGCCAGAGCGGACTCGTACCCCACGTGCACCCTTCGCTGCGGGTGTGCGCGTGGTGCCCCGGGATGCCAGCGAGCTATGTGCGGAGGTGCGCGCCGATGAAGAAGCTGATCAATGCCCCTGATGCAGTGGTCGCCGAGGCGCTGGCGGGTCTGGCCGCCGCGCATCCCGACCTGCTCCGGGTGCACTTCAACCCCGACTACATCGTACGCGCCGATGCGCCGGTGCGCGGCAAGGTCGCGCTCATCTCCGGCGGCGGCTCGGGCCACGAGCCGCTCCACGGCGGCTTCGTAGGGCGGGGCATGCTCGATGCGGCCTGCCCCGGTGCGATCTTCACCTCGCCCGTGCCCGACCAGATGCTCGCCGCCGCCCGCGCCGTCCACGGCGGGCGCGGGGTCTTGCAGGTGGTCAAGAACTATACCGGCGATGTGATGAACTTTGAGATGGCGGCCGAGTTGGCCGCCGCCGAGGGCATCACGGTGGCCTCGGTGGTGACCAATGATGACGTGGCGGTGCGCGACAGTCTCTACACCGCCGGGCGGCGTGGCGTGGGGGTGACGGTGCTGCTGGAGAAGATCGTCGGTGCGGCTGCCGAGGCCGGGGCCGACCTGGCGACCTGCCAGCGCATCGCTGACCAGGTGAACGCGCAGGGCCGCTCGATGGGGATGGCGCTGACCAGCTGTACTGTGCCCCATGTCGGCCGGCCGACCTTCGATCTGCCTGCCGATGAGATGGAGATCGGCATCGGGATCCACGGCGAGCCCGGCCGCACCCGCTTGCCGCTCGCGCCCGCTGCCGCGGTCGCCGAGTTGCTCGCCCGCCCGATCATCGACGACCTGCCGTTGCGCCGCGGCGATCACGTGCTTGCCTTCGTCAACGGCATGGGCGGCACCCCCCTGATCGAGCTCTACCTGATGTTCAAGGAGCTCACCGGCATCCTTGCGGGCCAGGGCATTACGATCAGTCGTAGCCTGGTGGGTAGCTACATCACGTCACTGGAAATGGCCGGCTGCTCGTTTACCCTGCTCAAGCTCGATGACGAGCTTACCCGCCTTTGGGACGCCCCGGTGCTGACGCCTGCGCTGCGCTGGGGCATGTAGGAAGGGAGCTCCATGCACATTCAGGCCGCCCATGTGATCAGGTTCAGTGAGACGGTTGCTGCGCGGGTCAAGGACCAGCGTGATTATCTCACCGAGCTCGACGCTGCGATCGGAGATGCCGACCACGGCGTGAACCTCGATCGTGGCTTCAGTGTGGTGCTCACGCGCTTGCCCGGCCTCGCCGAGACGGACATCGGCACGATCCTCAAGACGGTTGGCACGACGCTCGTTTCGACGGTCGGCGGCGCGAGCGGGCCGCTCTATGGCACGGCCTTCCTGCGCGCCGGCATGGTCACCGCCGGCTGCCGGACGCTCGGGCCTGCCGAGGTGGCGGCGGCGCTCACGGCGGCGCTTGAGGGCATCCAGACCCGCGGGAAGGCCACCCGGGGCGAGAAGACTATGATCGATGCGATCGCCCCCCTGGTGGACGCCTTCCAGGCCGCGCTGGCGGCGGGCGATGACCTCGTGCCGGCGATGCGCCAGGCGGTGCAGGCCTGCGAAGCGGGGATGCGCGCCACCATCCCGATGCTCGCCACCAAAGGGCGTGCCTCCTACCTCGGCGAACGCTCGATCGGCCACCAGGACCCCGGCGCCACCTCGGCATACCTCATGGCCCGGGCCATGCTCGACGTGCTGGAGGGGATGTAGCGCGACGGTCACGCTGGACAACCTGTCTGGCAATCAGGCCTTCAGCTCCACAGCGCTCCAGACCGGCTCTGTGGAGGTGTGGAGGTGTGGAGCAACGATTAAGCTCGAACGCCCGATCCTGAACCTTGCCTTACCAGGAGGTTCCGCATGGCCAGCTATGTCGCCGCGATCGACCAGGGAACCACCAGCACCCGCTGCATGATCTTCGACCACGGGGGCAACGTGATCTGTGCCGACCAGCGCGAGCATCGGCAGATCTACCCGCGACCCGGCTGGGTTGAGCACGACCCCGACGAGATCTGGGAACGCACCCGGGGCGTGATCCACGCCGCGCTGCGCCAGGGCCAGATCGACCCCGGCGCGATCGCTGCTGTCGGGATCACCAACCAGCGCGAGACAACCCTCGTCTGGGATCGGACCAGTGGACGGCCGGTCTATAACGCGATCGTCTGGCAGGATACGCGCACCGATCAGCTGGTCAACCTGCTCGCCCGTGACGGTGGCCAGGATCGCTTCCGCGCCCGGGTGGGCCTGCCGCTGGCCACCTACTTCTCTGGCCCGAAGCTCCGCTGGATCCTCGACAATGTCGCTGGCGCGCGGGCCGCAGCCGAGGCTGGCGATCTGATCTTCGGCACCATGGATAGCTTCATCACCTGGTGGCTCAGCGGCGGCCCCAGGGGTGGCGTGCATGTGACCGATGTGACTAACGCCTCCCGCACCATGCTGATGAACCTGCAAACCCTCGACTGGGACACGGAGATCCTCGCCGTCCTCGACATTCCCCGCCAGATGCTGCCAACGATTATGCCCAGTAGCGCCGTCTATGGCCAGGCCACCGGCGCCCTGGCCGGCGTCCCGATCGCTGGCATACTTGGCGACCAGCAGGCCGCCATGGTCGGCCAGACCTGCTACAATCAAGGTGAGGCGAAGAACACCTACGGCACTGGCTCGTTCGTCCTGCTCAACACCGGGCCCACGATCGTCCCCTCCCGGCACGGCCTGCTCACCACGGTGTGCTACCAGTTCGGGGACGCGCCGGCCGTGTACGCCCTGGAGGGCTCGATCGCCATCACCGGCGCGCTGGTGCAGTGGCTCCGCGACAATCTCGGCATGATCACCAGTTCAGCCGAGGTCGAGGCGCTGGCCAGCCTGGTCGAAGATAATGGCGGGATCTATATCGTGCCGGCCTTCTCGGGCCTCTTTGCGCCATACTGGCGCTCCGATGCGCGGGGCGTCATCGTTGGCCTGACGCGCTACGTGCACAAGGGCCACCTGGCGCGGGCCGCTCTGGAGGCCGCCGCCTACCAGACGCGCGATGTGGTGGCGGCGATGGAGCAGGACGCAGGCATGAAGCTGAGCGCGCTGAAGGTGGACGGCGGCATGGTGCACAATCATATGCTCATGCAGTTCCAGGCCGATATCCTCGGCGTGCCGGTGCTGCGCCCGAAGGTGGCCGAGACCACCGCGCTCGGCGCGGCCTATGCCGCGGGGCTCGCGGTGGGCTTCTGGCAAAATATCGACGACCTGCGGGCCAACTGGGGCCTCGACTACACCTGGCACCCGCAGATGGACGAGGCCACCCGCGCGAAGCTCTACCGGGGCTGGCAGAAGGCCGTGACCCGTACCCTGGACTGGGTGGAGTAACAATGCAGACGCTCGAGACCGAGGTGCTCGTGATCGGCGGTGGGGCGACCGGCCTGGGCTGCGCCCTGGATCTGGCGATGCGTGGTGTGCGCACCATCCTGGTCGAGAAGGGTGACCTGACGCATGGTACGACCGGGCGCTACCACGGCTTGCTCCACTCCGGTGGCCGCTATGTCACCAGAGATCCGCAGTCGGCCAGTGAGTGTGCCCGCGAGAACGCGGTGCTGCGGCGGATCATGCCCCACTGCCTCGAAGATACCTCGGGCTTCTTTGTGGTTACCCCCTGGGACGACCCGGCCTATGGCGATGTGTTCGTCGCCAACTGCCACAAGACCGGCGTGCCCGTGCAGGAGATCAGCCTGGCCGAGATGCTGCGCCGCGAGCCGGCTCTGCACCCGGGCATCGCGCGGGTCTTCGAGGTGCCCGACGGCTCCGCCGACTCGTTCCTGGCTGCCCATTCCGTGGCCCTGGCCGCGCGCAACTATGGCGCCGACATCCGTACCTATCACCTGGTGGTTGAGCTCGTCCGGGTCGGTGACCAGGTGGTGGGCGCGGTGCTGGAAGATCTGCGCAGTCGTGAGCGCATCCGCGTCACCTGTGCCTGTGTGCTCAATGCCAGCGGCGCCTGGGCCGGCAAGATCGCTGCCACGGCCGGTGTGCGCGTCACGGTGGTGCCCGGCAAAGGCACAATGCTGGCCATGAACCATCGTATGGTCAATACGGTGATCAATCGCTGCAAGCTGCCCGCCGATGGCGACATTCTGGTGCCGATCCACACCGTGGCGGTGATCGGCACCACCGATGTGCCCGTGCCCGATCCCGACGTGTTCGCGATCGAGCCCGACGAGGTGCAGCTCATGCTCGACGAGGGCGCGAAGCTGGTGCCGCGCTTTAAGGAGTACCGCGCCCTGCGCGCCTGGGCAGGGGTGCGCCCGCTCTACAAAGATAGCGACGCCGCCAGCGACCGCGACCTGCCGCGGACCTACAAGTTGCTCGACCACGAGGCGCGCGATGGCGTCGCCGGCCTGGTCTCGATCGTTGGCGGCAAGTGGACCACCTACCGCCTGATGGCTGAGGAGACCGTGAACCTGGTGGCGCGCCGGCTCGGCAAGAGCCGGCCCTGCCGCACTGCCGACGAGGTCCTGCCGGTGCCGCGCTTTGAGCATCGCGACCACGGGGCCGCGCGCGGGTTCTACTGGCTCGGCAAGAGCCTGGCCGCGGTGGAGGCGGAGCAGGCTGCCGGTGAGTTGATCTGCGAGTGCGAGCTGGTGACCCGCGATCGCGTGCTGGCCGCGATCGCCGATGGGGCGAAGAACCTCGACGACATCCGCCGGGCCGTGCGCATGGGCATGGGCCCCTGTCAGGGCGGCTGGTGCATCTACCGCACCGCCGCGCTGCTCTACGAGCAGCGCCAGGCGACTGGTCTGAGCCACGAGCACGCCAATGACGCGCTGCTCCATTTCTTGCAGGAGCGCTGGAAGGGCCTGCTCCCGGTGCTCTGGGGTGACCAGTTGCGGCAGGCCCGCCTCGACGAGTTGATCTACGTCGGCGTGCTGGGCGCCCGGGGCCTGGATCGGATCGCTGTGCAGGGCGGCGGACTGGTGACCGAGCATCCCGCGGTGGCGACCGAATGAACTATGGGACGATCGTCATCGGCGCGGGCCTGGCGGGCTTGATGGCCGCGATCGGGCGGGCCGAGCAGGGCGAGCGGGTGTTGCTGCTGGCCAGGGGCCACGGCGCCACCCACTGGGCCGCTGGCTGCATCGATTTGCTCGCTGACGCCGCCGACCCGCTGGCCGCCGTGCGGCGCCTGGTGGCCGAACGGCCCGAGCACCCGTATGCACGCGCTGGCGAGGCGGCGCTGGCCGCTGGCCTGGCGCGGCTGCAGGCCGCCTGCGCGGCCGCGGGCTACCCGCTGGTGGGCAGCGCCCGCCACACGCTGCACATCCCCACCGCTCTGGGGGCGCTGCGACCGACAGCGCTCGTGCCCGTGACCATGGCTGCCGGCGAGGCGCGGCAACTGGCCGATGGGCGCCCGACGCTGATCGCAGGCTTTCACGAGCTGCGCGACTTCTTCCCACCCCTGGTCGCAGCCAACCTGCGCGCCCAGGGCTTCCCCGCCGATGGGATCACCCTGCAGCTCCCGCCCGGCGAATGGCGCCACGCGGTCGACGCTCTGGCGCTAGCGCGGCTGTTCGAGCAGACGCCCTTCCGCGCCGCGCTGGGCCGCCAGCTTGCCGTCGAGGTGCGCCGGGGCGGCTACGCCCGGGTGGGGCTGCCGGCCGTGCTCGGCCTGCGTGATGCCGTCACAGTGGTGCGCGAGTTGCAGGCTCACGCCGGCGCCCTGATCTTCGAGATCCCCACGCTGCCGCCCTCGCTACCGGGCATACGGCTCTACCACGCGCTGGAGGACGCGCTGCTGCGCCTTGGCGGCCAGTTGCAGATCGGCTCGCTGGTGCTGCGCGCCGAGGGCGCCGACACAACCCTGGCGGCGGTTTACTCCGAGGCGGCGGCACGCGAGCAGCGCCACCACGCGCCGCGCTGGGTGCTGGCCACCGGCGGCATCGCCGGCGGCGGGCTGCGCGCCATGCCGACCGGCGAACTGCACGAGACCGCGCTTGGCCTGCCGGTGCGCGGCCCTGCCGGGCACGCCGACTGGTTCGCCCGCCGCTTCCTCGCCGAGCCGGGGCACGCGGTCTTTCGCGCCGGGATCGCGGTGGATGGCCAGTTGCGCCCGCTCGACGCCGCCGGGCGCGTGGTCTATGCCAATGTCGCGGTCGCCGGGGGCGCGATCGCCGGCTACGACCCCATCCGCGAGGGCTGCCTGGAGGGCGTCGCGATTGCAACCGGCTACGCCGCTGGCGCCCAGTGACCATGAGGGGACCAATGGATCAGATCGAGCTCTCCCTCGAACAATCGCTCGACCACTGCATCAAGTGCAACATCTGTACCGCGGCCTGCCCGGTGGCCGCGGTCACCGACCGCTTCCCCGGGCCGAAGTATGTCGGCCCCCAGGCGCAGCGGTTCCGCCACGAGCGCCAGCCGGTGCCCGACGCCTCGGTGGACTACTGCTCGGGCTGCCGGGTATGCAACCAGGTCTGCCCAACGGGCGTGCGCATTGCGGAGTTGAACGCGCGGGCGCGGGCGCGCATCGTGGCCGAGCGGGGGCTGCCCTTTCGCAACTGGCTGATCGCCCGCTCCGAACTGGTGGGCCGCCTGAGCTGTGGCCCCCACGCGCCGCTGGTCAACCTCGGGCTGCGGCTGCGGCCCGCCCGCTGGCTGGTCGACCGGGTGCTCGGCATTCACCAGGATGCACCCCTGCCCGCGGCCAGCAGCTACACCTTTCGGGCCTGGTTCCGGCGCCGGGCACGGGGCCGCCAGGGCGCGGCGCGCCGGCAGGTGGTCTACTTCCACGGCTGCGCGACCAACTACTACGAGCCGCAGGTTGGCAAGGCTGCCGTAGCGGTGCTCGAGCATAACGGCTTTGCGGTCATCCTGGCGCCGCAGAACTGCTGCGGCCTGCCGCTGATCTCCAATGGCGACTTCGCAGCCGCCCGCCGCGCCCACGCGGCCAATGTGCGCAAGCTGCTGCCCTACGTGCGCCAGGGCATCCCGGTGGTCGGGACGAGCACCAGTTGCACGCTCACGCTCAAAGAGGAGGCGCCGGAGATCCTTGGCATGCACGACACCGATGCGCGGGCGTTGGCCGAGGGGACCTATGACATCTTCGAGTTCCTGCGCAACCTGGCCGAGCGCGGCGAGCTGGCGAGCGACCTTCACCCGATCGAGCGGGCGCTGCCCTACCACCAGCCGTGCCAGTACCGCGCCCATCGCCTGGGCCGACCGGCGCTGGACGTGCTCAGCCTGGTCCCCGGGCTCACGCTCACCGACAGCCGCGCCGCGTGCTGCGGCATCGCCGGCACCTACGGCCTCAAGCGCGAGAAGTACCAGATCGGGATGGACGTGGGCGCCCCGCTCTTCGCCTTCGTGCGCAGCTCGGGCGCCGACCTGGCCC
>JACAEO010000327.1 GCA_013388805.1 Chloroflexota bacterium
AGCCGAAGCCGCTGATCGGCTTCAGCGACATCACCGCGCTCCACATGGCCATCCACACGCAGGTCGGCCTGGTGAGCTTCCACGGGCCGGTCGCCTGGCGCGCGTTCACGCCGTACACGCTCGGCGAGCTGCGGCGTGTCCTCTGCGAGACGCACGTGCCCATCCGCGTGGGCGCCCCGCCGCCCCGTGGTGGACCGCCGCCCCACGAGTTGTGGTTTTCCAACTTTTCCAAGCAAAAGGTTGTGAAATTCGGCTTGACCCCGTCCGGGGCTTCGCCTATACTGACTCGCACCTGGGCAAGTTTGTTCGCTTTGTCACACGGAAGCGGCTGGAAAGGACCCCCGCGTATGCGGATGCTTCGAGTTACCCTGCTCATCCCGCTGCTGGCGCTGATCCTGGCCGCCTGTGGTGCTCAGCCTGGCGCGGCGCCGGCCGGCAGCCAGAAACTCGTCGTCTACTCGGGACGCAGCGAGAGCCTGGTCGCCCCGCTGTTCGCGCAGTTCAGCCAGGCTACCGGCATTGCCGTCGAGGCCCGCTACGGCGACACGGCTGAACTGGCCGCCACTATCCTCGAGGAGGGCCGCAACAGCCCGGCCGATCTCTTCTTCGCCCAGGATGCCGGCGCGCTCGGCGCGCTCAGTGCCGCCGGGCTGCTGGCCCCGCTGCCCCAGGCCAGCCGCGAGGCGGTCGAGCCCCGCTTCCGCTCCGCTAACGGCGACTGGGTCGGTATCAGTGGCCGGGCGCGCGTCGTCGTCTACAATACGACACGCCTGCAGGAGCAAGACCTGCCGGCCTCGATCACCGGCTTCGTCGCCCCCGAGTGGAAGGGGCGTATGGGCTGGGCGCCCACCAATGGCTCCTTCCAGGCCTTCGTGACGGGGATGCGCGTCCAGCTGGGCGAAGCGGCCGCCCGGCGCTGGCTCGAGGGCATGCTGGCCAACGAGACGAAGACCTATGAGAAGAATGCCGCTATTGTCCAGGCGGTTGCCGCAGGCGAGATCGACGTCGGCTTCGTCAACCACTACTACCTCTACCAGCTGCAGCGCGAGACCGGCGATACGCTGACGGCAGCCAACTACTACCCCCAGGATGGCGATGTTGGCGCACTGATCAACATCGCCGGCGTGGGCCTGCTCACGACGGCCACCAACGCGGCCGCGGCCCAGCAACTCGTCGACTACCTGCTCTCTGCCGATGGGCAGCGCTATTTCGCCGAACAGACCTTCGAGTACCCGCTTGCGGCCGGAGTGCAGGCTGACCCGCGGCTCAAGCCGCTGGCGGCGATCGAAACCCCCGCTCTCGACCTGAACCAGCTCAGCGACCTGCAGGGCACGCTCCAACTGCTCCAGGACGTTGGCGTGCTGTAGGGGCGGCCCGGCAGATTATGGCGACGGTCGACCACAGACTGACACTCAACCCGCCCGCGACGCGGCGGCGTACGGCGCGCCCCTGGCTGCTGCTCGCCCTCAGCACCCTGGTGGTGGCCCTGGTCGTGCTGCCAATCGGCTACCTGGCGCTCCGCGCGGCCAGTGCCGGCCCCGAGGCCTGGGGCGCCCTGCTTCGCCCGCGCACCCTGCGCGTGTTCACCGGGAGCGCTGCCCTGGCCCTCGGCACGGCGGCCCTGAGCACGCTGCTGGCTCTGCCGGTGGCCTGGCTCACCGTGGCCAGCGATCTGCCACTCCGGCGCTTCTGGGCCGTCGCGACGCTGCTCCCGCTGGCGGTGCCCTCCTACATCTTCGGCTTCGCTATGGTCGCGGTGCTTGGCCCGCGCGGGATGCTCCAGCAGGCCCTCGCACCGCTCGGGGTCGAGCGCCTGCCGTCGATCTACGGCTTTGGCGGCGCGCTGCTCACCCTGACGCTCTGTAGCTACCCCTACGTGCTGCTCACCGTGCGCGCGGCGCTCCGCCGCTGCGATCCGGCCGTCGAGGAGGCTGCCCGCAGTATGGGCGACGGCCCGCGCGCGGTCTTCCTGCGCGTGCTGCTGCCCCAGCTCCGCCCGGCGATCGCTGTCGGCGCCCTGCTCGTCGCCCTCTATGCGCTGAGCGATTTTGGCGTCGTCTCGCTGCTGCAGTTCGACTCGTTCACCCGGGCCATCTATATGCAGTACCGTGGCTCCTTCGACCGCAGCGGGGCCGCGGTGCTTGCCCTGATGCTGGTTCTGCTGACCCTCGGCTTGCTCTGGCTCGAACACCTGATCCGCGGCCGCCCGAGCATGAGCCGCACGACCTGCGCCGTGGCTCGCCCGCGACGCCCGGTGGCCCTGGGCCCCTGGCGCTGGCCCGCGGTGCTCTTCTGTGCCAGCCTGGTCCTGCTCGGTGTTGGCCTGCCGCTGTTCGCCCTGAGCTACTGGCTCATCCGCGGCCTCAGCAACGGCCAGGCGCTGGTCTCCCTCTGGCAGGCGAGCGCCAACTCGCTGCTCGCGGGCGCGCTGGCCGCTGCCCTCGCAGTCGTTTGTGCCCTGCCGATCGCCATCCTGGCCGTGCGCCATCCCGGTCGGCTCAGCCAGCTGCTGGAGCGCGGCGCCTACCTCGGCTATGCCCTGCCCGGCATCGTGGTAGCCCTGGCCCTGGTCTTCTTCGGTGCCAATGTTGTGCCGCTGCTCTACCAGACGCTGCCGATGCTGCTCATTGGTTACACGGTGCGCTTCCTGCCGCAGGCGGTTGGCAGTGTGCGCACCTCGCTCCAGCTGATGAACCCCCGGGTCGAGGAGGCCGCGCGTGCGCTCGGTCGACGGCCGCTCAGCGTGCTCACCAGCGTTACCACCCCGCTGGTTGCGCCCGGCCTGCTCGCTGGCGCAGCCCTGGTCTTCCTGACGACGATCAAAGAGCTGCCCACCACCCTGCTGCTCGGGCCCAGCGGCTTCCCGACGCTGGCAACGATGGTCTGGAGCGCCACCAGCGAGGCGCTCTTTACCCGTGCCGCCGCCCCGGCGCTGCTGCTGATGCTGCTCTCTGCGCTGGCAATGGCGCTCATGGTCGCCCAGGATCACGCCGCCGAGGAGCCGCTGCGGTATAATGGCCAGTATGAAGGCACGTCGCATCCAGCCACAGATGAGTAGCGCCGCCCTCGACATCCAGGGCCTCACCCGGCGCTACGGCCCGCTCACCGCCGTCGACAGCGTCGATCTGACTGTGGCGGCGGGCCAGTTCCTGGCGTTGCTTGGCCCCAGCGGCTGCGGCAAGACGACGCTGCTGCGCCTGGTCGCCGGCTTCGAGCAGCCGGATGCCGGGCTGATTAGCATCGGCGGGCGCGCGGTGGTCTCGCCCTGTGGGGTGGGCCTGCCCCCTGAGGAGCGCAGCATCGGCATGGTCTTCCAGGACTATGCGCTCTTTCCGCACCTGAGCGTCGAACAGAATGTGGCCTACGGCCTCGGGCGCGCTACGGGCCGGGCCGCCCGCGTCGCCGAACTGCTGGCCCTGGTGGGCCTGGAGGGCCTCGGACGGCGGATGCCCCACGCGCTCTCGGGCGGCCAGCAGCAACGGGTCGCGCTGGCCCGCGCGCTGGCACCGCGCCCGGCGCTGCTGCTGCTCGATGAACCCTTCTCCAACCTCGATGCGGGTCTGCGCCAGGCCGTGCGGGCCGACGTGCGCCGCATCCTGCGCCACGAGCAGGTGACCGCGATCTTCGTTACGCACGACCAGGAGGAGGCGCTGAGCCTGGCCGACGTGGTGGCGGTGATGCTCAAGGGCCGCATCGCCCAGGTGGCCCGCCCGCGCGAGCTCTACGAGCGCCCGCTCTCTCGCGACGTGGGCGCCTTCGTCGGCGCGGCCAACTTCCTCCCCGCCGAGGCCGATGGCTTCATCGCCAGCTGCGCCCTTGGCCGGCTGACGCTCGCCCGCCCGGCCCGCGGCGCCGTCGAGGTGCTTGTCCGCCCCGAGTTGATCGCGCTGACCCCCGATCCCCGCGCGCCCCACCAGGTCACCGAACGTAGCTACTACGGCGCCGACCAGCTGGTCGAACTGCGGCTGGCCGGCGGCGCCCGCGCCCGCGCCCGCGTCCCCGCCTGGCACGACTTCGCCCCCGGCGACCGTGTCGCCACCGCGGTGCACGGCCCCGTGGTGGCCTTCTGACGTCGCCTCACCCCGGGAGGCAGACGTTGCAGTGCACGCACGATTGTGATGGCTGAAACGCTGTGCTACAATCGACACACGCAGACCATCCCGACCCGGGTGATGAGTCGAGCACGCTGAGGAGGCGGTTATGGTACAGGTTGAGATCAACGACGAGGTGATGGAGGCGCAACTCGGTGAGCGCCTGCTCACCATCGCCAGGCGTAACGCGGCCCACATCGGCTTCTACTGCGACGGCAACGGGCTTTGCACCATGTGCGAGTGCCGCATTCTCAGCGGAGCCGACCAGCTCAATCCCCCCACCGATGCCGAGTATACCTGGCTGCCGGCAGCGCGCCTCGCCGATGGCTACCGCCTCGGCTGCCAGGCAGCCCTGCGCGGCACCGGCTATGTCCGGGCGCTGACCCGCGCTGAGGAACTGCGCCGGCAGCTCGGCGCCATCTTCAACCCGCCGCCGGGGACCAGCGCGACCGAGAACCTGCGCCCGTTCCTGGCCAATGTGGCCATGGTCAACTGGGAGCACATCGGCACCTTCCCCTTCAACCTGCTGCGCACCCTCAACCGCCTCGGGCCACTACGCTTCCTCTGGCCAGTCGAGGACCTCGGACTGTTTATTCGCGATACGACACGCATCACCCAGCGCATGCTGGGCGGCGGGCCATCCCCCTCGGTCCGCGTGGTGGACCCGACGGCCCTGCCGAAAGATGAGCAACTGGCGCCAGCGCCGGCGACGAAAACACCGCCACGCTAGCGTTTGATCCAGCAGACCGCTCACGTGGATAGGCGCGGGCCTTGTGGCTCGCGCCTCCGTTTTTCGTCAGCCGGGCGGGAGGTGACCGGCCTCAATAGTGCGGCCTTCACGGGCTAGACTGGCCGTAGGACAACGACCAGTCGACGCAAGCTGCGGAGGAGGCCAGCGATGACCCAGCAGATGATCGCCCTCGCCCCCGATGCCCATCCGGGCGCTGCCACCACGGTAGCAGGCGACCTCCGGCTGATGGATCTCAGCAGCCTGTCCCGTCAGGCACGGATCGAGAGCCGACGCTTCTATCAGCGCGAGGACTACGACCAGCGCTTCGCCTACGAACTGTTCCGCCGCGCCCTCGTCGAGCGTGACGAGGCGGCCTGGAGCCAGATCTTCGCGCAGTATACGCCCCTGGTGGAGCACTGGGTGCGCCGCACGGGCGCCTTTACCCTGAGCGGCGAGAGCAGCGACGCCTTCGTCGGTGAGGCCTTCACCCGGTTCTGGCGGGCCATCCCACCCGATCGCTTCGGCCGTTTCCCCTCCCTGGCCTCGCTGCTCCACTACCTGCGCCGCTGCGCCACCTGCGTGGTGATCGACGCGGTCCGCGCCCAATCCTACGCCGAACTGCTGCCTGAGGAGCGTGTCAACTGGAATGACCAGCGCCTCGGCTACGCCGACGAGGAGGCTACCGAGCAGGTGAGCCGCGAGGAGTTCTGGCGCCTGGTTGATGCGTTGCTGACCAGCGAGGCCGAGCGGCTGGTGGTGCGCTGCTCGTACCTGCTGGGCATGAAGCCTGGCGCAATCTACGCCCGCTGGCCCGCCCTGTTCAGCAGTATCGAGGAGGTCTACACCATCAAGCGGGGCATCCTGAGCCGGCTGCGCCGCAGCCCGGAGCTACAGCAGCTGTATTGAGGCCAGCTTCAGCGTTGGGGTAACCCCGCAAACCTGGATCGCTGGCGTCCCGCTCTCATCAGTGTTCGCGGGCACGCTGCCCTCGCTCCCAGGAGACGTGGGAACATGTACCTGCAGGGTTGCAGGCCCTGCGCACATGGGCCAGCCTCCACCACACAGCGTCTATCACGAGGGGCTGCTCTTGTACCGATTCTGCTTGATCGCATCACATTGGCTCATCTCCACACCTCCACACCTCCACAGCTCTACAAAGCCCTGTGTAGAGCTGTAGAGCTGTAGAGCTGTGGAACTGAGCGGGACAATGCGGGATTGCCAATTCCACCTGGTATTACGCTGTGCCGGTCGTGGCCGCCCCCGGCGCCGTCAGCCCGGCCAGCGCATCCTCCAGCGAGAGCCAGCCGCTGCCGGGGAAAAGTTTGCTGATCTGTGAGGAGAGCACCAGGCTCTCGCCGAGCACCTCGGCGGCCGGCCCCTCGACCACCAGTTCGCCATCGCCGAGTAGCGCCACCCGGTCGGCGCAGGCGGCCACCAGTTCCACATCGTGGGTAGCCATGACCACCGCGCGCCCGCGGGCGCAGAGCTCGCGCAGCAGCCGGGCGAGATTGGCCTTGGCCAGGTAGTCGAGGCCACGGGTCGGCTCGTCGAGTAGCAGGATGGGCGGATCGCTCACCAGGATGGCGGCCATAGCGGCGCGCTGTGCCTCGCCGCCGCTGAGCGCGCGCGGGTAGGCCGCGCCGAGGTGGGTGATGCCAAGCTCCGCCAGGGTCGCAGCGATCGCCGACTCGGCCTGCGTGCCCCCACGGCCGGCGCCGCGCAGTGTGAAGGCCAGTTCTTCGTGCAGGGTGTCGTGGTAGAGGATCGAGCGCGGATCCTGCGGCACGTAGCCCACCTCACGGGCCAGATCCTCCACCGCCGTGCGGGAAATGTCACGGCCCGCCACCTCAACGCGCCCCTCAGCGGGGCGCACCAGGCCGATCAGGGTCTTGAGCAGGGTGCTCTTACCACTGCCATTGCGGCCCATCAGGGCCAGCAGTTCACCGGCGCGCAGGTCGAGGCTGACCCGGTAGAGGGCCTCGTCCTCGCCATAGCGCACCGTCACCGCGCGGAGACGGGCCACAAGCCCGCGGGGGCTGGCCGGGGCGCGCCGCGGCGGCAGTGGCCGCGCGGGCGCCACCCAGCACTGGCGGGTCCAGGCCCGGCCCTCCTTGATCGTCAGCGGCAACGGCGTCCAGCCCAGGGTTCGCCCGAGCGCCTGGAGCGGTGGCGCCAGCGGGATGGCTCCCAGCACCTCCCGTGGCGGCCCGACCACCAGCCGCGGCGCGTCGCCCGCAGCCGGCTCCCCCAGGAACAGCACCCGGTCGACGTACTGGACCACCCGTTCCAGGCGATGTTCACAGAGCACGATCGTGATCCCCAGGTCGGCGTTGAGCTTCTGCAGCGCGGTCAGCACCTCTTCGGCGCCATGGGGGTCGAGTTGACTGGTGGGCTCGTCGAGGACCAGCGCGCGCGGCTGGGCCGCCAGGGCGGCCGCGATCGCCACTCGCTGGCGCTCGCCACCACTCAGCGATGAGACGCGGCGCCGCCGCAGATGGGCGATGGCCAGCTGGTCGAGCATCTCCTCGACGCGCCGACGCATGATCGTCTGCGGCAGACCCAGGTTCTCCATAGCGAAGACAAGCTCGTCCTCCACCACATCGACGACGAACTGGCTCTCCGGATCCTGAAAGACAAAGCCGACCAGGTCGGCCAGTTCGCGCGGCTGGTGCTCCAGGGTGTCACGGCCCCAGACGCGCACCCGCCCGCCGAAGCGCCCACCGTAGAAATGGGGCACGAGACCATTCAGCAGGCGCAGCATGCTGCTCTTGCCGGCGCCGCTCGGCCCGCAGACCAGCAGAAACTCGCCCGCGTCGATCTGCAATGAGAGCTCGCGCAGGATCGGGCGCGCGCGGTCGGGATACCTGTAGCTCACGTGGTCGAGCTCAATCATAGCGGGACGGTAGCCCTGAGCGTAAAGATACCCCCTCCAGGGGGGGATACAGGAGGGGGTATCCGGGTCGGGCCACGTAGCTGGCGCTCCAGGCCAGTCCCCCGAAGGGGGAGAACGGACGACTGGCGGAGCGACACGTGACCGAAACCCGCGGCTGAGCTGTACCCGGCGCTGCATCCACCCCGGCGCCGGGCCACGCCAGAACTTCAATATCTGATATTCTATCGCAGGATAGCCACCGACACAAGGGGAATGCAGCTCGTACGTGTTCACATTTCTCCCGGGAGCGCGGGCAGCTGGCCCGCGGAGACGCGACGAGGGCGGGACGCCCTCGCTCCCAGGCGCGTGTATGACCCCGGGTGTGAACAGTTACGCAAGCCCCAACCCCCTGTTTCCTGGGTGGATCGGGCAGCTACGC
>JACAEO010000102.1 GCA_013388805.1 Chloroflexota bacterium
CCCCCCTCCCCTGCCAGGGGAGGGGGGAGGGGGGTGAGGGCAAGCAGCGCATCAGGACGCCATCCGCCAGAAACTCTACCCCTGAGAGGGAGGGTCGGGGGGAAGGGGCCGAACGCCACCCATGGCGCAAAGACGCAAAGCATGGCAATCAACCCTGCCAACCCTTCGCGCCTTTGCGTCACACACAGTGAGAAACGCGCTCACCTCGAACGAGGACCATGCTCCGCTACACCATTCGCCGTCTGATCGTGGCCGTGCCAGTGCTCTTCGGGGTCATGGTCGTAACCTTCTTTCTGGTGCGCATGATCCCGGGTGATCCCTGCACGGCGCAGCTTGGCGAGAAGGCCACCGAGGCGATCTGCGCCAAGTTCAATGCCGACAAGGGCCTCGATAAGCCGATCCCCGTGCAGTTCGGCATCTACATGCTCGATGTACTGCAGGGCGACCTGGGGACCTCCATCCGCTTCAATCGCCCCGTCACCCAGCTGGTCGCCGAGCGCCTGCCGGTCACCCTGGAGCTGGGCTTCTTCGCCCTGCTGCTGGCCTGCGCCGTAGGGGTGCCGCTGGGCATCATCGCCGCGCTGCGTCGCAATTCCGCGGTTGACGTGGCGACCATGGTCGGCTCGAACATCGGTGTCTCGATGCCGGTCTTCTGGCTCGGGCTCATGCTGGCCTACGTCTTCGCCCTGCTGCTCAAAGACACCCCCTTCCAGTTGCCGCCCTCGGGGCGCCTGACCGCGGGTGTCACCAGCGTGCCGTTCTACGTCGTCTGGGGCTGGGAGGTCGACCTGAAATCAGGCCTCGGGCAGGTCCTGCAGTTCTTCGCCAACATGTACCTGTTCAACAGCCTGGTCACCTTCCAGTGGGAGGTGTTCTGGGACGCGCTGCGCCACCTGATCCTGCCCGCGATGGCGCTCGGCACCATTCCTATGGCGATCATCGCGCGCATGACCCGCTCCTCGATGCTGGAGGTGCTGGGGCGCGACTATGTGCGCACAGCGCGCGCCAAGGGCCTGGCCGACGTCGTGGTGACCATCCGCCACGCCCTGCGCAATGCCCTGCTGCCGGTGGTAACGATCATCGGCCTGCAGCTTGGCACGATCTTCAGCGGCGCCGTGCTCACCGAGACGATCTTCAACCTCGCCGGGGTGGGCCGCATCCTCTACGACGCGATCTCCACCCGCGACTACCCGATCATCCAGGGCTTCACCTTGACAATCGCCTTTAGCTACGTGATGGTAAATTTGCTGGTTGATCTTTCGTATGGTTTACTTGATCCGCGAATCAGATATTAATAAAACCATGAGCAGTACGACCACCACCGTTGAGCCGATCACGCTGATCAGCGCCGTGCGCCCGGCCGAGGGGCCGTGGCTACGGGCATGGCGCCAGTTTATCCGCCAGCGCTCGGCAATCATCGGCCTGGTGATCATCAGCCTGCTGGCCTTCACCGCGATCTTTGCCCCGCTGATCGCACCCTACGGCCCCACCGACGTGCTGCTCGGCAAGGTCGAGGGCATTAAGAAGCGCGCCGCGCCGTGCATCCATCTGTTCGGCTGCCCCGTCGACCAGCCCCAGCACCTCATGGGCGTGGACGGCAACTTCCGCGACCTGTTCAGCCGCGTCATCTATGGCGCCCAGCTCTCGCTGCTGATCGGCTTTGTGACCGTGACGATCTCGGTGGTGATCGGCGTGGTGCTGGGGGCGGTGGCAGGCTTCGTGGGCGGCTGGGTCGACAACATCATCATGCGCGTGCTCGATGTGGTGCTGGCGTTTCCCTTCCTGTTGCTGGCCATCGCGATCGTCAGCGTGCTCGGCCCGGGGCTGTTGAATGCCATGCTCGGCATCGCGATCGTCTCCATCCCCGCCTACGCCCGTGTGATCCGCGCCAGTGTGCTCTCCGCCCGCGAGGAGGAGTACGTCCTGGCGGCACGCACGATCGGCCTGGGGCCGTTGGGCATGCTCTTCGGGCACATCCTGCCCAACGCCATCTCACCGCTGATCGTACAGGCCACGCTGGGCATCGGCACGGCGATCATCGAGGTGGCTGCGCTCTCCTTCCTCGGCCTCGGTGCCCAGCCACCCACCCCCGAGTGGGGCTCCATGCTCAGCGCCGAGCGCAATCAGGTCTTCACCGCGCCGCACCTGGTCTTCTTCCCCGGCCTGGCGATCATGCTCACCGTGCTTGGCTTCAACTTGCTCGGCGACGGCCTGCGCGACGCCCTTGACCCCCGGCTCAAACGTTAAGACAAGGTTCAAAAGCGAGCGTTTCAACGTTGCAGTTGCTCCACAGCTCCACAGCTCTACAGCTCCACACAACCGGCCTGTAGAGCTGTGGAGCTGTGGAGTGAAGGCCAGATTGTCAAGCGAGTTTGAACCATGCCTGAAGCCCTGGCTGGCCAATCAGGGCGACTTGACGATCGCTGGACCCGGTAGTATGATCGAGCCAGCACGTTACAAGCGGCAAGCAACGCGATGACGAGGACGAGTAGCCCGGCTACCGCAGCCAGGGAGGGTGCGCCACAGACTGAAAGCGTGCCTCTGTAGGCCCCGGGCGAAAACCACCTCGGAGCGGCCCCCTGAACGCCATGCGGCCAGTATGGGGGCACGGACGGCGCCCGTTATCGCGCCCCCAAGGATGTGACATGGCGATCGCAGCCTGCAAGCGCACCACTGCATGCTCACATCGAAGCTGGGTGGAACCACGAAGCAACCCTTCGTCCCACGGGGACAAGGGGCTCTTTTTTTGGAGTTTCTTATGCCCGTCAATCCACAAGACGACCCCTACTACCGGCTGCGCCACTCCCTGGCCCACGTCATGGCCCAGGCGGTGCTCGAGATCTTCCCCGAGGGCAAGGTTGCCATCGGCCCGCCGATCGAGCATGGCTTCTACTACGACTTCGACCTGCCCCGGTCGCTTACCCCTGACGACCTGGGCGAGATCGAGGCCCGTATGCGCCGCATCATCAGCGGCAACTACCCCTTCATCTACCGCGTGGTCAGCGCCGAGGAGGCCCGCCAACTCTTCAAGGACCAGCCCTATAAGCTGGAGTTGATCGAGGGTCTGGCCCAGGGCGCCGATGAGTATGGCGAGCTGCATCCCGACGCCAATGGCGGTACCGTGATCTCAACCTACCGCCAGGATACCTTCGAGGATCTCTGCCGCGGCCCCCATCTCGAGCATACCGGCCAGATCGACCCCGAGGCCTTCAAGCTTATGAGCATCGCCGGCGCCTACTGGCGCGGCAATGAGAAGAACCCCCAGCTCCAGCGCATCTATGGCACGGCCTGGAACAACAAGGCCGAGCTCGACCAGTACCTCTGGCGCCTCGAAGAGGCGAAGAAACGCGACCATCGCCGCCTCGGCAAGGAGCTCGACCTGTTCAGTATCTCCGATGAGGTTGGCCCCGGCCTGATCCTCTGGCACCCGAAAGGCGCGATGATCCGCGTCATCGCCGAGGATTTCGCCCGCCAGGCCCATCTTAACGCCGGCTATGAGTGGGTCTTCTCACCCCATATCGGCCGCGCCCATCTCTGGGAGACCTCGGGCCACCTCGATTTCTACAAGGAAAACATGTATTCGCCAATGGATATCGAAGGTGAGGCATACTATGCCAAGCCCATGAATTGCCCCTTCCATATCCAGATCTACAAAACTCATCTACGCTCCTACCGCGACCTGCCGCGCCGCTATGCCGAGTATGGCACCGTCTATCGCTATGAGATGAGCGGGGTGCTCCACGGGCTGACCCGCGTCCGTGGATTCACGCAGGACGATGCCCATATCTTCTGCCGCCCCGACCAGGTCGAGGAGGAGATCGGCCGCGCGCTCGAGTTCTCGCTCTATGTGCTGCGCGCCTTCGGTCTGAATGAGTTTACCGCCTACCTCTCGACCCGCCCCGAGAAGTATGTCGGCCGCCCCGAGGACTGGGATCGCGCCACCGCCGCCCTCGAACGGGCGGTTGAGGCCCACGCCCTGCCCTACCAGCGTGACGAGGGTGGTGGCGCCTTCTACGGCCCGAAGATCGACCTGAAGGTGCACGACGCCCTGGGCCGCGAGTGGCAGTTGAGCACCATCCAGTTCGACTTCAATCTACCCGAGCGCTTCGGTCTCGAGTATATCGGCGAGGACGGTCAGCCGCACCGGCCCTATATGGTCCACCGCGCGCTGATGGGCAGCATGGAGCGCTTCTTCGGCGTGCTGATCGAGCACTTCGCTGGCGCCTTCCCGCTCTGGCTGGCGCCCGTCCAGGCGACGCTTATCCCGATCACCGACAAGCAACTGGCCTATGCCGAACAGGTGCGCCAGCAACTGGTGGCCGCCGGCCTGCGGGTCGAGATCGACGACAGCCGCGACCGCATGCAGGGCAAGATCCGCCGCGCCCAGTTGCAGAAGGTTCCCTACATGCTTATAATCGGCGCCAAAGAGCAGGAGGCTGGCGCCGTGGCAGTTCGCATGCGCTCTGGCGAGGATCTGGGGCCGATGCCCCTCGCCGAGTTCGTTGCGCGCGCGGTGCAGGAAGTGCAGACCCGGGCGTAGGCGCAGCGAGCTGCGCGTAGGGGAAGAACCATGACGGTAGAGACCGATGCGCTCACCGAGGCTGCCTTGCGTTTCAGTGAGGCCATCCGCGCCGAGCGCACCAGTACGCTCGATGCGCTGGCGCGTGAACGTCAGGCCGCCCTGCAGATCATCGAGGCACTCAAGCAGGAGGCGGCCCGCCGCCGTGAGGCAGCCTCGGGCCGCTTCCTCGTCGGCATGCTGATCGGTGTCACCGCCGGCGCGGTGGCCGTCTATCTGATCAACCAGCGGACCAGCGAGGAGGCTCGCCTCGGCCTCACCGCCCGCCCCCAGCCCAGCGGCCCCTCGCTCGCCGAGCGCTTCCGCGCCGCCGTCGCTACCGGCCGCACCGTCGCCCAGAGCCGTGAAGCCGAGCTCTGGCAGCGCTACCGCCAGCGTCTCGCCGAGGGTCTCAAGCCGCCGCAGCCACCCGAGGAGCCGCTCTTCTGAGCAGGAAGGCTGCGCTGACCCGGGAACGTTGCACGCTGCTGCTGGCAACCTCCGTTTTTCCCACGCCGGGTGCGCGGGCCTCGCGCCCGTCTGCGGGCCGGTGGCCGTACCCGGTTCGCCAGCCGGATCATTGCGCCAGCCCTGGCGCTGTGGCGATGCTGTACGAGCAATAACGTAAGGGCCTTCGTATGGACGCAGAGATCATCGCCATCGGCTCCGAGTTGCTCCTCGGCACGACGATCGACACCAATAGCGCCTACCTCGCCCGCGAGCTCGCCGCCGCTGGCGTCAATCTCTTCCGCAAGAGTGTGGTCGGCGATAATGCCGAGCGCATCGCCCAGGCCATCCGCGAGGCCCTCGCCCGCGCCGACCTGGTGATCTGCACCGGGGGCCTCGGCCCGACCCTCGATGATGTGACCCGCGAGGGCGTGGCCCTCGCCTTCGGGCGCCCCCTCGAGTTCCGCCAGGACCTGCTCGATCAGATCCGGGAGCGCTTCAGCGCGATGGGCCGCACCATGAGCGAGAGTAACCGCCGCCAGGCCTTTGTGCCCGCCGGCGCACGCGCCATCGCCAACCCCCGCGGCACTGCCCCTGCCTTCATCGTCGAGGACCCGATGGGCACGGTGATCGTGCTCCCCGGTGTTCCCTACGAGATGCGCTATCTGTTTGAGCACGCCGTGCTGCCCTACCTCCGCGACGAACGGGGCGTCACCGATGTGATCCTCGTCAAGACGCTCCACGCCACGGGTCTGGGTGAGAGCGTGATCGGCGAACTGCTCGCCGACCTGATGCAGCAGGAGAACCCGACCCTGGGCATCTCGGCCAAGCAGGCGCGCTATGAACTGCGCATCGGCGCGCGGGCCAGCAGCCGCGCCGCGGCCGAGGCGCTGATCGCCAGCGCTGAGGCGGCCATCCGCGAGCGCCTGGGCCCCCACCTCACCGGCGATGCGCCGCTGGCCGAAACGGTCGTCCGGCTGCTCCAGGAGCGCGCGCTAAGCCTCGCGCTCTTCGAGGGCGCCGCCGCCGCGCCGATCTACCGTGCCCTGGCCCGTGTTTCCGGCGGCCTCGACCAGTTGCGCGGCCTGGTCGTCCAGCCGCTCGCCGGGCCTGTCGATGAGGCCGCCGCCGCCGCCCTGGCCCTCACTGGCGCAACCAGTGCCGCCGAACGCTGGGGCTGCCCCCTCGCCCTCGGCGCCCAGCCCGCCAGCGAGCCCGATCCGAGCGGGCTCACCGCCGTGTGTGTCGCCCTGGTCACCCCCGAGGGCTCCCGTGAGGTGACCCGGCGCTACGATCTGCGCCAGCCCGAGGGCTGGGAGTTCGTCGCCACGCTTGCCCTCGACCTCACGCGCCGCTACCTGCTCGGAGCGCCGGCTTGAACCGGCAACGGTCGGCGCCGGCGATCAGCCTGCGCGACGCGGTCGCCACGGTTCATCGCGATACGCACTGGTGGCGCAAGTGCCTCGGCTATGGGGCGCTGGCTGCCACCGGCATCGGCCTGCCGCTCGCCGCGGGCTTCGTCCTCGAAAGCCTCGACAACAGCCGCCGCGGGTACCCTACCCCACTGCCCCCCTGGGGCGACCCATCGCTCCGCTTCCTCTCCGGCCTGCTTGCCCTGCTGATCGACTTCGCCTTCTTCATCCTGCCGCTCCTGATCGGCCTGCTGCTGATCGTCTGTGTCGGCCTCGCTCTGCTCCTCGCCGGACCGCCCGGGGCGGCGGCCACGCCCCTCGCCCTGCCGTTCATCGCCCTGCTGGCTGGCGCGGCCTCGCTGACCATGTTCTGCTGTAGCGTGGCCCCCGCCGGGCGGCTGCGCTTTGCTCGCGAGGGGCGCATCGAGGACGCGATCACGGCGGAGACGTTGCGCTGGGTGCTGGGTGAGCCGCAACGCGGCGTCTTCCTGCGCGCCCGGCTGGCCTCGTTGCCTGCCTATCTCCCCGCCCTGATCGCTGCCAGCGCCACCTACGCGCTCGCCCGGCTCAGCTTCCCCGGCCAGAGCGCTGCCATCGCCGCAGCATCCTGGCTGACCCTGGCCGCCCTGGTCTATGCGCACCTGGTCGTTGTGCAACTCTACGTGGCCGCCGAGCGCGTCATCCAGCAGGTTCGGATCGGTGTGTAGCCCGCAGGCTATGGTACTATGCACCCGATCCGACGTTGATGATTGTATCGGGTGCATGCCGCTCGCGGCCGGATCTAGATGAAGGAGCAACGTGATGGACCTTGGCAAGGCCTTTTCGTACGTCTTCGACGACGAGCAGTGGCTCAGCAGTATCCTGATCGGCGGTCTGATCGCTCTCATCCCGATCATCGGCCAGTTGGCACTCCTTGGCTATATGCTCGAGGCAGCGCGCAACGTGGCGATGGGCAATCCGCGTCCCTTGCCCCAGTGGAACAACTTCGGCGAGAAGCTCAGCCTCGGCTTCGGTGGCTTCGTCATCTCCCTGGTGTACGCGCTGCCGCTCATCCTGGTCTCAATGGCGCTGATCTGCTTTCCCATCCTCGCGGCGACCGGCGCGCGCAGCGAGGAGGCCGCCGCGGCGACCATCGTGGGCAGCCTGGGCTGCATCGTGCCGCTGATCATTGTCCTCAGCATCCTCATCCAGCCGCTGCTGCTGGCGGCCATGGTGCGCTACCTGCAGACCGGCAGTCTCGGCGCGGCCTTCCAGGTCGGCGAGGTGATCGCCATGGTCCGCGCCGACCTCGGCTCGTGGCTGGTGCTCTGGCTGCTCTCGCTGCTCTGCGGTTTCATCGCCGGCCTGGGCAGCGCCGTGCTGATCGGGCTCATCTTCACCTACCCCTACAGCCAGGCCGTCTTCGGCCACCTCATGGGGCAGATGATGGCCCGCCTGGGTCGCCCGCTGGACACGGGCTACCCGCAGCAACCGCTGGTGTAGCCTGCGCGCCTGGCCGGCCGCTGGCCCGCGGAGGTGAGGTGGCCTATGCCCCTGCGCAACCTGGCAGCGACGATCGCGCCACGGGAGTTGCTCTACCCATCGAATCTGCTTACACTCTTCCGGCTGCTGCTGGTTGTACCAACCCTTGCCAGCATCGGTCGCCCGGAGCAGCGCCGCCGGGCCCTGGTCTTGCTGGGGCTGGCGATGCTCACCGACGCCATCGATGGGCCGATCGCCCGCGCCCGTGGCGAGGTCTCTCGCCTGGGCAAGCTGCTCGACCCGATCGCCGACAAGTTGCTCATCGACGGGACGGCGATCATTCTCGCGCGCACCCGTGGCTTCCCCTGGTGGGTCACCGGCCTGTTGCTCTTCCGCGACCTGGGCATTCTGGCCGCAGCCGGGCTGGTGCTGCGCCGGCAGGCCAGGATCACCACCGCCGAGAGTGCCGGCAAGCTTACCACGGCGCTGCTCACCGCAGCCACCCTGCTCTACGTGGCCGATGGCCCGCGCAGCGGCAAACCGGTCCTCTACCTGGCGCTGATCCCCTTCACCCTCTCGTTCTTCCAGTATGGGCGACGCTTCCTCGCCGTAATGCGCTCCGCGGAGTAGGGCCGACGCATTGGCGCAGTTCCTGCGTCGGCCCTACTCCGGATCGTCGGAGGGGCCGCTGCCCTTGCGGATCTCCTGCGGGGTCTCGATCCAGCCGCGGCGCAGCGCGAAGAGCACCGCCTGGGTGCGGTCGTTCAGCGAGAGCTTGCGCAGGATCGAGGAGATATGGTTCTTCACCGTCTGGGTGCTGATGCCCAGCGAGTCGGCGATCTCTTTGTTGCTGCCGCCGGCAGCGATCCGCTCGAGCACCTCGATCTCGCGGTCGCTCAGCGGTGTGAAGATCGGAAAGTCGACCGCCTCCGGATCGGTCGACGTCGCCTGGGGCAGGTTGCGGAACTGGGTCAGCACCCGGCTGGCCACCCGTGGCTCCTCAAGGACCACATCGTTGATCACATACTCGCCCCGCGCGACCCGGCGCAGGATCTCTGCCAGGGCCTGCGGCTTCACATCCTTGGAGCGATAGGCCGCCGCGCCGGCCCGCAGCGCATTAAAGGCCTGCTCGTCACTCTCGTGCATACTCAGCATCACCACACCGATGCCGGGATACTGGCGTCGCACCTGCCGGGTGAGCTCCAGTCCATTGATCCCCGGCAGGTTCAGATCGACCAGCATCGCATTCGGCTCCTGGCTGGGCCCGGAGCGCTGCAGCCATTCCAGTGCCTCCTCGCCGCTCGCCGCCTCGGCCACGATGCTGATATCCTCCTCGGAGGCAAGCGCCCAGCGCACCCCCTGGCGGAAGAGCGGGTGATCGTCAACGATCAATAGCCTTATGGACGGGTAGGGGGGCATGGGAGCGGCTCCTTTCCCTGGCTTTGCAACCAGCGCTGGTAGGCGGCAGTGGGGTCGTGCAGACCGGTAACCCCGGCGGCACTCAGCATGCGATGGACCAGCGGCAGCGGCAGCCCGACCACCGCCGTGTAACTGCCGCGCACCTCGCGCACAAAGCCCCCGCCGGCGCCCTGCAGCCCATACGCGCCAGCCTTATCCAGCGGCTCGCCGGTCGCCACATAGGCCGCGATCTCGTCAGCCGAGAGCGGCCGAAACACCACCTCTGCCGCCTCGACCGCAAGCTGGAGTGGTTCGCCCTTCGTCTGGCTGGCGCCGAGCACGCACAACCCGGTGTAGACCGTGTGGTAACGCCCGGCGAGCCGGCTGAGCATCGCCCGGGCATGATCGTCATCCTCGGGTTTGTTCAACACCTCGCCGTCGAGCACGACCACCGTATCGGCGCCGAGCACGACCGCGTCGCTACAGTGCAGGGCGGCGGCGTGGGCCTTGCGCCAGGCCCGCAGCGCTGGATGGTCAGCGGGCGGCATCGCCAGCACCGGCAGGCCGGCGCTCACCGCGGGTGGCGGCGGGCTCTCCTCCTCCTCTGCGTCGGTGGCAATGATGCTGAACCGTGCCCCAAGCGCTGCCAGCAGGGCGCGGCGCCGTGGCGAGGCCGAGGCGAGCACCAGGGGCGGGCCCTCGCCACGATCAGTGCACGCCGCTTCGCGCTGCTGCATAGCCTGGGGCAGTTCCGACGATCGTCTGTTCACGTACGTGTTCACACCTCCGGGTACGAGCATTGCTAGTGCAGTTCCAGGCGACCTGTTCGGGCATCAGCGCGACCTCGACCGTGTCCAGATGCGCCGCGCCCAATCTACCATCGCACATCTGCAACCTGCAATCGCACTAGGATGGCGCTGCAAAACGGAGCGATCATAGCACGCCCCCCTCTGAAGCGCAAGGTTCAGTGCTGCCCGGCCACCTGGCTGAGCAGCGCGAGGAGACGCCGACCATTGCGCCGGGCATCGAACTGCTCGGCAGCCAGCGCCGCTGCACGGGCCCCCAGTGCATGACGGCGCTCCGGCGCCGCGCCCAGGCTGTGCAACGCAGCGGCCAGCGCACGAGCGTCATCAGGTGGCACCAGCAGGCCACTCTCGCCATCGCGCACGACCTCGGGGATGGCGGCGAGCGCCGTGCTGATCACCGGCAGCCCGGCAGCCGCGGCTTCAATGAGCGCCAGCGGCATGCAGTCGCCGGTGGTGGGCAGGCAGAAGAGGTCACAGTGATGGTAGAGCGCCCGCAGTTCGACACTGTTTGGCTGGACGCCGTGATACACCATCACCCCGGGCTGCTCGTTAAGCTCCGTCCTGCTCACGATATGCAGCTCAACGGTGCCCTCCGGTAGTGCCCGGGCCGCGGCCAACAGGGTCGCGCCACCCTTGCGCCAGAAGTCGCCGCCCACGAACAGCACGCGCAGCGGGCCGGGCCGCTCGCTCGGCGTCTCGGCGCGCCGCCAGAAGTCGGTCGCCACACCCGGGGCAATGACACTGATCTTCGCGGCAGGCACCCCGTAGTCGGTCATCAGACTCTCGGCGGTCCACTGGCTCCAGGTTACCAGATGGCGGGCTGCGCGGTAGCAGGCACGATGCAGGGTGGCCTTCAGTCGCTCCACCAGCGCTGCGCCGGTCGAATGGCCGTAGGCTGCGGCCATCCGGTCGATCTGCACTGGCGTGGCGTCGAGCGAGACGATGCTGGGCACCCGCTGGAGCCAGTCGAGCGTGAGTACCGCGACCGTCTGGGTATGGAAGAACAGTGCATCAAGGGGCCCGGCGCGGTGCATAGCAGCCAGTTGCCGACGACACTGCCGACCCGCGCGAATGGTCCAGTTGCGCAGCAGCGGCAGGTGTTCCAGTGGACCGTAGCTGTCAAAGTTGACCGCGCCCCAGACTGTCGTCACCTGTGGCTCGTCGCCGAGCACGCCGCGGAGATTGGCAGCGTAGGTCTTGTGCCCGAGCGTCTGTTCGAGAATAAAGCCGAACCGGTGGCGCATAGCGGCGATGCTCTCCATGCTTCCAGCATAGGGAAGCGGTGTGACGACTATCTGACCGGGTTCATCTGGGGAGGTGACGCTTCTGTCATACTGAGTGGAGCCCGTGCTATCATGTGCCGATGCGCGGCGAGGCCCGATCCAACAGACCCTGATTCATGTGCCTGTAAGCCTGGTGCCGCCAGTATGACTCGTTTGTCACATCGATCGAAACAGGCTTCACGCGACTGTTAGCCCTCCTGCCTACACTGATACCGTTTCTGCTTGATGGCATCGCATTGGCTCAACTCCACACCTCCACAGCGCTCCAGCTCTACCAAGCCCTGTGTGGAGCTGGAGCGCTGTGGAGATGAGCGACAATGCGGGATTGCCAATTCCACCTGGCATGATAGAGCCGGCAGGCCAGGACTGGTTGCGATGCACCGCTTCCCGCATCCGGGCCCCGGCAAGCCGCGGCGGTTCTGAGGAAACCATGCACTGTGCTCGACTCAGCTGGCTCGGGCTTGCGCCGGCGCTCGTGCTGACCATCCTGCTCGCAGCCTGCGCCGTCCCGCGCCCGACCACCCCTTCGGCGACCACTGTCCGCGTGAGCGTTGATCCTGCCCGCCACAGCCATGCGATCAGCCCGCTGATCTATGGCGTCTCGATTGCCGGGCGCGATATTCTGGATGGCCTGCGCCCTACCGTCAATAGCTGGGGCGGCAACCCGAGTTCGCGCTACAACTGGGAACATGGTACTGCCTGGAACGCCGCCCGTGACTGGTACTATATGAATGTGGATTACACCGCTGGGGCAGGTGGCCGTGAGAGTGACCGCCATATCGAGCGCTCGCTCGAGTACGGTGCTGAGGTGCGGATGGCCCTGCCAACCCTGGGCTGGGTGGCCAGAGACAATAACAACCGCAGCTGCTCCTTCCCCAATCCCGATGGCACCTGCGGCAACGCCGATATGGCTTCGTGCCGGGTCCCCGGCCCGGTCGCCGACCCGAGCCGTACCAGCCAGCCCTCGGATGTGGCCTTCATCCGGCGCTGGGTCGAGCATATGGTGAACACGCAGGGCTACAGGGTTCGCTTTTTCGCCATGGACAACGAACCTGAGCTCTGGGGGGAGACCCACTACGACGTTCATCCCACCTGCACAACCTACGAAGAGATCCTCACAACGTATCTCACCTATGCCACCATGGTGCGTGAGGTGGCCCCGCAGAGCGAGTTGCTCGGACCAGTGACCTGCTGCTGGTATCACTACTGGAACTCGTCGGCTGGCCCGCTGGACAAGCTCAGGCACGGCAATCAGGATTTTATGCCATGGTTCCTGGACCAGGTGCGCAAGCATGACGAGCAGCGTGGTATGCGTACGATTGATGTGCTCGACATTCACTACTACCCCGAAGAGGTCTACCGCGGCGGCAATGACCCGGCTGCCGCCGCCCAGCGGGTGCGTGCCACCCGTTCACTCTGGGATCCCAGCTACGTCGACGAGACGTGGATCAAGACGCCCGTGTTTCTCATTCCGCGCATGAACACGCTCATCGCACAGCACTACCCCGGGCTCAAGCTCGCCATCACCGAGTGGAACTTCGGCGGCGAAGATCACATGAGCGGCGCGATCGCCGTTGCCGATGTGCTGGGCATCTTCGGGCGCGAAGACCTGTACATGGCCAACTACTGGCCCTATCCGCCGATCGATAGCCCTGCATACTACGCATTCAAGCTCTACACCAATTACGATGGCGCCGGCAGCCGCTTCGGTGACCGTTCGCTGTTCGCTACGAGCAGCAACCCCGATCTGGTGACCGCGTACGCCGCACGCAACAGTGCAACTGGTGACCTGACCGTGATGCTGATCAACAAAGACCCCGCGCGTCAACAGGCAGTCGCGCTTGACCTGCACAACCTCGCCACTACACCAGCAGCGACCATCTACCGCTACAGTGAGCAAACGGTCGGTATCGCCGTCGAACCACTCGATCTGTCCACCGACACGACCTTGAGCCTCCCGGCATATTCGCTGACGCTGCTCGTGCTCCAAGAAACCTGAGGTGCATATGCCTGCGGGGCGCCTTCGCGATCACCTCCACCAGATGCGACCGCCGACGCTGGCGCCTGATCATGGGCACAGCGCACTGCTGCAGCAGACCGGGTTCTGCCGGGAGCTTGCGGCGGTGCCACGCAGCCACCGTATGACTCACCACGCGCATGCGCAAACGGCCGACGTGCTGCTGACTGTCTCGGGACTCATCGACAGCAGCGCGCCTGCCGCCGCCCGTATCGGCCGGGGACCACGTATCGACTACCACGAACTGGCCCATGGCCTCAATGCGGACCTGATCGACCTGGCCGCTGCCCGGCGCATCAACGGAAGCTACGCGCAGATGCTCGAGCGACTTGGTGGCCCGGCCCTCAACCTTGCCTGGGCAGCCAGCCGGCTGGCCCCGCATTACCGCACGATCCTCACTGACGGAGAACAGGTGGGGCTGCCCCTGGCGGCGCTGTTGCGCCGCTATCGCCGCCACCGCCCCTACCACGTGATGATCACGCACGCCATCTCGCGCTTGAAGAAAGCGTTCTTGATCGACACACTACGTCTTCACGACGCCATCGACCGCTATCTGGTCTATGCCACGATCCAGCAGCGCTTCCTGCAAACCCGCTGGAAGCTCCCCGCCGAGCGGGTGATCCAGCTGCCGTTCATGGTGGATGCCGCCTTTTTCCATCCCGATCAGGTGTGCCCCGTGCCATTGGCGCGCCCCCAGATCTTCTCCCTCGGGCGCGAAGCCCGCGACTATCCGACGCTGATCCGCGCCGTCAGCGGCCTCGATGCCGACCTGCTGATCGCAGCCTACAGTCCCTGGTCGAAGCGTGGTGACAGCAGCGCACGCATCCCGCTGCCGCCGAATGTACGCCGTGGCAAGTACGGCTTCCACGAGCTTCGCGCGATCTACAGCGCCAGCAGCTTTGTCGTAATCCCGCTCTACCCGGTGGATTTCCAGGCCGGCATCACCTCCATCCTTGAGGCGATGGCGATGGGCAAGGCCGTGATCTGCTCGCGTGCCCCCGGCCAGACCGACGCGGTTGTCGATGGAGAAACCGGGCTCTACGTTCCGCCCGGGGATCCGCGGGCCCTCCGTGCCGCGATCCAGTACCTGCTCGACCACCCCGATGTGGCTGTGCAGATGGGGCGTGCCGGACGCAGGCGTGTCGAGCAGGGGATGACGATTGAACACTACGTCGCCCGGCTGTCCGCCGTGGTTGGCGGGGCGCAGCAGTGGCCCACCGAGCCGGTGTCGGGCGATGTCGCTTCCGGGCCGCGCCGATGAGCATCGTTCTGCTGACCGTCACCATTGGCGCCCTTGCACTCTCGACCCTGGTAGCCGCCATCGGGGCCTATCTGCTCCTGCTGACGATCGCGGCCTGTTGTGCGCGCCGCACGACGGCCCCACGCCAGGGGCCGCCCACCAGTCGGTTTGTCATCATGGTGCCGGCGCACAATGAGGAGAAGCTGTTGCCCCATCTGCTCGCCAGTTGCCAGGCGCTGGACTACCCCCGTGCGCTGTTCCAGGTCCACGTCGTAGCAGACAACTGCAGCGATGGCACTGCTGCCGTGGCCCGGGCAGCCGGCGCCAGTGTTCACGAGCGCTGCAACACTGAGCAACGTGGCAAAGGGTATGCCCTGCAGTGGCTACTCGAGCGCCTCTGGGCCAGTGGCGAGCCCCACGATGCCGTCGTCATCGTTGATGCCGACTCGGACCTCTCGCCGAATTTTCTGCGCGTGATGGATGCGCGCCTCGTCCGTGGCGAGCGCGTCATTCAAGGCTACTACGCGGTGCGCGATCCTGAGCATGCCGCCAGTGCGGCCATTCGCGCCGTCGCGCTGATCGTGCTCCACTACGTGCGCCCGCTCGGGCGCATGGTCCTCGGTGGTTCTGCCGGGCTCAAGGGCAACGGCATGGTCTTTGCCGCCGAGTTGCTCCGTGCCCACCGCTGGACTGCCTCACTTACCGAGGACATTGAGTATCACATGGCGCTGATTCTCGCGGGCGAGCGGGCCATGTTCGCGCCCGATGCGGTGGTCAAGGCTGAGATGCCAGGCAGCCTGCGCGCAGCCCAGACCCAGAACGAGCGTTGGGAGCGCGGGCGCATCGAGATGATCCGGCGCTTCGTGCCACAGCTGTTGTGCAGCGCACTGCGCCAGCGTCGTTTCCTGCTCTTCGACGCGGCGGTGGAGCAACTCATCCCGCCATTCGCCGTGCTCAGCGCTCTCACCCTGCTGGCCCTGGCGCTGGCCCTGCTCGCTGCTCACCAGCTGGCGCTCGGGCTTGGCCTGTTTGCCCTCACGGCCCAGATCGTCTACGTCGCCACCGGGCTCATCCTGGTCCGCGCGCCAGGCACCGTCTACCGCGCCCTGCTCTTCACACCCTTGTTTCTTGTCTGGAAAATCTGGCTTTACATACGAATTTTGCTAGGCTTGAAACCCGCGCGCTGGATCCGCACGGCGCGCAATGAAGAATGAGTATCATACGACCGTGGAGTGTTCATGGTGGAGGAGCGGCGTGCGGCTGCACGCCACGCAGTAAGGCGCGGCGCCAAGCCGCGCCGACGGACGGCCAGCCGATGGCCTTCTGTAGACATATGCGGTCATTGACAGCCGTCGTAGGGGCTTTGGGCGGGCGATCCGTCGGGTTCAGGCCGCGCGCGATTGGAGCTTGAGCCAGGGCATGCCGGGTTGCAGCGTTTCCCGCGCCAGCAGCTGCGCTACGGCCCGGGCAAGATCCTCAGAGTCGACCGGTTTGGTGAGGAAGGCATTGATGCCCACGCCAGCGGCCCTGATTGCGTCGGCCTCTTTACCGCTGGCCGTCACCACAATAACCGGCAACTCCCTGAAGCGTGGGTCGGCGCGCACCCGTTCGACCAGCCCGAAGCCATCAAGCCGCGGCATTGTCAGGTCTGTGATGATCAGGTCGATTGGCATGGCGTTCAGACATTCGAGCGCCTGTATTCCGTCCAGCGCACATACCACAGCATAGCCGCTCTGCTCGAGCACAAAGCTCAACAGACGATGGTTGGGTGCGTAGTCTTCTACTAGCAATATCGTCGTCATCGTGAACCACATCCTTCTAAGCAGAGGCTTTTTGTCAGACACCAGTGGTTGCACCCTCGATCAGCGGTGTAGGTCACGGTGTCCATCAACTGGCGGATCAGAAACAGGCCATAGCCGTGGATGCGCACCTCGTCCAGGTCTGGAGTTGGCACACTCGCAAAGTCGAAAGAAATGCCGGTATCATAGAGATCGATCTGGAGCGCTGGATCGTCAAAATGCAGGGTCAGCACGATCCGTATGCGTCCCTTAGCGGAGTTATGATAGGCATGATTGACAATATTGGTACATACCTCATGGGCGGCAAGCTGAATATTGTAGAGCAGTGCCTCGCGATCGTCGATGCCGTCGACGAGCAGCAACATGTCGGCGATACAGTCGCTGAGCAAGTGTAGATAACTGTAGCGGGCAGGGAGATCCAGTATGATTGACTCAGGGGGCCGCGATGTCACGACGCTGCTCCTTTGATCACAACGAGTGTCTGGTCATCGTCCTGCTCCCGTCCGTGCCCAAAGCGATCGACCTCCTCGAACATGGCCGTGGCGATCGCTGCGGCTTGCCGTTCGTGCAAGCGCTCCACGAGATCCAGCAGTCGCTCAATGCCAAAGGTCTCATCATCAGGGTTGCGAACATCACTGAACCCATCGGTTGCAACCACCAGCAGATCGCCGGGGCCGATGCGTAGGATCTGATCCCGGCAGCGGCTGACGGGGAGGATGCCGATTGCTGTGCTGTCAGCACGGAGCAGCCGCGGTTCGCCGTCTGCCGGGCGATAGATCACCGGCGCATGGCCCGCGTTGGCGTAAAGCAGGCGCTGGCTTCCCGGTTCATACTGGCCAACAAACGCTGTGGCGAAGACGCCGACCCGCGTAAAGTCGGTGTAGAGATCCTCGTTCGACTGTCGCATCACCGCCTCAGGCGTGGGGTACGGCATGAACTGGGATTTGCTGTGAATGGCACTGCGGGTCATCGTCATCAACAGCGCCGCCGAGAGCCCCTTGCCGGTCACGTCACCCACCGAGAAGATTAACGGTCGCCCCGGCTGGACGATGAAATCGTAGAAGTCGCCGCCAACCTGATAGGCAGGGCGCGAGTTGGCGTAGATGTCCAGGCCAGCGATCACCGGCAGGCTCCGTGGCAGCAGATCGACCTGGACGCGCCGCGCTAACTCCATCTCGGTGCGCAGCTTGGTCTGGGTGAACATCTCCTGGTAGAGGAGCATGCGCTCGATCTGCGCGCTGGCCTGGCCGGCGATCGCGCGCACCAGCTTGATGTCTGGCGCGCCAAAGCCATCAGGACGGTTGAGCAGGCCCAGGCCGGCCATCACTGTGCCTCGGACCCAGATCGGCACGTGGAGGACGTTGCTTATCCCATGCCGGGCGAGCTCAGGCTCCACGTCGCTGAGCATGTGCTCACGCTCGCTGGCCCGACTCGCTTTGTAGAAGTGCCAGGCCAGCGTGTCGGGCAACACGCCCTCCGGATGCTGTACAAGCAGCGGCTCCTCGCCCGAGGCAGGGACAAATGCTGCGAAGCCACCCTGGGCCTTCACCATCCGTACTGCTTCGCTCACCACCGCTCTCAGGGTGTCCTCCACGGTGACGTGGTCGCGCATACTCTGGGTGAGGCGGTACAGGGCGAGTTGCTGATCCTGGCTCGTCACCAGGTCGACCGTCATGAGCTGTAACTCGTTCTCAAGTTGCAGCAGGTATGAGATCAGGCTGGCATCAGCGCGCAGCCGTTGCTCATAGGCCATGCCCGAGAGCCCGGCGATCCGGATGTCCCCCAGTTCCTGCTCGCCTCGGCAGATCGGCGCTTTGATGCTCGGCCTGGCCAGCTGGTGTCCAGCCGGCCAGTAGACCAGCGGACGTTCGTCTTGATAAACACCGAACGCGCTGGCGCCGAGCGACAGCCAGGCCTCGGCGATGGCCGTGAACCGTGCATACTGTGAACTGAGGAGCGCGACAAGCATAGGTTCACTATTGATAGCTGGCATTGCCTGGCAAGTGGTACGAAGATGGCTCGGGAAACGCCATGCTAACCGGTCAAGGCTTGAATCGCGTGTTCCTCATCGACAAAGATGTTGAAGGCTTTGTCCAGACGAGTGAGCTCGAAGATCATGTACACGGTCCGGCGCATGCCACACAGGTAGAGGTCTCCCTGGACTTGCTGACAGCGCTTGAGCGCACGCACCAGGGTTGCCAGCGCCGTCGAGTCGACGAAGGTCGTTTCCGCCAGGTTCACCAGCACTCGTGCACCTGGGGTTGCCGTGACCTGGTCAAGCCAGGCCGCGACAGGTTGGACGCTATTGGTGTCGAGGCGTCCAGAGAGTTCAACGATGTTCACATCGGCTGCAACGCGGGTTTTCATATTCATCGTGGTAGATCCCCTCTGTTCTGCCCAGTTGCGAGGTTGGCGATCGTCGGGCATGTCTCGCTCCGTAGTCGTCCGTCGCGTTCACCTGCAGAGACGCTTCTCTCTGGGTAGGTGGCGCGGTCCTTAGTCCGTGTACATCTTGCGGATCCGTTCCAACTGGAAGGGATAGTCTGGTTCTTCAGATGGACGCTCAGGTGGGTTGTGGTGGCTGCAGCGGCGCAGCCAGGCGCCAGGTGTGCGCAGCAGGATACGGAGATCGTTGTACCAGCTCTGTGTCGCTGTGTAGTAGACGTCTGTGACGATCACGGTATCGAGATCGCTGTTGCCATTGGTCCGGAGGTACCACAGACCAGTGCAGCCTGCCGGACTCTCGTGGCGCCGCTGGTGCCAGGCCTCGCGCAGGGAGGCGTATTCATCAGGCCGTAATGGCTTCACACCAACCAGGGCCATGTCGCCCGCAAGGACGTTGAACAACGCCGGCAGGTGTTGCAACGCCCAGGATTCCAGCCATCGCCCGAAGGGTGTGTATTCGCCGCCTGGCCGTCGTGTCTGGAACTGCAGCAGCTGAAAGGTGAGCGGCTCGCTCTGGCCAGGGAGCCGTTGACCGACGCGGGGTGAGCGCGTGATCGGCCGGCCAGCGCTGCCGAAGCTGGCGAGCACGCCAAGCAGCACCAATAGCGGGCTGAGGACGATGATCAGCAGGAGTGCCGCGAGCAGGCTAACCAGGCGACGGAAGACCCCGCGCGTGCTGGCCGTTGCGCCAATCGGCCCGAGCAGGAATGGGTCCACCACCCGGACCGTCACGTCCTCCTGCGGGTCACTGATCGTGTCTGCGTTCAGGATGCGCCGCCTGGCGTACACAAGCCGGCCAAGATAGGTATTGGCGAGCACGGTGCTCTGCACAACCGTCGCCTCGTCGTCAACCATGACACTGGCGCCGATCACGGCCAGCGGCCCCAGTTCAACCTCGCGGCCGACCCAACTATTCGAACCAACATAGATGGGTGGCGTCAGCTTTGCGCTTGGGTGGATCGCGTGGTTGTGGTCACCCCAGATCCCCGGCGCGATCTGGCGCGCCTCGATGGACGGATAGCGCACGACCGCCCGCCCCTCGTCTGGCATCAGGTCAGGCGCACAAGCGCGGAATGCGCTGGTGAGATAGACCTCCTGGGCGTCCTGAAAGGCGGCGAGGCTGTCCATGGGGTTCCAGTAGCCGTGCATACGGTAGCCATAGACCAGTTCACCGGAGGCGCGGATTGCCGGGAGAAGATCCTGTGCGATGTCGCTAGCGCCATGGCGTGGCAGGTGCTGGAGCACTGCTGGTTCAAGGATATACGCACCTGTCAGGTGCGCGTGTGCAGCCGGAACGTCGCCAGCGGAGCCGAGCAGGCGCCCATCGGGAGCAACCCCCACCAGCGGTGCGCGACTCCCGGGGAATGGCGCGTGCACGATCGCCGTAGCGATGCCCCCGTGCGCGCGATGGAAGGCGAGCGCCTCGGCCACGTCCAGATCAACCAGTGCCTCGCCCGGGAGCACGAGCATCGTACTGGTGAACGAGTTGCCTGCAAAGCGTAGCGCGCCAGCGCTCCCCAGGGCCTGCCGCTGTGTCAGATAGCGGATGTCCACACCCCAGCGCTGGCCATTGCCGAAGTAGGTGGCAATCTGGCCTCCACGCTCGAACAAGCTGACCAGGATCTGCTTCTGCCCGGCACGAGCCAGGATCTCGATGCTGGTGGCCATCACCGGGCGATCAACGACTGGTATCATTGGCCCCGGCAGCGTATCACTGAGCGGTGAGAGCGTGCGTTGTTCGTCAGTAGCCAGGATGAGCACATTCATGGTCGATGGCTTTTGCTTGAGATGATAGAGCGGCGTTCCAATGGGGTGCGTACCGTGCGGATGATAGCCTTGTTCGTACGCTGCACACCTATGTTATACCATTTCCGATTGCAGATTTTGGATTGCAGATTGCCGCACATGGCGTCACGATGAGCGATAACGGCAACGACAATGCGGAACTGCCAACTGGATTTGGTATTACGCTGGTGCGAGCACAGCGAGCGAACCGGTTGAGTGCCTTCAGCAGTTCAAGCATGGTGCTCAATACGCTAATGTTGCGCCGGAAGCACGCTTCCGGTCAGCGTCGTGTGGGGCCGGTCGATGGAGGTGGCGAGCGCCGCCTCAACCGTCGGAAAGACACATAACATAACGTCAAGCTGGAGGAGCCGCAGCGTTCGCAGTACGTCCGCAGAGTTGCTAGCGATGCGCAGGTGGCCACCATGCTCGCGGCAGAGCTGATCGAGTTTAATAAGTGTGGCTATGCCGGCGCTCGCCAGAAAGACCGTCTCCGAAAGATCGACCACGAGATAGTGCAACTGGGCAATGCGTTGCTGGCAACGCTCCAGGAGAGCCGGGGCGGTGTTGCCATCGAGCAAACGGGGCGCCCTGATCACTGCCCAACCGTGCTTGCCTGGCTGTGGTTCAGACGCCAGATCTGGTGTGCCGGAGCGGCGCTCAGCCGCCTGGCTGTCGGGCAGGATCTCGAAGAAGTGTTCCAACCGCATCAGGGCCAGCAGGTCGGCTATCACGTTCGGCACCTCGACCAGGTACAGCGAACCGCCTGCCGTCCGGGCGTGGTTCGCGATCGCCACCAGGGCGCCCATCCCTGTGCTGTCGACAAACTCCGTCGCTGCCAGGTTCACGACCAGGCTTGCCTCGTGTGCGAGCGTGGCGAACGCGCGCTGGAGGAAAGCATGGCTGCTGGTCGCATCGAGGCGGCCCCGCACTGCGATCACCGGCAGCGTACCCCTGGCTGCTGGCTCGTCCACTGCGGGGGCGCCGCCCACGTCGTCTAGCCGCCTGGGTGCTGCCCCCCCCTTGCGCATGGCCCACCACTGGCGCGCAAAGAAGTAGCTGAAGTAGGCGCAGTCGTGGAGATAGCGCTTGAACAGGCGCCGTGGCTCCTGGGCTAACCGATAGACCCACTCCAGGCCGCTATGCTGCATCCAGAGCGGTGCCCGCCTGGTTGTCCCGGCGATCATATCCAGCGCACCGCCGACACCAATGCAGACTGGCACCTGCAACTCCGGTGCGTGCATATGGATCCATTTCTCCTGCTTCGGGTTGCCAAAGGCCACCAGCAGAATGTCCGGTCGTGCATCGCGGACCCGTTCAACCACCGTGCGGTCCATCGTCAGGACGGAAGCCGGCGGTGGTGAATAGACCCCGGCTACCTTGAGGCCAGGGTGGCGCCGCTGAAGCATTTCGGCGGCCCGGGCAGCGACACCTTCGCGGGCACCGAGAAAATAGATCGAGTAGCCACGTTCGACGGCCCGCGCGGCGAGCACTGGCACCAGGTCAACGCCGGTAACCCGGCCAGGCAGCGGCCCACCCAGCAGGCGTGAGGCCCACACCAGCGGCATCCCGTCTGCGGTGGTCATGTCAGCTTCCTGGAGGATCCGGCGCAACTCTGGGTCGTGCAGCGAGTTGACCACGAAGTTGGCATTGACGGTCGCGATCTGATGGGTGCGCCCGGTGGCCCGGCCCGCAGTGATGAAGGCATCACAGCGTTCCAGAGCCTCCTCCATCGTCAGGTTGTCGATTGGTACACCCAGGATCACAAGCAGCCTGCGCATTGGCTCCCTCGCTCCTCACTGCGTGCACCTGCTGGACAGAAGGGCCATGTCCTGTTTACTACCAGGACTGTAACAGGGTCATGAAACAATTCGCTTAACGGGCTCGTGCCGGCAAATGACAGTAAGTTCACGCTCCGCCGTTACCCGACAAAGTCGGCCCAACTGGTATCGCGCTCGCTGATGACACTGACCGGCAATGGCCAGGTGATGGCGAAGGCCGGATCGTTGTAGCGCAGGCCACTGGCTGCAAACGGGGTGTGGAAGGCAGACATCGCGTAGAGCACATCGGTGTGGTCCTCGAGCGTTTGGAAGCCGTGCGCGAAGCCTTCGGGCACGTAGAGCGCCCGGTGGTTGTCTGCGGTCAATTCCACGCCGATCCAGCGCTTATAGGTTGGTGAGTCGGGGCGCAGGTCGATGATCACATCATAGATGGCGCCGCGCACCGCGCGCACCAGCTTTGCCTCAGCGTATGGCGCCGTCTGAAAGTGCATGCCCCGCAACGTACCCCTGGTGTGGTTATAGGACAGGTTGACCTGCACAATGTGGGCTGCCAGACCGTGGGCGGCGAACTCCTGCTGGCACCAGGTGCGCGCAAAGAAGCCACGGTTGTCTTCACGGCGCTCGAGTTCGATGATGTGGGCACCCTTGAGTTCGGTCTCGATGAAGATCATAGTGGTTCCTGGTCTGATGTGCCGGTGTGCTGATCCCCAGACGCCGCTGGCTGGCGCCTGCCAGGCTGGCGGATCCGCATCCGCTGACGTAGCGCCAGCGGGAGGCTGGTAGTTGTATCAGGCCCGCCAGAAGAACTCGTGGTCGATCTGCCTGGTTGTGATCAGGTGCTGCAGCATCTTCAGCCGGGTGTATGGTGGGGCCTGGAAGATGGCATCGGTCATGCCGATCCGTTCAAAGACCTCGCGGAGTTGGCGGGCCCCCAGCCGCGCATCGCGCTTGCAGGCAAAGCCGGGCAGGCGGGTCCTGATCTTCTCGAATGAAACCCGATAGCTGCGGTTGTCCTTGTCGCCGGCGCCAAAGGTCAGCTCACAGCCCGGGAACGCCTCGGCGACAAGCTCGGCGATCTCGTGCACGCGGTAGTTCTGCGCACTGTCACCAACGTTGAAGACCTGGTTATGGATGACTTCACGGGGGGCCGCCAGGACACAGCCAATCGCATCAGCGACATCGAGCACGTGGACCAGCGGGCGCCACGGGGTGCCGTCGCTGGTCATGGCGATCTTGCCCGTCGTCCAGGCCAGGCCAGCGAGGTTGTTGAGCACCACGTCGAAGCGCTGACGCGGTGAGGGACCAAAAACGGTGGCATTGCGCAGACAGGTTGGTGAGAAGCCCGCGTTCGCCAGCTGGGCCAGGTCACGTTCGACGCGAACTTTGCACTCGGCATAGGCAGTCTGCGGGTGCAGGATGGAACCCTCGTCCTTGATCTCGCCCGCTTCGCCAATGCCGTAGACGCTGCACGATGACATGTAGACAAAGCGTGTGACGCCGGCCTCCCGGGCCGCCCTGGCCAGGGAGACGCTGCCCTCGTGGTTGATCTTGTAGGTGATGCTCGGGTTGAGCTGGCCCAGCGGGTCGTTGGAGAGCTCGGCCATATGGACGACTGCGTCGTAGCCGGCCAGATCATCAACTGTGATCGTGCGGATGTCCTGCTGGATCGTCCGGGGGAGATGCTTCACACCATGGTAGAGCCAGCCGCTCTGGTAGAAGCCGGTGTCGAGGCCGATCACCTCGTGGCCGAGCGCCATCAGTACCGGCGCGGTGACGATCCCGATGTAGCCGCCGCTTCCGGTGAGCAGGATCCGCATATGACCTGGTGTCCTTTCTCTGGTATCGTATGCAAACCTATGGGCCGAAGCATTGGCGCAGCCAGTGCTTCGGCCTGACGGGCAGCGCGACGTGCCGCGCCTCAGGCGCGCGCCTGACGAGCTGGTGACGGTGACAACGGCAACGCACCGCGCCCAGCGGTGCGGTTGCCTCGCTCGTTCACGTACCGGCAATGAATGGTCACGCAGGTGTAGTGTAGATCCGGTCGCTAACGAACTGCTTACTGTGCCCCTCCGTTCCCGTGAACAATCCGCAACCTGGCCGCTCGTTGGCCAGAGACGTGGCTGCTGCAGGACGGGTTGCATGGGCGTATCAGGTCAGCCAGCATGGTCACCCTTCGTTCGCTATCAGAGTTGTCATCTTCTATTCATAGCCGTTCATCACCTAGACAGACCTCGCCGGTAGAGTGGGTCCGGCCCTGGCTCCTGCGGAACCGGCGACGTGCGAGGACTGTGGCGGCTCGTTCCCGGACCGATGTACTCCCCGGACCTGGATGATCGGGCTTCGTGGGTGTGCTATCCTACTCGCGGGGTGCGAAGCTGGCGCGTGAAGCGTGCCCGCTGGCGCTGGTCTCTGGAGGAGTACTGCTACGCCATAAGGAAACCTATGCTAAGACTCATCCTGCTCCGCTTGCTCGAGAGCTACTTTCGCCACCGCTGGCTCTACCTCGTGCCCCTGGTGCTGATGCTGGCGACGGGCGTTGCCGTTGCCTGGCTCGTACCGGCAACATATACGGCAACGGCAACGATGAGCATCGAAAAGGAGTCGTTGCTGGCCATGTTGACGAGCAATGGCCAGAGTGCGGGTGCCTGGCGTAACCCGGCAGAAGTCACGACGGCGGAACTGCGCGAGTTGCTCGCGACCGATGCCTTCACCCAGGCAGCGATGGAGAAGACTGTCTGGGCAGGGCTGCTGAACAGCAACCAGCGCGCGATCCGCATGGCATTTGCCGCCTTCCGTGACGCGATCGAGGTGACCTCGCTTGGCGAGAAGCTTGTGGCGATCAGCGCCGAAGACACTGACCCGCACGTGGCGCAGCAGATGGTCGACGCCGTCCTGGCGACATACATCCAGTGGCAGGTGACCAGAAATTCACAAGAAAGCGTTGTTGCGCAGAAGTTCTTTGCCGATCTGATCGACAGGTATCGACAAGATCTTCGGCGATCCCGCAATGCCCTGCAAAGCTATCTTGAAATCCATCCGGAGCCGACGACCGGCAGTCGACCGCCCGAGGAGCGGATGGAAATCGCCCGGCTCGAGGCTGAGCTCTGGCGTGGGGAGGAACGGCTCAGCGAAGCGCTGAAGAACGAAGAGCGGGCCCGGCTCGCACAGGCGAAAGCCGAGAGCCTTTCGCAGCAGACCTATACGGTCATCGATGCGCCCAGCGTACCGGTTGACACCCGATCATTGCAGCGCACGGCGCTGGTCATCGGCGCGTTTGCCGTGGTCGGGTTGTTCTTGAGCGTCGCTGGCATCGCCGTCGGCGCACTGATGGATCGCACCCTGCGTTTCTCGGTAGACGTACACCAGGCTCTGCACGTACCGTTACTGGCGATGGTGGCTGCCGAGGCGTCCATGCAGCCTGGCTATGAGGCTCAGCTGGCGAGCGGGGCGCACAATCCACAACGGGCTGATACCACGAACCAGCCCGGAACGGTCAAGCCCAGCGTCTGAGCACAGGTGGGGCGTAAGCGTGGTGAAGCCGATGAGCAGCAGCAGCCAGACCATCGCCAAGAATGTTGGCGTGCTGATGACATCCCAGTTTGTTACCTGGGGGTTGACCTTGCTGCTGACGATTGTTCTGCCGCGCAAGCTCGGCCCGGCCCAGGTCGGCCAGTTGTACCTCGCGATCTCGCTCTGGGCAATCGTCACGATGTTATGCCGTTTCGGTACCGAGGTCTACATCACAAAAGCCATTGCACAGGAACCCGCGCGTGCGCCGCGCTTGCTCGCTGCGACATTGCTTGCACGGGCGTTCACGTTCGTGATCGGCGCACTTGTGGTCGGGCTCTACGTGCTGAGTATCGGCTACCCACCAGCCGTGGTCGGGGTGATCGCGATCATCGGGATGGCGGGGCTGCTCGAATTGATGGCTGGTGCGTTCATCGGCGCGCTCCAGGGCCTCGAGCGGATGGAGTACATCTCGCTTGCCATGGTTGCGAACAAGCTGGTTTATACTGTGCTGGCACTGGCAGCGCTCCTCCTCTTTGACGCCAGTGTCTTCTGGGTTGCCGGGTTGTATGCGCTTGGCGCGCTCGCACTCCTGGTCGTGCTGGCCTGGGGCTACCGGCGACAACACAGCATCCCACGACCCCGGGTTCACGATGTTGCTCCGCTGCTCAAGGCCAGTGTGCCATTCCTGCTGGCGAGTCTTGTGGTCGTCTTCTATAACGAGGTTGACAAACAGATTATCGCCATACTGATCGATGAACGCGCGGTAGGCTACTATACCACCGCCGCCACACTCTACAGCACCGTGATGTTCATCCCGGTTGTGTTGACCACCGCGCTCTTCCCGTTGATGGCGCGCTCGTTCAAGGATGCCCCGGATGCGCTCCGGCGCCTCAACCAGAAGAGTTTCAACATCATGTTCATCGTGGGCATCCCGGTCAGCCTGGGCTTGATGGCGATCGCGCCGGCGCTCATCCGGCTGATCTATGGTCCGGCCTTTGCTCCTGCAGAGGTGATCCTGTCGGTGATGGGTGTGGTGGTAATTTTCGTCTATCTGAACATCCTGATTGCCCAGATCCTGGTCTCGATCGAACAGGTCAACCGTTGGACGGTGGTGCTGATCATTGCGACGATTGCGACGATCGTGCTCGACATCCTGCTGATACCCTGGAGCCAGCGGGTGTTCAACAATGGCGCGCTAACGGGCGCGATCACCTTCCTGATCACCGAGGCCGGCCAGACGATCGTCGGCATCTTCTTGATCCCCCGTGGAACATTCAGCTGGTTGAATGTGACGACCGCGCTGCGAGCGCTCTTCGCTGGCTTGATGATGACCGGGGTGTGCTGGCTGGTGCGTGATCTGTTCATCCTGGTGCCCGTGATCCTCGGTGCGGTGACCTACGTGAGCCTCATCCTGGTACTGCGCGTCATCCAGCGTGAGGATCTTCAGCTTATGAGACAGCTTGCCGACCAGGTTGTCGAGCGTTTACGCTCATACCGGGGCCAGGTGAGCATCACGTGAGAGGGAAGTATGCCTGGTGTTCGCACGAAGCTGCCAGCCAAGGATACGCTCGCGACGCCACTGACGGTCGATGCCGTCAGTGGCGAACCACTCCTGGTTTTTTCGCCCGAGGTTGTGAACAGTTTGCGCCACATGGTCACCAGCCTGGCCTGTGCAGGCGGCATTCCCTCACGACTCAGCGTCGCCGCGGCGTTGCGCGAGGAGGGGGTCACCTATACGACGCTGGCCTTCGGTACGGTGCTGGCCAACGACACGGCCCGCAACGTGTGTGTCGTCGAGTTGAACTGGTGGTATCCGGGCCTGCGCAACCTGCTGGCCCGGGAGAGGGGGGGCGCCGGTGGCGCTTTGCCGCCTGAACTGGCCGACAGGCCTGGTCTTGCCGAGGTAGTGATGGGCAGCGCCACGCTGGACCAGGCTGTGATCCCGACTGCGCGCCCCAACCTGAGCGTTGTGGCTGCCGGTGCGACGACTATCGACCAGCGACCAGTGATCGCACGCAGCGAGACGCTCAAGCACCTGCTTGCACAGTTGGCGGAACGCTACGATTGTCTCCTGCTCGATGTGCCCGCTGTGCTGGCGACCAGTGATGCGATCGCACTGGCGTCGCTCGGCGATGCCTGTGTTATGGTCGTGCGCCACGGCGTAACACCGGTTGCCTCAGTCCAACTGGCACTCGATGACCTCCGCCATCTGCAGATGCTCGGGGTCGTGCTCAACCAGGTCAGGTTTGCGACACCGAACTGGCTACGCGATCTGATTCCTCTGGAGTAACCGTATGGGCTTCTATCTACTGTTTCTGATCAGTTGTTTTGTTCTTGGGCTTGCCTGGCCGACAACGGCGCCGCGCCGGCTGATCTGGTTTGTGGTGGGCATGGCCTTGCTCTTGAGCGTAGCAGTTTTCGGCTTTGATATAAGCTAGCGCGCAGCCACGGGAGAACCAGGATCCATGGCCTTGCTTGCCGACAGCTTCGCAACCCGCCGTCACACGAGTGTGAGCGCGTATCAACGGCGTGGAACGCGCACCACCGTCCTGGGCTTTCTGGCGCTCTATGGACTGACTGCGCTGGTGACCCTCGGGATGCTGCGCGGCACGCCAAGCCCGGTCACGGCCCTCTGGCTCGTCTATCTGGCAGGGCTGGTCACGTGTCTGGTCAAGCCACGCTACGGGCTCTACCTTGTCGTGCTGTTTAGCCTGATCGGTGACTGGATGATGTGGCCGGCGTACCCATTTCTCAAGAACTTCTCGAGCGAAGAGTCCTGGTTTTTTCTGCACAACCGGTTGATCGTCAATCCACTTGAGACGTACCTGGTCAGCATCCTGATCGCCTGGCTCGCGCAGGATCTGGCCCGGCGCCGCTTCAGCTTCCGCAGCGGGCCGATCTTTGGGCCACTGCTGGTCTTCGTCGCCTTTGTCAGCGTCATGCTGGGCTATGGTCTGGCGCGGGGGGGCAACGCGAACGTGGCCTTGTGGGAGGTTCGCCCGATCTATCACCTGGCGCTCACATTTCTGCTGGCGGCCAATCTGATCCGAACACGCCAGCACGTCAACAGCTTGCTCTGGACACTGCTGGTCGCGATTGCTATACGCGGCCTGGTGGGCGTGATCTATGTTGCCACGGTGCTTGAGGGCTCGCTCGCCGGGCAAGAGCGGATCGGCAGCCACGCGATGTCGATCTTTTTCGACTCGATCTTTGTCATGACTATCGGGGCCTTTCTGTTTCGCGAGCACCTGCAAAAGCGCATCTGGCTCGTGTTGTTGCTGCCGCCGATCATCTTTAGTTTTTTTGCCAATCAGCGACGTGCCAGCTTCATTGCGCTGGCGCTTGCCTTGCTGATGATCGGGCTCGTCCTGTTCGTTACGAAGCGGCAGCTCTTCTGGCGCTTTGTGCCGCTGGTCCTGGCGTTGAGTGTTCTGTACCTGGGCGTCTTCTGGAACAGCAGCCATCCGCTGGGCCTCGGCGCGCGCGCCCTGCGCTCCATGATTGGTACGGCTGATGTGCGTGACATCCAGTCGAATCAGTATCGCGACCTCGAGAACACCAACGTTCTCTATACGATTCACCAGGCGCCAGCGGGCCTTGGTTTTGGGCAAAAGTTCTATATCATCACCCCACTGCCTGACATCAGCTTCTTCGTATGGTGGGAATATATAACTCACAATGCGGTATTATGGTTGTGGATGAAGGGAGGGATCTGGACATTTGTCGCAGGGCTGACGCTGATGGGCATGGCGCTCTGCGTCGGCGCACAGGCGATCCGAACGCTGCCCGACGGCGTTCTGCGTAACAGTGCCTTGACGTTCACGCTCTATCTGCTGATGCACTTCATCTACAGCTATGTGGACATGGCATGGGAGAGCCCGAGCATGGTCTACGTCGGGGTGGCAATGGGGGTGTTGAGCGTGCTGCCATTGATCGCGGCAGCGCCCGAGCCAGGCAGGCCGCGTCGCTGGCCCTGGTCACCGGCAATGTGATCTGTAGCCGGCCGACGATAGCGATTGTACCATCCCGCATGAAAACCCTGCTCGTTTCACCATACAGCCCCTATCCGCTGGTCTTCGGCGGGGCTATCCGCGTCTACCATGTGCTCAAGATGTTCGCTGGGTTCTCCGATGTCACGCTGCTGGGCTACCGTACCTGGCAGGACGAAGGCAGTGCTGATGAGCATCTGCGCAGCCTCTGTGTGCGGGTAGCGATGCTGGATGGACCGCCATCGCGGGTGCAGCCGAAGTGGTTGCTCCAGGCGCGTGGCATTTTCGGTGTGCGGCCCTTTCAGTACCATGCCTTCTATTCACCGGCTTTGCAGCTGCTGATTGACCAGGCGTTGCGTCGCGAACGGTACGATTATATTGTCATGGAGCAATCGCAGATGGCGTATTTCAGGCTGCGCCAGCCTGGTGCGATACACATTCTCGATCTCCACAACATCGAGCACGAACTACTGGCGCGGCGGGCGATCGTCCAGCACAACCTGGCCCGGCGTCTCGCGCTGACCCTCGAGGCGCGCAAGTTTCGTCGCGATGAACAGGCGATCTACCGCCAGGCAGATCTGGTCTTCACACCTTCCGAGCGCGAGCGCGCGCTCCTTGCGGCCCTGCCGGGTATGCCGCGGGTGGAGACGCTCCCCAACAGCATCGACACCGATTACTTCGCGCTACGGCAGGCGGACCCGGCGGCCAATGAGCTGGTTTTCGTCGGCAGCAGCCATGTGGATGCCAACCGTGACGCCATCAACTACTTCGTCCAGCAGATCTTTCCGCTGATCGAGCAGCGCGTACCCGACGTGACGCTCAGTATCGTTGGTGGCGATCCGCCAGCGGAGATCCGGGTCTATGGCGAGCGACCAAAGATCACGGTTACCGGTTTCGTGGCCGATGTGCGCGCCTACATGGCCCGGGCACGGGTTATGGTTGTCCCTATCCGCAGTGGCGGTGGTACCCGCCTGAAGATCCTGGAGAGTATGAGCTTCGGCCTGCCGGTGGTTGCGACGACGATCGGCGCGGAGGGTATCGACGCGATGCACGAGCGCGAGCTCCTGCTTGCTGATGATCCACCAGCCTTCGCCGCCGCGGTGGAGCGGCTCCTGACTGACGCCACGTTGCGCCGCCGGCTCATTACCAATGGCCGGAAGCTGGTTGAAACGGGCTATTCCTGGCAGGCTGTTGGCCGTCGCCTGCAGGACCATCTCCTGGCGCTGGGGCAGCATGAATGGTCTGTCAACTAAGTTTCCTGCTATGTGTCACCCCGAGTACCAAATGGGCGGCGGGCCAGTGGCGCCGGGAGCAACCGATAGCATGTCACTCCGAGCCCGTCGGCTCCGCGGCTCCCGAGCTTGTCGAGGGGCAGGGTACACTCCGCGAGGGGTCTGAGGAGCATGGGCACCGCTAGATTCCTCACTGCGCTGCGCTCCGTTCGGAATGACACGAACGATATGGTTCCGAGGAGCCCGTCGGCTCTGCGCAGGGTCCACCCGTCGGCTCTGCGCAGGGTCCACCCGTCGGCTCTGCGCAGGGTCCACCCGTCGGCGCCGCGCAGGGTACACTCCGCGAGGGGTCTGAGGAGCATGGGCACCGCTAGATTCCTCACTGCGCTGCGCTCCGTTCGGAATGACACAAACGATATGGTTCCGAGGAGCCCGTCGGCTCTGCGCAGGGTCCACCCGTCGGCGCCGCGCAGGGTCCACCCGTCGGCGCCGCGCAGGGTCCACCCGTCGGCGCCGCGCAGGGTCCACCCGTCGGCGCCGCGCAGGGTCCACC
>JACAEO010000387.1 GCA_013388805.1 Chloroflexota bacterium
GCCAGCTTCGCTGGCGCACCGCAACGCCAACAACATACCCCTCTCTCCCAGGCTGGGAGAGGGGGGGAGGGGGGGTGAGGGCAAGCAGCGCATCAGGACGCTATCCGCCAAAAACCCTACCCCTGAGAGCCGGGCAGGCCCCCGGCCCGGGGGTGCGGGGCGCGCCGCGTTTGACAAGCCTCCAACCGGGTGTTATACTCTGATATCGCCGCGCGCCATGCGTGTGCTAGTTACTCGTGTGCCGTACCGGCCCGCTCTAAGGCGTAGCCCGTGCTACGACCAGAGGGAGGCTCGGATATTGTTTTGTCTGTCAGGTTCGCAGCATGGTCAGGCGCCTGAGACGTAGGAGTGCTGGATGCCGACGATCAATCAACTGGTACGGAAGCCGCGCAAGCCGGTAGAGAAGAAGACCAAGGCTCCAGCGCTGCGCTTCACCTACAATTCGCTCAAAGGAAAGCTGACCCGCGGCAAGGGCTCGCCGCAGAAGCGCGGCGTGTGCACCAAGGTTGCCACGGTGACGCCAAAGAAGCCGAACTCGGCCCTGCGCAAGATCGCCCGGGTCCGGCTCTCGAATCAGATCGAGGTGACGGCCTATATCCCGGGTGAGGGTCACAACCTCCAGGAGCACTCGGTCGTGCTGATCCGCGGCGGCCGCGTGAAGGACCTGCCCGGTGTGCGCTACCATATTGTCCGTGGTACCCTCGATACCCAGGGGGTGAATGGGCGCAAGCAGGGCCGCTCGAAGTATGGGACGAAGCGCAATGCGCAGCCGGTTGGCAAGAAGCGGTGATCGGAGCCCCGGGCGCTGGCGCGGGCCATCGAGCCCCGCTCCCCGCGCCGGCTAGCGATACGAGGAAGTGCTATGCCCCGCCGTGGAAATGTTGAGAAGCGTGCCATTCCGCCCGATCCGCGCTACGATAGCGTGCTGGTGCAGAAGTTCATCAATAAGGTGATGGAGCGCGGCAAGAAGAGCCTGGCCGAGACGATCGTCTATGATGCCCTCGATCTGGCTGCCGAGCGCACCAGGAAGCCCCAGCTGGAGGTCTTCGAGCAGGCGCTGCGCAATGCGAGCCCTTCGATTGAGGTGAAGCCCAAGCGCGTCGGCGGCGCAACCTATCAGGTGCCGGTTGAGGTCAAGAGCGACCGTCGCTATGCCCTGGCGATGCGCTGGATCCTGATCGCCGCCCGTAGCCGCAGCGGCCGCCCGATGTATGAGCGCCTCGCCGCTGAGCTGGTTGATGCCTATAACAATACGGGCAATACGATCAAGCGCAAAGAGGACGTGCATAAAATGGCCGAGGCCAACCGCGCCTTCGCCCACTATGGCCGCCTGTAGCCGGGAGAGCCCCGACGCTCCCGGTTGAGAAGAGAAGAGAGATGACCAGACGGCGACCTGCGTCGCCCGACTCTAGGAGTGAGTAACCGGTATGCCACGCCAGTTCGAGCTCGATAAAGTACGCAATATCGGCATCATCGCCCACATCGATGCGGGCAAGACCACGACGACGGAGCGCATCCTGTTCTATACCGGGCGCACCTATAAGATCGGCGAGGTCCACGAAGGCACCGCGACGATGGACTGGATGCCCCAGGAGCAGGAGCGCGGCATCACCATTACCTCGGCTGCCACAACCGCCCAGTGGAAGCTGGGAGAGACGGTGTACCGCATTAATATCATCGATACCCCCGGCCACGTCGATTTCACCGTTGAGGTGGAGCGCTCGCTGCGCGTGCTCGACGGTGGGGTCGTGGTCTTCGATGGCGTCGCCGGTGTGGAGCCCCAGTCGGAGACGGTGTGGCGCCAGGCCGATAAGTATAACGTCCCGCGCATCTGCTTCGTCAATAAGATGGATCGTACCGGCGCGAGCTTTGAGCGCTGCGTCGAGATGATCGTCAGCCGCCTCGGCGCCAGACCGGCCGTCATCCAGTTGCCGATCGGCGCGGAGGATACCTTCAAGGGGACCGTTGACCTGCTTACCATGCAGGCGACGATCTATAACGATGACCTGGGCAAGGATATCCGTGAGACGGCGATCCCCGAGCACCTGGTCGCCGCCGCCGAGAAGGCCCGCGCTGAACTGGTCGAGGCCATCGCTGAGACTGATGATGAGCTGACCCTGCTCTACCTCGAGGGCGAAGAGCTCAGCGTCGAGGAACTGAAGCGCGGCCTGCGCAAGGCCACCATCGAGGGCAAGCTGGTCCCCGTGCTCTGTGGCGCTGCGCTCAAGAATAAGGGTGTGCAGAAGTTGCTCGATGCCGTGGTCGAGTACCTGCCCTCGCCCCTCGACCGCCCGGCGGTCCAGGGGACGCTCCCCGGCCAGGTGCTGGGCGAAGAGGGTGTCGAGGTGATTACCCGCGAGGTGAGTGATAGCGCGCCCTTCACCGGCCTGGTCTTTAAGATTGTGGCTGACCCCTACGTCGGTAAGCTGGCCTACTTCCGCGTCTACTCGGGTACAATCGACAAGGGTAGCTATGTGCTGAACTCGACCCGTGGCCAGCGTGAGCGCCTCGGACGCATCCTGCAGATGCACGCCAACCACCGCGAGGATATCGATACGGTCTACGCCGGCGATATTGCCGCTATGGTCGGCCCCAAGCAGAGCTTTACCGGCGATACGATCTGTGATCCCGATCACCCGATCGTGCTTGAAAGCATCCGCTTCCCTGAGCCGGTGGTCGAACTGGCGATTGAGCCGAAGACCAAGGCCGACCAGGATAAGATGGCGATCGCGCTCAACCGGCTCTCGGAAGAGGATCCGACCTTCCGCGTCTATACCGACCAGGAGACGGGCCAGACGATTATTAAGGGGATGGGTGAGTTGCACCTCGAAGTGATCGTCGACCGTATGCGCCGCGAGTATAAGGTCGAGGCCAACCAGGGTAAGCCCCAGGTCTCCTACCGCGAGACGATCACCGCGCCCGCCGATGTCGAGACGCGCTTCGTTCGCCAGACCGGCGGTAAGGGCCAGTACGCCCACGTCAAGATCAAGTTCGAGCCCCAGCAGCCCGGCGGCGGCTTCGAGTTCGTCAATGCCATCGTTGGCGGCACCATCCCGCGCGAGTACATCCCCGCCGTTGAGCAGGGCATTAAAGAGGCGATGCAGACCGGGGTCATGGCCGGCTATCCGGTGGTTGATCTCAAGGCGACCCTCTACGATGGCTCCTTCCACGAGGTGGACTCGTCGGAGATGGCCTTCAAGATTGCCGCCTCGATGTCGCTCAAGGATGGTGTGCGCAAGGGCCGCCCCCAGTTGCTCGAGCCGATCATGAAGGTTGAAACCACTACGCCCGAGGATTTCCTCGGGACGGTGCTCGGCGACCTCAATGCGCGTCGTGGCCGCGTTGAGGGTATGGAGGCCCGCGGCAATGCCCAGGTCGTCCGCGCGTTTGTGCCGCTGGCGACCATGTTTGGCTATACCACGGACCTGCGCTCCGCCACCCAGGGCCGCGCGACCTCGTCGATGGAGTTCGACCACTACGAGGCCCTGCCTGATGCGCTCGCGAAGGAGATCATTGAGAAGCGGAGCTCCTGAGCAAGCTGAGCGGAACGGCGTGCCACGCCCCGCGCGCCGTTCCTCCAGTGGCTGACCATGCTCGCGTTGCACTTGCTGGCTCCGCCCCCGTGGCGCGACTACGAGCTGATCGATACCGGTGATGGGGCCAAGTTCGAGCGCTTCGGCGCCTATACCCTGGTCCGGCCCGAAAGTCAGGCGATCTGGCCCCGACGCCTGCCAGCCCACGAATGGCAGCGCGCCGACGCAGTCTTTGCCCGGCGCCAGGCCAATGACGAAGGACCAGGGGTCTGGCGTCAGCAGCGCCAGCTGCCCGACCAGTGGCAGATGCACTATGACAATTTGCGCTTCTGGGTCCGGCTGACCCCCTTTCGCCATACGGGGGTCTTCCCTGAGCATAGCGCCCACTGGCCCTGGCTCAGGCGGCAGATCGCCACCCGGCACGAGCCCGCCGTCCTGGTGCTCTTCGGCTACACCGGGCTGAGCAGTCTCTACGCCGCGGCGCACGGCGCCCACGTCACCCACGTGGACGCTTCCAAACCGGCGCTGCTCTGGGCCCAGCAGAACCAGCAGCTTTCGGGGCTGAGCGAGCGGCCCCTCCGCTGGTTGATCGATGATGTGGCAAAGTTCGTGGCCCGCGAGCTCCGCCGCGGCAAACGCTATGACCTGATCGTGATGGACCCGCCCGTGTTTGGGCGCGGACCAAAGGGTGAGATCTGGCGCCTCCACGAACAACTGCCCACCCTGGTGGCGCAGGCCGTGCACCTGTTGAGCCCTGAGCCGCTTGGCTTGCTCATCAGTGCCTATGCGACACAGATGTCGGCGCTGACCCTGGGCAATCTCCTGGAGGCAGCAATGTCCGGCAAGACGGGGACGACCAGCGCAGGTGAGCTGGTGCTGCGTGAGCAGCAGAACGGTCGCCTGCTCCCCGCGGCGCTCTACGCCTGCTGGTCCAGCGGCCCTGCGCCGCATCAGGTGTACTAGTCGTCGCGCAGATAGTAGATTGAGGACGAGGTATGGCCAAGCAGAAATTCGAGCGGACCAAGCCGCACGTCAACATCGGGACGATCGGGCACGTCGACCACGGCAAGACCACGCTGACCGCGGCGATCACCAAGGTGCTGGCGCTCAAGGGC
>JACAEO010000388.1 GCA_013388805.1 Chloroflexota bacterium
GCCCTTGAGCGCCAGCACCTTGGTGATCGCCGCGGTCAGCGTGGTCTTGCCGTGGTCGACGTGCCCGATCGTCCCGATGTTGACGTGCGGCTTGGTCCGCTCGAATTTCTGCTTGGCCACTCCTGTGCTCCTTGAGCTCAATAAAATGCGCCGCTCGTGCCAGGTGCTTCTGGCACGAGCATCCTGGCGAGGCGGCCATCGCACCTCGCCCTCCCGCAACTTGGAGCCTACGACGGGACTTGAACCCGTGACCTCGTCTTTACCAAAGACGTGCTCTACCGACTGAGCTACGTAGGCATCGCGAACCGTGAGCATAAAGAATGGCGAATCGTCTTGAAACCAATTCCTTCATTCTTTATGCTCAGTTCCTTCTGGTGGGCCGGGCAGGATTCGAACCTGCGAAGGCGTAAGCCAGCGATTTTACAGACCGCCCCGTTTGGCCACTTCGGTACCGACCCTGTCACCTGGAGCCGACGCAGGGACTTGAACCCTGAACCGACGGTTTACAAAACCGTTGCTCTGCCAATTGAGCTACGCCGGCAGCGCACACCAAAATTGGCGCCGTTCGTAAGCCCACGTATTTTAGCATAGCCCCGTGCTTTCTGCAAATGATCGGGCGTGTGCAGCCCGGGCTACGTCAACGTCCGGTTGATCGTCCGCGCCGTGGGTGTACACGCCCCGGCTCCTGGTGCGACGGCCACCGGCGTGGCCGGTCGCGCCCGCGAAAGCGGGCGTCGCAGCGGCTCGCCCGCGGCGTCAGTCGCCGGGCGGACGACATTGACGTGGCCCTGGGGGGCTTGTAGGGCCCCTTGCGGCGGCGGCGCAGTTGCTGGTATGATAGCAGGAGCGTGGCTGCTTCAGCGAGACCCACCCCATGGATTTCCTCCGCCGTCTGTTCGGCGCGCGGGGCCGCAATGGCCCTGCCGACAATGCGCTGCACCTCTACGTGCGCTGTGGCCGCTGTGGCGCCCCGGTGCAGGTGCGCATCCATCTATACAACGATCTCGCGGTTGAGTACGACGACAATGAGAACATTGCCGGCTACCGGCTGCGCAAGGAGATCATGGATGCGCGCTGTTTCCGGCTGATCTACGCCGACCTGGCGTTCGATCGGAACCGGCACGAACTGAGCCGCGCGATCGAGGGCGGCGAGTTCATCAGCCGGGACGAGTACGAGCGGCTGACTGCCGCGCCCCCAGGAGCCCTATGACGATGTCGCCAGTGTTGCTCATCCCGCTCGTGGTCAGCGCCATCCTCGGCGCCATTGGCGGCTCCGCCTTCCGCTGGGCGGTTCCGCAGCAGGCCTGGAATATCTTTATCGCGACCTTTCTCTGGACACTGATCGCCGCCGCCGGGACGGCGATCGGTCGTTTCGCGGTCGAGCGGGTGCGCCGCGGGCAGTGGCGGCGCGGGCTATGGATCGCCCATGTCCAGAGCTTTCCGCTGACCACGGTCTTTCTCCTCGTGGCTGCGCTGGTCTCGGCCGGCGCCGTGCTAGTCCCCGAGCTGGTCCCGATCGTATATGCCGCCACGCTGGTCGTTGCGTTGAGTGTGGCGGCGCTCGGCGTGCTGGGCTCGCCCTATGTGAAGTGAGAGCCGCTTGGCGCTGCTTTCCCTCGCCGAACTGGGTGAGCGCCGCGCGGCCTGGCAGGCTGCCGGGTTGCGCCTGGTGCTGACCAACGGGGTCTTCGACCTGATCCACGCCGGGCACGTCGGCTACCTGGCGCAGGCCCGCGCGCTGGGAGACCTGCTCGTCGTGGCCCTCAACTCCGATGCGTCAACCCGCACGATCAAGGGCCCGTTGCGCCCGATTGTGCCCGAGGCCGACCGCGCCGCCGTGCTCAGCGCGCTCCGCAGCGTGGACCACGTGACGATCTTCGCCGAGCCGACGGCCGAGGCGGTGGTTGCCGCCTTGCGCCCCGAGGTCTATGTGAAGGGCGCCGACTATGCTACCGGCCATGCCCCCGACCTGGAACGCCTGCCTGAGGCGCGCATCGTGGCCAGCTATGGCGGCCAGATCGTCCTGTTGCCCTACGCCGCGGGCCGCTCGACCAGCACATTGATCGCCCGGATCGTGGCGCGCTATGGCCCTGCGGGGGACGCGGGGGGCGGCCTCTGCTCCTAGAAAAACACCTTGGCAAGCTTCAGGATGCCCTGGTTCCAGGGCACGCGGTGGGAGACGCCGGAGGTGTGCTGGAAGTCGGCGAGGTGCTCGACATACCAGCGGTAGTTGCGCACCAGGGCCTCTTTGTTCGAGTACTTCGGCTTGAAGCCCAGCACCCGCTCCGCCTTCTCCACCGACACGAACGAGTCCTCCGTCACCGTGCCATAGGCCCACTTGTAGACCGGCGAGAGCTTGAGCTTTTCGAGCACGACCAGGGCGGCGGTCATCGGGGCGGCCGGGAAGGTGATGATCTTCTTGCCAAAGCCGGCCGCATCGAGCACGGCCTGAAAGTCCTCTTTGATCGTGGTGAACTCTCTGGCCCCGATGTTGAACGTATCGTTGACCCTGTCCCGGTCGAGGGTGGCACAGCGGTAGATCGCCTCGCAGAGATCCTCCACATCGAGCAACTGGTAGCGGTTCTTGCCGGTGCCGGGCAAGGGGAAGTTCTTGCCATCCTTGGCCCAGTCGTAGAGCATGGCGAAGATGCCGAGCCGCTCAGGCCCGATGAACGACTTGGGACGAATGATCGGTACGCACAGCCCCCGGGCGCGGTAGCTGAGGCAGAGCTCCTCGGCCTTGACCTTGGCCTCACCATAGGGGCCAACCCCGTCCAGCCGGTCGGTTTCGAGCAGCGGGTGATGGTCAGGGATGCCGTAGACCGCGGTGGTGGAGATATGGATGAAGCGATCGACGCCGTGCTGCAGCGCGGACTCGAGCACATTGCGGGTGCCGTCGATATCAGTGGAGAAGATATCGGCGGGCTTGTAGAGCGGCAGGGCGGCCGCTGTGTGGATGACCTGATCTACGCCGGCCATGGCCCGATCGACGGCCGCACGGTCGCGAATATCGCCGGTATGGACCTCGACGCGGGAGCGTTCGGGGTAGTCGAAGCGCGCGATATCGAGCGAGCGCACGCGGTGGCCCCGTTCGAGCAGGTAGCGTACCAGGTTGATGCCGAGGAAGCCGGCGCCGCCGGTGATGAGAAAGGTCTTGTGCATAGGGTGTGGTTGGCGAAGAGTGTCGCTCAGATGACACTGTCGCCGCAGGCGGACGACTACTCAGTCTGTTGCAAGAGGGCGCGGATGAGCGCGCCGCGGCCAATTATACCCAACAATTTCCGCTCCGCGTCCACCACGGCGATGCGGTCGATGCGGGCATCGAGCAGGTGGCGGGCAACCGCGATCAGGCTGGCATCGGGGGCGATCTCCGGTGGACCCGGCTGTTGCAGCTCGCTGAGCGGCCGGCCAGCCCCGGGCAGATCGGCACGGGGCGGCCGGGGCTCATTCAGGGCGGCCAGGAAGGCAGCGCGCTCGGCGCCCTGCAGGCCGTGCAGCGCCGCGGCGGCGTCGAGCGTGCCCACGATGCGCTCGCCGGCCAGCACGAGCACGGTCTGCTCCGGCGCGGCGAGCAACTGGACGAGCGCCGTGGCGAGGGGCGCATCGGCGGGGAGCGTCACGCTGGCAGCCTGCATGACCAGGGCGGCGCTGGTGGGCCGATCGGCGTCGCGCACGGCGCCAGCGCCAGCCGCATCGGCATCAGCCTGTGCCACGGCGGCGTGGAGGATCTCGTGCTGGCCGATCAGCCCGACCAGCCGTCCGTCGCGGTCGGTCACCGGCACGTGGCTGTAGCCCCACTCGACCAGGGTGACGATGGCCTGGGGGATCGTGGTGCCCGCGCTGACACTGTGCAGTTCGCTGCGCATCACACTGCTGGTCGGGCGACCGGCCAGCGGGGCGAGGACCGCCTCGCGCTCGGCGGGGCCGAGCAGGGCGAGCAACGGGAGCGGCAGGCGCAGGCCGGCCCGGAAGGCCAGGTCCTGGCTGGTCAGCATCCCGATCAGGCGATCGCCGGCGTCACACACCGGGAGGGCGGTGAGGCCCTCGCTGCCCATCGTGGTGGCCGCCAGCGCCAGGGGAGTGTCAGGCGTGACGCTGGGGGCCGGGCGGCGCATCACGTCGCCGGCGCTGCGGTCGGCGGCGAACGGCCCCGGGGCACGCAGGAGAGCCCGGTAGACCGGAACCTCCTCGACGGTGACCAGGGCATCGCCGATCAGATCGTCGAGCATGGGCAGCAGCCGGGCGACCCGCTCCGCGCGGTCGATCCACTCAATCACCACTGGCCGCTGCGGTTCCGGCGGTTCGACGAGCGTCGGGCTGGCGCGCTGGCCCGGGCCGAAGCCGGCGAGGCCCTGGAGGGCCGTCGCGCCGGTGGCGCCACGGCGGCGCAACGCTTCGAGTAGCGCCAGGTAGCGCACACCACCTTGCCACTGGTCGTCGCGCCGGAGATAGATGCGAACGCGTTGTACGTTGCTGGCTGTGGCCATGGTCCCCTGAGACAGGCGCCGGTAACACGGACGCAACGCGTGCGAGCAATGCGCAGGGCCTCCTGCCCGGATGGATTATAGCACGTAGCCGTTTCACCACCTTGACACGGAGGGGCGCGAGGTGCTACAACAGTCGCATCACACTGATGGCAGCAACAAGATCACGGGCAAGGCTATGGCAAAGGCGCTCTCGCTGATCGGCATCTCCGGATCGCGCATCGGCCAGTCGACGGTCTTCGCGGAGCGGAGTACGATTGTCGGCTCAGATGGCACCTGTGGCGTGGTGCTCTCCGATCGGCTCATTCTCCCGCGGCATGCCGAGGTACGGGTTTCGCTGGGCCACTGGTTCATCATTTCGCTGGACCCCAGGGCGACGATCTTCGTCAATGGTCAACCGGTGACCGGGCAGCAGCGCATCGCCCAGGGCGATCTGGTGACGCTGGGTTCGGCAACCTTCAAGGTGATGATCGGCGAGGCGGAGCGCGCGGTCGGGCAGCGGGCGCCTGTGGTGCAGCCGGAGAGCCACGGGCGGGTAGACTGGTGGCGCGATTAGCACGCCAGAACCCGACAGGTTTGGGAAACCTGTCGGGTCCGAGCTCCCGTGAGGTCTGCGTTATCCCTACGCCGCGCTGGTGGCCCAGGTATGGAAATCAGCGGTGATGTTGCGCGTGAAGCCGTTGATCATCTGGGTCATCTTAAATTCCATCGAGTGCTCACCGAGCGCCTGCAGGAAACTCATCGGCATCAGGCGCAGCACCCCGGGGACGGGGATGGTCATATCGATGTCGACCCGGTACTCGACGGTCGTCATGCCGTGGGCCGGGTGGAAGATCGCGTCGGCGCTGAGCGAGCCGGGGAAGACCAGGCCGGACAGGTTGTGGCGCGGGCCATCGCTGGCCGGCAGAATGTGGATGCTCCGTCCCGGGTCGATCTGCAGCTGCAGGTCGAAGATCGCGGCCATGCTGTGGCCGTGGCCATCGGTGGCGCCCACGATCAGCCGGTAGCGCTCGGGGCCGTAGCCATGGCAATCGAGTGCGTCGGGCAGCAACCGGAAGACGGCCGGCACATCGAGGAAGTACTCGTAGGCCAGGTCGAGCGGGGCGGCAAAGCGGAAGACGTGAGTTGCCTGTCCACCCAGATCGATGTAGCGCGCGTGCGAAGCGGCGGCCGGTTTTCGAAACGTGCGCGACGTCTGCATGGGGAGGCTCCTCGCTAGCAATGGCGGGGTTGGCTTGCATATATGCAATAGCTGACTGCCTGAGTATAGCACTTCCGCGCCATGATTGCAACGTAAGTCATGGCGCAATCCAGGGCGCGCGCACCGGCGCCGGGGCGTGCCCTGCGCAAGTCAGGGCTCCGTCAACGTCCGGTTGATCGTCCGCGCCGTGGGATTAACCGCCCCGGCTCCTGGTGCGAAGGCCCCCTGGGTGGTGCTCAGGTGGAGAGTTTTTGGGAGGTGCGCCCCCAGGCCCCGCATACCCCACCCCCCTACCCCCTCCCC
>JACAEO010000356.1 GCA_013388805.1 Chloroflexota bacterium
CCTCCCCCCTCTCCCAGGCTGGGAGAGAGGGGGGGAGGGGGGTGGGGGATGCGGGGCCTGGGGGCGCACCTCCCAAAAACCCTCCACCTGAGAGCCCTCCCAACCTCCCCTCGCTGGGGGGAGGAGTCCAGCTCCCTCACCCAGCGGGGGAGGGCTGGGGAGGGGGCGAAGCGCTGATTTTCAAGGTATTGTGTCTAGAGCGGAATATCCAGGTAGCGCTCCAGCGCCTCTTTGCCGCGGTAGTCGGGCAGGATGCGCGGCGCGGTGCGCGTGGTCGCGATGCCGGCCGCGTCCAGCAGTTGCTCGTAGGCCGCGACGTGGGCCAGGCTGAGCCGCCCCGGTGGATGCGCCCGCGCATAGGCTGCGGCGGCCATGCCTGCGCGGCGGCCAAAGACGTTGAAGTCGAGCAGCGAGTTGCCCATGAGCCGGTTCTTGCCGTGGATGCCGCCCATCACCTCGCCGGCCACGTAGAGCCCGGGCACGCTGGTGGCGCCATGCTCGTCGGCGGCGACCCCGCCGTTCTGGTAGTGCAGGGTGGGGAAGACCAGGATGGGGTCGCGGGTCATGTCGATGCCGAAGCGTGTGTACATGCGGAACATTGCCGGCAGGGCGGCGCGGATCGTGCCCGGCCCGTGGATCAGGTCGACCATGGGCGCATCGAGCCAGACCCCGCAGATGCCGTGGGGCGTGGCCACGCCCAGGCCGCGCTCGCCGCACTCGCGGATGAAGGCGGCGGCCTCGACGTCGCGGGGCTCGAGCGGAAAGACGAACTGCTCGCCGAGCGCATTGAGCGGCTGCGCGCCCAGGCCGCGCACCTTCTCGGTGATCAGCAGGCCCGCCATCTGCGCCGGGAAGGCCGCCCCGGTGGGGTGGTACTGGACCGCGTCGAGATCCACCAGTTCGGCGCCGACGCGGTAGGCCAGTACCAGGCCATCGCCGGTGGCGCCGTAGTGATTGGTGGTGGGGTACTGCTGCATATGCAGCCGCCCCAGCCCCCCGGTGGTGATGATCGTCGCCCGCGCCCGCACGATGTGGTAGCGCCGGGTCTCGAGGTTGATCAGCACCGCGCCGGTCACCCGGCCCTCACCATCGGAGAGCAACTCGATCGCCGGTGAGAACTCGACCACCGGGATGCCCAGGCTGCGGGCCTCGTCGCGCAGCACGCGCATGATCTCGAGGCCGGTGTAGTCGCGGGCCGAGTGCATGCGGTTGCGCGAGGTGCCGCCGCCGGGGTTCTCAACGAAGTGGCCGTCGGGCTCTTTGTCGTACATCACGCCGAGTTGCTCGTGCCACTGGATGATCAGCGGCGCGTCGCGCACCAGCGCGCGCACCAGCTCGGGGCGATTGGTGAAGTGGCCGCCGCCAACCACGTCGAGGAAGTGCTGGGTGGGCGAGTCCTGCGGGCGGTCGGCGGCCTGGATGCCGCCCTGGGCCATGGTCGAGTTCGAGTCACCGTGGCGCAGCTTGGTGGCGATCAGCACCTGTGATGGGTCGAGCCCGGCCTTGACGGCCCAGATCGCCGCGACAGTGCCCGCGCCGCCGCCGCCGATCACCAGCAGGTCGACGTCAGCATCGATATGGCTCAGGTCGAGGCTGGTGCGGACCAGCGGACGGGCCTCGAACAGGTCGGCCAGTTCGTGGTTGACCTGCATGCCCTGGCTCGGCCCGAAGCGCAGCGGGCGCCTGGCGCCTGCCTTGTAGTCGGGGTGGCAGCTGGTGAGCAACGCCTTACGTGCCTCCAGGCTCAGCGCCGGAAAGCTGTGGCCAAGCCGCGCCGGGCGCGTCTGCTCGACCAGGGCGATGCTCGCGCGCATCGCGGGTGGGTAGCCGTCAATCAGTTCCATACGATTCACCCCGCTAGCTCATCCTGGTAATCCACCGGGTCCATGGGCGAGTTGTAGCGCCGGGTGGCGCTGTAGGGCTCAGCACCATCGGCGACGGCCTCGAAGCTGCGCTGCTCATAGCGGGCGCGGAGTTCGGCGGCGGGCAGGCTGATCAGTGCGTCCAGTTCGGCATCGTAGCGACCGGCGGCGATCTCGGCCACCCGCCGGGCCAGGTCGGGCGCGGGGGGCGCGAGGTACTTGCCGTAGATGCGGCGGGCCAGCAGGCCAACGGCATAGTGCTTGATGTCCGCCGGGCAGCGGCTCGAACAGATGCCGCAGGCGATGCAGTCAAACGAGAGCATGGCCGCCCGTTCGATGTCGCCGCGCAGGGCAGCCTGAATGTAGTCCATCACCGGCAGGCCCTGGGGGCAGGAGCGCGCGCAGGTGTTGCAGGCCACACAGCCGGCGATCTCGGGGAAGTGCTGCAGCAGGGTGTTCGGCTGCGGCACGATCGCGTGCAGGTCGTAGGGCCGGGTCAGCAACGGCACGAAGGGCATCTGGACCAGGCACATCCCGTCCTCGACCAGGGTCTGGCAGGCGAGGGCGGTGAAGATGCGGTGGCTGCCGTCACGGCGATAGAGCGTTGGGCAGGCGCCGCAGAAGCCACCGCGGCAGCCGGCGCCGCGCACCAGTTTGTAGCCGGCGTACTCGATGGCGGCCATGATCGTCAGCCCGCTCGGCACCTGGTAGCTCTTGCCCATGAGCTGCATTGTGATCAGCCCATTGCCATCGCTCATGCCGCTCCTCCTTTCGCCTGCGCGCGGTCGCGCTGCCGCAATGGCGGCAACTGGTCGATCTGCCGCGTCTCCAGGCCGAGCTCCTCCGGCTCAAGACCAAAGGCGAGGCCGATCACCTGGGTATAGTAAAAGACCGGCAGCGGCGCGCCATTGCGGGGCTGCAGGGTGTCGAAGTTGAAGTGGCAGAGCGGGCAGGAGAGCACGATCGCCTCGGCGCCGCCTGCCCGGGCCTGCGCTGCCGTCGCCGTGACCCGCTCGGCGACCAGCTCCGGCTGGTCGACCGCCTGGTAGGCGCCGCAGCAGCGGGTCTGCAGATGCCCCTCGATCACGGTGGCGCCCAGGGCCTCGAGCAGGTCGCGCAGCAGCGTGGGTATCTCGGGGTCATCGATGCCGACCGTGCTGGGGCGCAGCAGCTTGCAGCCGTAGTAGGGGTAGACGCGCAGCTCGCGCAGGGGCCGGCGCACGCGGGCGCGGAGCGCCGCCAGGCCCACGCGGTCGCGCAGCACCTGGAGCAGGTGCAGCACGCTGGCATCGCCGTCGTAGCGCAGTTCGCTGTCGGTGCTGGCGCTGATCGCGGCAAACTGCTCAGGCTGCTGGCGGGCCAGCAGATTGGCGCGCGCGAGGGTGTTGAAGCACATGTCGCACAGGGTCACCACCTCGTGCGCGCCTTGCTGGCGCAGCCGCGCCAGCACCCGCACCGGGGCCATGTGGCGGATCAGGTTGGCGCTGGTGAGCGTGTGGACCACGCCGCAGCAGTTCCACTCGGCCATCTCGCGCAACTCGACGCCCAGGGCGCGCAATATGGCCAGCGCCGCCTGCTCGTGCTGGCGCGCCGAGGCTTTGATTGTGCATCCGGGATAGTAGGCGAGCTGCATACCGATGTTGCTTTCTGTTTATCCCCGGTCGTGTCCGGGATCAGCCGGTATTCCGGCGCAGACTGGCCACCAGGGCGATCGGCGGCAGGTCGCGCAGCGTCGCCGCGGGTAGTTGCGCCACGGCCAGCCGGTCGCCCCGCTCGCGGATGGCGATCAGGCGCAGCGCCTCCATTACACGGGGCACCGCGATCGCCCGTGGGCAGCGCTCGGCGCAGCTATCGCAGCCGACACAGACCCAGAAGGCGCGTCGTTCGAGCACCCCCGGCAGACCGAAGCGCAGCTGCTGGATCAGCCGGTCGGGCGGCAGGTCCATCGCCGCAACGAAGGGACACGTCGCCGCGCAGGTGCCGCACTGGTAGCACGCGGCCAGGCGCTGGCCGCTGAGGGCCTCGACCGTCTGCAGCAACTCATTGGCCTGGCTGTCCGCCCGAATGGTCATGCTCATGCTTGCGGCTCCTGGCGCTCCAATTCGAGCTTGCGGTAGATCAGGCTGAGCGGAATATCCTCCGGGCAGACCCGCTCGCACTCGTCGCAGCCGGTGCAGTGATCAGCCAGGTGGTAGGCGCGCATCAGGTGATAGGCGAAGACACTGACCGGCTCGCGGGTCTGGCGGCGCGGGTCGTCGCGCGCAAGGGTAAGCGGGCACTGCTTGCAGAAGCAGAGCGGGCAGACCGTCTGGCAGGCGTAGCAGAGCGTGCAGCGGCTGAACTGTTCGCGCCAGAAGGCGAGCCGGGCAGACGGGTCGAGCGCCTCGAAGCTACGCACCGCCGCGAAGCGATCGGCGGGCGGCGCGCCGGCTGCGGGCAGCGCCTCGCCGAGCAGTTCGTCGTACAGCTCGGGCGTCGGGCTCGCACAGGCGGCGCACTTCGCCAGCAGCAGCGCTGGCAAGCGGCGGCGCGCAACCTCGTCCCCCGCGCTGATCAGCAGCTCCGCGCCATCCTCCACCAGGCCGCTCACCGGCCCGGAGACGCTTGCGGCCACCTGCGCGGGATCGGCCATGCCGTGGCAGACCACGCCGACGATGTAGAACTGCTCGCGCGCAAGCTGGCGCAGTCGCAGCAGTTCGGCCACACTGCGCGCGTCGCAGGCCTTGAGGGCCAGGCCCACCCGCCGGCCGGCGTGTTTGCGTAGCGCGCCGGCCAGGTTGGGCACACAGAGCGGGTTCCAGACCAGCTTCTCGGCCTCGGCGGGCGCGCGGGCGACGAAGGGCGCCACCCGCAGCGGGCTCGAGCCCTGGCGGTAGCCGAGGAACAGATCGACCGCCCCCCCGGCCAGCAGGTCGTGGGCCCGTGCACGGAGCTGCTGTTCGATCAGGCGTGTCATCAGGGTACCTGCATCCTCAGCGGGCCGAGCGCCCGCAACTCCTCGGTCATCTCGCTCACCACGGCGGCAAAGCGCGCCCCCTCGGAGGCCGACACCCAGGCCAGCCTGAGCCGGCGCCGGTCGATGCCGAAAAAGTCGAGCAGGCGCCCGAAGCGCGCGAAGCGCTGCTCGGCGAATGCGTTACCCGAGACGTAGTGGCAGTCGCCGGGGTGGCAGCCGGCGACCAGCACGCCATCGGCGCCCTGCTCGAAGGCGCGGGCCACGAAGAGCGGGTCAACCCGGCCACTGCACATCACCCGCACGATGCGGATGTTGGCGGGGTACTGGAAACGGCTCACGCCAGCGGTGTCGGCGCCGCCGTAGGCGCACCAGCTGCAGAGCAGGCCGAGAATACGCGGCTCGAACGGCTCACTCATGGCCGGGACCCTCCCATGCCGATTCGATCATCGCCAGCAACTGCCCATCGGTGAAGCCGCGCTGCTGCAGCGCGCCCGAGGGGCAGGCGGCGACACAGGTGCCACAGCCCTTGCACTGCACCTCGGCGATGGCGACCACGCCGCGGGCCGGGTCGAGGCTCATCGCGCCGTAGGGGCAGTGCGGCAGACAGATGCCGCAGCCCGAGCAGCGCTCGGCCAGCACCTCGGCGATGATTGGCTCGACGCTGACCCGCCCGCGCAGCAGCGGGATGGCCGCCCGTGACGCGGCGCCCGTGGCCTGGGCGATCGTATCGGGGATGTTGCGCGGGTAGTGGTCGGCCCCGCACAGGTAGATGCCGTCGGTGGCAAAGTCGAGCGGGCGGATCTTGGCGTGGGCCTCGCGGTAGAAGCCCTGGCTGTCGGTGGCCACCTTGAGCAACTGCTTGAGCCGCGGCGTATCGGCATCGCCGTGCAGTGCCGCCGTAAGCACCACCAGGTCGGCCTCGATCACCAGTTCCTCACGCAGCAGTGTGTCGTAGACTGCGACGACGACGCGCCGGTCCTGCACCGTCACCTGTGGTGGGCGTCCGCCGTCATAGCGGATGCGGTACGGCCCGACCGCGTCGAGCATCCGCGTGAAGTACTCCTCCTGGCCGCTGCCATACACGCGCATATCCTGGTAGAGCATGAAGATGCTGACCCCAGGGGCAGCGCGGTGGAGCGCCATGGCATTCTTCACCGCGACGCTGCAGCCGATCCGGCAGCAGCCAGGATTCTCGGCATCCAGCGAGCCGGCGCAGTTAATCATCACCACGGTGCGCGGCGCGCCGAGCGTCCCAGCGCGCAGGCGCCGCTCCAGCTCAAGCTGGGTGATGACCCGTGGGTCCGCGCCGTAGCCATAGCGCCCGCGCAGGTCGGCCTCGCGGAAGCCGGTCGCCACGATGATCGCGCCGACCTGCAGTGCGCTGACGGCGCCGCCGACACCTTCATCGAGCACGGCGCGGAAGTTGCCGATGTGGCCGCTCAGCTCGCGCAGCTCGGCGCCGAGGAACAGCCGGATCCGCGGGCGCTGCAGCACCCCGCGCACCAGTTGCTCGCGCAGCTCGCTGGCTGGAATGTCGCCCGGCGCCAGGGTGGCAAGCGTATTGAGCTTGCCGCCGAGGGCGGGCTCACGTTCGACCAGGGACACGTCGATGCCCATATCGGCCAGGGTCATGGCTGCGGTCATGCCCGCCACGCCGCCGCCGATCACCAGGCAAGTGGGGGTCACGGCGAGGTGCTGGGCCGGCAGCGGGGCCAGCTGGCCGGCGCGCGCCACCGCCATGCGCACCAGGTCGGCGGCCTTGGCAGTCGCCGGGCGGCGGTCGTGCGAGTGGACCCACGAGCACTGGTTGCGGATATTGGCCATCTCGAACAGGCCGGGGTTCAGCCCGACCTCGGCGCAGGTCTGCTGGAAGAGCGGGCCGTGGGTGATCGGCGAGCAGGCCGCCACGACGACGCGGGTCAGGTTGTTGGCCTCGACCGCGGCCTTGATCCGGCGCTGGGCGTCTTCAGAGCAGGCGAAGGTGCAGGCCTCGACGAAGGCCACCCCGGGGAGCTCGCGGGCATAGGCGGCAACCGTGGGCACATCGACGAAGCCGCCGATGTTCTTGCCGCAGCTACAGACAAACACCCCGGTGCGTGGCTCGGCGGCGGCCAGTTCGCGCTCGGGGAGCGGATCGGCCAGCGTGACGCGCTGGCGCCCGCTCAGCGGGATGACCGCGCGCGCGGCGGCGCCGCTGGCCCGGGCCACACTATCAGCGATGTCGTTGGGGCCAGCGGCGCCACCGGCCAGGAAGATCCCATCGCGGGAGGACTGCAGCGGGTCGCGCAGCGGGTCGCGGGGCTCGAAGAAGCCGTGGGCATCAACGGCCACGCCGAGCGCGCGGGCCAGCCGGCGATTTTCGGGCGCGGGCACGATCGCCGTGGAGAGCACCAGCAGGTCAAAGGTCTCGCTGTGCACCGTGCCGGTCAGCGTATCCTCGTAGCTGACCGTCAGGCTCTGGTCGGGGTTCTCGCTCACCTCCGCGGGGCGGCTACGGATGTAGCGCACGCCGTGGTCGGCGGCACGACGGTAGAACTGCTGAAACTCCTTGCCGTACGCCCGCAGATCCATATAGAAGATCGTGGCCCGGGTGGCCGGGGCGTGCTCAAGGGTGATCAGCGCCTCTTTGGTGGCGTACATGCAGCAGATCTTCGAGCAGTAGGGGTAGCCGCCCTGCAGGCTGCGCGATCCGACGCACTGGATCCAGGCCACTCGCGCAGGCGGCTGGCCGTCGGAGGGGCGCGTCAGCGTGCCGCCGGTCGGACCGGAGGCCGAGAGCAGCCGCTCGTACTGCAGTGCGGTCAGCACATTCGCAAAGCGACCGTAGCCATACTCCTTGCGCAGCGTGGTGGGCTCGAGCACCTCGAAGCCGGTCGCGACCACGATGCTGCCCACCGTCACCGTGAGCGGGCGGGCGCGTTGCAGGAAGGCAATTGCCCCGGTGGCGCAGGCCCGGTCACACGCGCCGCAGCCGACGCAGTGGCGATAGTCGATCGTATAGACCGCCGGCACCGCCTGGGGAAACTGCAGGAAGATCGCCTTGCGGGTCGACAGCCGCCCGTTGAACAGGTCGGCCACCTCGACCGGGCAGGCGCGGGCGCAGTCGCCGCAGCCGGTGCACTTCGCGGGGTCCACATAGGTCGTCTGGCGCCAGATCAGCGCCTCGAAGCTGCCCGCCGAGCCGCGCACCTGCTCGACCTGGGCCGAGGTCAGCAGGGTGATGTTGGGGTGGCGGGCCAGTTCGACCATCTTCGGCGCGGCGATGCAGATCGCGCAGTCGTTGGTCGGGAAGGTCTTGTCGAGCCTGACCATGGTGCCGCCGATGCTGGCCTGTCGCTCAACGACGAGCACCCGGTAGCCCTTGTCAGCCAGATCCAGGGCCGCCTGCATCCCGCTGATCCCGGCGCCGATCACCAGCACATCGTAGGCATGGGTCTCCATGGATCTGTGTCCTGTCCGTGAGCGTCGCCGGGCGGAACAACAAAACGCAGGGGCACAAGCTGCATCATCGCCTTGCGCCCCTGCATCAGTGCAAGTGGTTTCGTTATATCGCGCGTCCTGCTTCGATACCCGTCACTGTACCATCGGCCAGTCGTTTCGCGGGTAATGATGTCACCACCTTGGTTTAGATTTGTTTGCCTGCGAAGCAATACCAGACCAGCCCGCCCACCAGCGTGGCCCCACCGAGCAGCAGCGTCGGGGTGAGCGGTAGCGCCCAGGCCAGCCCGGCGGGATCGACCAGTGCCCACCAGGCGAGCCCACCCATCGCAAGCATACCAGCGGCGACCAGGCCCCGGGCCTGGCCGGCGCTGAGCGGCCCGCTCGCGACCGTGAGCACATACCAGCCGGCCACCCAGGCAAGCACCAGACCAGCGGTAAGCAGGAGGGCCTGCAGCAGCCCGCGCCCGAACTGGGGCGCTGCCCCGGCCAGCGGCGCAAGGCTGAGCTAGTCGAGCGCAACGCCGCGCGGGCGGGCATCGCCGGGGCCCGGGGCGTAGGTCGCGCTCACCAGGGCCACGGGCCGCGCGCCAACCCCGCTGGTGTGCAGCGTGCCGGTGGGCAGCAGGAGTTGGTAGACCCGCCAGCCGGGCTGTGGCGCGAACGTCGCCAGCACCTGCTGTGCACTGCGCAGGCTGAGCCGGTTGTCGCGGCCCGCGGCGGACGGCTCGGCGTAGAGGCGGAGCTGCAGCAGCGCCGGCCCGCCATAGGCCCCGTGCAGGGTGAGACGGTCACCCGCGCGTCCAGCGGTAGCTCAGCCCGTCGCGCTGCTCGCGCTCGAACATCGCGCTGACCGCCACGTAATCGGCGGGCGCGCCGATGTCGTAGCGCTGCGCCCGGGGCAGCGCCAGGGCGCCGGCGATCGCGGCGA
>JACAEO010000328.1 GCA_013388805.1 Chloroflexota bacterium
CCCCCCCCCCCCCCCCCCCCCCCCCGGGCGGGGGTGGGGGGTAGGGGGGTGGGGTATGTGGGGCCTGGGGGCGCACCTCCCAAAAGCTCTATACGTGAAAGCCCTCCCAACCCCCCCCGCTGGGGGGAGGCGCCGGACGCCCTTAAACCCCAGCGGGAGGAGGTTGGGGTGGGGGCGAAGCACTTATGTGCGCGGTACTGGCGCTACCCCTTGATCACCCCGTGGGACGCGAGGTTATGGGCGTAACGGGTCGTCTCGGGGAGGCGGTAGCGCGTGACGCAGGCCATCACCAGGTCGGCGGCCGTGTCCAGGCCCACCCGATGGCCCGGTGAGACATAGACCGGCCTGGTGCCGGTGCGGGTGCGCAGCGCCCAGCCAACCTGCTCGCCGTGATGGCTGAGCGGCACCCGCGCGCCACGCTCAGCCGGCACCGGGGGGTGACGGCCGACCAGCAACGATTTGGCGCAACCGATGCTTGGCAGGCCGCTGAGCAGCCCCAGGTGGCAGGCGATGCCAAAGCGCCGCGGATGGGCGATTCCCTGCCCATCGCAGATCAGCAGGTCCGGCGGAGCCGGCAGCAGAGCCAGCGCATCCAGGATCGCCGGGACCTCGCGGAAGGAGAGGAAGCCCGGCACGTATGGAAAGCCGGTAGGCCGGCGGGCCAGGGCGTGGGCCAGCGGCGCGAGCGCGGGGAAGCTCAGCACCACCACCGCAGCCCGCGTCACCGCGCCGGCCTCCTCGAAGCCCACGTCGACGCCGGCAACCGTCCGCAGTGTGCCGAAATCGTCGGCGATCAGGACCGCGCCACGCAGCCGCTCCTGCACCGCGACGGCTTCCTCGATCGTCGCGGGCCAGGCCGGGCTACTCAGCGTAGCGCTCCTCTTTCCAGGGATCGGCGTTGTTGTTGTAGCCGTAGCGCTCCCAGAAGCCGGGCTTGTCGTGAGCGAGAAACTCCAGGCCGCGCAGCCACTTGGCGCTCTTCCAGAAGTACTTGCCGGGTGTGAGCAGCCGCAGCGGGTAGCCATGCTCGGGCGTCAACTCCGCGCCCTCGTACTTGTAGGCCAGCAGCGCGTCGGGGTGCAGCAGCACCTCCAGCGGGACGTTGGTGGTAAAGCCCTGCTCACAGTGGGCAACCACATACTTCGCGGCCGGCTTCAGTGAGGGGATGTGGCGCAGAAATTCGCTGAAGCGCACACCCTCCCAGCGCGTATCAAGCTTGCTCCAGCGAGTCACGCAGTGAATGTCGGTCACGACCTCGACCGTTGGCAGGGCGCGGAATGCGGCGAAGCTGAGCCGCACCGGCTCCTCGATCTCCCCCCAGACACGCAGATCCCAGCTGTGCTCCGGGTTCGTATACTGCGGGACCGTGCCATAGTGCAGGACCGGAAATTTCTCCGTGACATACTGGCCAGGTGGCACCCGCTCCTCCTGGCCGGCGGGGGTCCGGTCGTATTTCTGCTTGAAGCTGTTGAACATGCCGCGCTCCTTCCGTCCGTAGAACGGCGCAATCCCGTGAGGCTCGGCGCCGCTGCCGGCATTATAACCGCATGGCGCGCAGGGCTGCTGCAACGATCCTGCTGGCACACCCGGGTACGCGCACCCGGCGTGGGCAAAACGGCGTTTGCCAGCAGGATCGCTGCAACGGCCCTGCCACAGGCAGACTGTTATTCACGCGGCTCCAGGAGCACGACGCCGCCGTCACGGGTGGCCACCGCCAGTTGTAAGCCGTCGGGGCGAAAGGCTAAGGCAAACACCGGGCCAACCTCGAGGTCGAGCCCGCTCAGGCGCTCGCCGGTCGCCGCGTTCCAGAACTCCACCTGCCCGGTGAGCGAGCCGGTGACCAGCAGCGTGCCATCGGGCGAGCCGGCCAGGCTGTTGTACCAGCGCTGCTCCGGTGCGGCTTGCTGGCTACGCACCTCGTCGCCATTCGTCGCTCGCCACAGCTTGAGCGCGCCATCGGCGCTGGCGCTGGCCACAAGATCCTCGCCCGCCAGCGCCGCGATCGCGGTCACCGGGGCGCTATGGCCGTTGAAGGTCGCGCGCGCCGTACCGCTCTGCGTATCCCAGACCATAAGCTTGGGGCGCTCGGCGGGCTCGTTGGTCACGCCGACCAGGCTGGTTCCATCGCGGCTGAAGGCGAGGGCATAGACCGGGCCGCCCAGGCCCCGCAGGCTGCGCAGCCTGGCGAAGCTGCGGCCATCCCAGAGCACGATCTCGCCGCGCTCGTTGCCGGCGGCGATCAGGCGCCCGTCGCGGCTCACCTCGACGCTCAGCGCGAAGCCTTCGAGCCCTTCGAGCTGGCGTGGCGCACTGGCGCCGGTGAGGCCGATCACAACCACATCGCCGGCATCACTCACCGCCACCAGCTCGGTATCACTCAGAAAGCTCAGGTACTGGTTGGTCGGCGCGCCGCCGCTAAGCGGGATCGAACGCCCATCGGCGAGCAGGTGCACGCGCACCGATCCGTTGATCCCGCCGGTGCCGAGCAGCGAGCCGGAAGCAGAGTAGCTCAGGGTCGTCACGCTGCCCTGGGCCAGCACGGCTGTCTGCGCCACCTGCTGGCTGCTGACATCCCAGAGGGCGATGCTGCCGCCCATATCGCTGCTGGTCGCGATCCGCGCCCCGTCGGGGCTCCAGCTCAGCCCGAGCAGGCGCAGGCCCCGCTCCTGGAGCACGCCCCGTTCCGCGCCCGAGGCGGGATTCCAGAGATGGACCGTTCCATCGAGGCTGGCGCTGGCGAGATACTGGCCGTCGGGGCTGAAACTCACGCCACGGATGACCACCCAGCCATTGTGGCCCTGCAGTTCGCGCTCGAGGCGGCCATCGGCGGCGTTGAGCAGATAGACGCTGCCGCTGATCGAGCCCACGGCGAGCCGCGTCCCATCGGGGCTGAAGGCGACGCCCGTGAGCCAGTAGGGCGCGCTCGTCGCCGGGTTGAGCGGCGCCGTATAGGTAAAGCCGCGCACCGGGCTACCGCTGGCCACCTGCCACAGGCGGGCCGTGCCATCGCGCGAGGCCGAGGCGAGCCTCGTACCATCAGGGCTGAAGGCGATATTGCCGATGAAATCGCTGTGGCCCGCCAGGCGACGCAGCTGGCGCCCGCTGCTCACCTCCCAGATGATGATCGTCCGGTCGGTGCTGCCGGAGGCGAGCACCTGGCCATCCGGCGAGAAGGCCAGGCTGCGGATCCAGCCCGTATGACCGCTGAGGCGGCGCACCTCGCGCGCCGCCTCGATGTCCCAGATCCGGATGTCGTTCTCGTCCTGAGCGCCCGAGGCCAGCAACTGGCCGCCGGGGGCGAAGGCAAGGGCGCTGATATCGCCCGTATGGCCACGGAGCTCGCTGCGCGGCTCAAGGCTCGCAGGGTCACGCAGCTGGATCACGCCGCCCACCCCGACCGCCAGCGGCCCATCGTCGGGCGCGAACTGCACCGCGCCAACCGCGGGCTCGTCGAGTTGCTGCGTCTGGGTGAAGACCGCCCCCTGTTCGAGCAGCGAGCCTGCTGCCGGCGCCGCCGCCGTTGCCGCCGGGCGCTGCGCCGTCGGGCCGGCGCTGGTGGCGGGCTCGGCGGTGGCCATAGTGGCACTGCTCGGGAAGAGCGGGAGTGGCGCCCCGGCGTTGAGCACGAGCCAGCCCAGCCAGGCGCCGGCCACGCAGATCGCGAGTGAGACCACGCTAAGCAGCGCGACCACGGCGATCAGGCAGCCATTACTGATGCGCGGAGCGGTGCGCGCCGGCGCCGCGCCGGCGGGCGCCGCCTGCC
>JACAEO010000214.1 GCA_013388805.1 Chloroflexota bacterium
ACTCCTGATCAATTGGTTATCGTCCAACAACCCGGGCTATGATCCATGGCGATCAGCAGCATACGACGGGATAGTACGACAACGAGACATGTCATACCGAGTACCTGATGGCCCGGCGGCGCGCCAGTGATGCAGGGCGCAACACATGACACACTGAGCGCAGCGAAGTGTCCCGGACGAGATTCCTCACTGCGCCTGCGGCTCCGTTCGGAATGACACAACGCATGGTTCTTGAGGAGTACCTGATAGCCCTGCGGCGGGCCAGCGCTACCCCATGTCATTCCGAGCGGAGCGCAGCGGAGCGAGGAATCTGGCAGTGCGGTGCACTGAAGCCCCCGCGCGGCACCGCCAGATTCCGAACGGAGCCGCAGGCGCAGTGAGGAATGACACAACGATGGTGCTGAGGAGTACCTGATGGCCCGCCGGTGGGCCACCAGCTACGCGGCATGACCCGGCTCGTTGTCATACGAAGAGCATTCGCCAGCGCTATCGACGTGATGTCATCCCCCCGCCTGACCGCGGTTGCATCAGCGGCAGCGCTGTGCTAGAATGACGTGCAGCGCTGGCGACGTAGCAAAGTGGTAATGCAGCGGTCTGCAAAACCGCCATTCGCGGGTTCGATTCCCGCCGTCGCCTCCAGTCTCGACGCCCCGCTTCCCGGCGGGGTGTTTTGCGTTTGGGGTGCCTTACATGCTGATGCGGCTTGTCAAGGGGCAATGGTGTGGCTATAATGCCCTGGTTCACCCCGGGTTGCGCAGCATGGAGTGCGAACGACTGGTATGCGGATCCTGATCACCGGCGGAGCCGGCTTTATCGGCTGTAACCTGGCCCATCGCTTGCTTGCGCGTGGCCATCGGGTGACGGTTTTCGATAACCTGTCGCGCCCCCGTACGCCGTATAACCTGGACTGGCTGGAGCTCTTCGCCGATGATGCGCCCGGCGCCCTGGCCTTCATCCGCGGCGATGTGCGCGATGCCCGCGCCGTGGCCGCCGCCGCTGACGGCGTCGAGGCGATCGTCCACCTGGCTAGCCAGGTCGCGGTCACCAGTTCGGTGCAGGATCCACGCACCGATTTTGAAGTCAATGCGCTCGGTACCTTCAATGTGCTCGAGGCCGCCCGCCGTAACCCGGCTCGCCCCGCGGTGCTCTACGCCTCGACCAATAAGGTCTATGGCGGTATGGAGGAGCTCGCGATCGTCGAGGAGCCGACCCGCTATCGCTACCGCGACCTGCCCCACGGTGTGGCCGAAACCCAGCCGCTCGATTTCCATAGCCCCTATGGGTGCTCCAAGGGCGCCGGCGACCAGTATGTGCGTGACTACCACCGAATCTACGGCCTGCCCACCGTGGTTTTCCGCCAGTCGGCGATCTATGGCCCACGCCAGTTCGGCGTGGAGGACCAGGGCTGGGCCGCCCATTTTGTCATCGCTGCCCAGACTGGCCGCCCGATCACGATCTATGGCGATGGCAAACAGGTGCGCGATATGCTCTATATCGATGACCTGATCGATCTCTATGAACTGGCCCTGGATCGTATGGATGTGGTCGCTGGCCAGATCTATAACGTCGGCGGCGGGCCCGCCAATAGTCTGGCGATCTGGAGCGAGTTCCAGCCCCTGCTCAGCCGCCTCGCCGGCCACCCGATCGCGCCCGCTCGCTTTGGCCCCTGGCGCCCGGGGGACCAGCGGGTCTGTGTGCTCGATATCCGGAAGGCTGAGCGTGAGCTCGGCTGGCGCCCGCAGGTTGGCCTCGAGCAGGGGATGGCCCGCCTCTGGCAGTGGGTGGCCGACCATCGCGACCTGTTCCAGTAGGCCACGGCGCTCCAGTGTGGACCGGACCGGGCCAGGCTCTGGCATATGCGTATCCTCTGTGCCTTAACCTACTACCGCCCCTACACCAGTGGCCTCACGATCTATGTGCAGCGGCTGGCGACCGCCCTGGCCCGCCGCGGCCATAGCGTCACGGTGCTCACCTCGCAGTATGACCCCAGTCTGCCGCTGACCGAGGTGCTGGATGGGGTGCGGGTCGTGCGCGCTCCGGTGCTGGCCCGCGTGAGCAAGGGGGTGATCATGCCCACCATCGGCTGGCTGGCCACCTCGCTGGCGCTGCAGCACGATGCGATGAGCCTGCACCTGCCGCAGTTCGACGCGCCTGGCCTGGCGCTGCGCGGGCGCCTGCTGCGCCAGCCGGTGGTCCTCACCTACCATAGCGACCTGCAGCTGCCCTTCAGTATGCTCAACACCGTCGCCAATCGGGTGGTCGACCTGGCTAACCTGGCCGCCGGGACGCTCGCCACGCGTATTGTTGCCTATACCCAGGATTTCGCCGATCACTCGCCCTACCTGCGCCGTTTCCGCGAGAAGATCGTGGTCATTCCACCGCCCGTTGAGGTGGCCGAGGTGACGCCAGCGGCGATCGCTGCCTTCCGTGAGCGCTGGAACCTGCGCGGCCCCGTGATCGGCATGGCCGCGCGCCTCGCTGCCGAGAAGGGCGTCGAGGTGCTGCTCAGGGCCCTGCCAAAGGTGCTCGCCGTCCACCCCGAGGCACGGGTGCTCTTCGCCGGCCCCCACGAGCATGTGCTCGGTGAGGAGGCCTATGCCCAGCGCCTCGCGCCCGAGTTCGCCCGCTTCGCTCGCCACTGGACCTTCCTGGGCACCCTCGATCCGCGCGAAATGGCTGCCTTCTTCCCCAATCTCGACGTGCTCGTCGTGCCCTCGCTCAACTCTACCGAGACCTTCGGCCTGGTGCAGGTGGAGGCCATGCTCTGCGGCACGCCCGCGATCGCCAGCGCGCTGCCCGGTGTGCGCCAGCCCGTCCACCAGACGGGTATGGGCGAGGTGGTGCCGGTCGGCGATAGCGATGCGCTGGCCGCCGCGATCCTGCGGGTGATCGAGCTCAAGCAACGTTATGTGCGCCCGCGGGCCGCGATTGCCGCCCGCTTCTCTACCGAGCAGACCGCCGCCGCCTATGAGCGGCTCTTTGAGGAGCTCTGGCGACCTGCCCACGCCCGGCCGCCTGCCCACCCCTGATGAACGATTACCTGCGCCCGCACCTGCTCGCCCTGCCCATCCACCGGGCGATGATCCGCGCGATCGAGGCCCGGCTCTTCGCCGAGCTGGCCCCCAACCTGACAGAGCCGATCCTCGATATTGGCAGCGGCGACGGCAGCTTTGTCGCTATCGCTCTGCCGGGCAAGACGGTCTTTGGCATCGACCCGCTGCTGCCCGATACCCGTGAGGCCCGGCGCCGCGGCGTCTACGCCGGGCTCAGCGTCGCCAGCGGCGCGGCTCTGCCCTTCCCCGACGCTTGCTTCGCCAGCGCGATCGCCAACTGCGTGCTCGAACACATCATCCCGCTCGACGCTACCCTCGCCGAGACGGCCCGTGTGCTGCGGCCGGGTGGCCGCTTCGTGGCCTCGGTGGTCGGCAATCGCTTTCCGCAGGAGTTGCTCGGCACCTGGCTGCTCGACCGCCTCGGCCTCGATGGGATGCGCTATGGGCGCTGGTTCAACCGCATCTCCTACCATTTTAATACGCTCAGCGCCGCCGAGTGGACGGCCCGCTTCACCACCGCCGGTTTCGAGGTCCTGACCTGGCGCCCCTATCTCAGCAGCGCCGCGCTGAAACTGTTCGACGCCAGTCACTACTACGGGGCGCCCAGCCTGCTCACCCGGCGGCTCACCGGCCGCTGGCTGCTCGCGCCGCCGCTCACGCCCAACCTGCTCTGGGAGCCATTGCTGCGGCGCATCTACGAGGCGCCCCCCGGCGAGGACGGGCCCTACTACTTCTTTGTGCTGCGCAAGCGCTCTGCGTGACAGGACCTCCGCGGTTGGCGACGTCGCCTTCCCGTATCCCTCCACTGCGGACGTCCTTTTAGTGAACACTCATTGTTTCACCCTCGCCCTGCGGGTATAATGCTCTGCAAGAGGTAGATGATGACCGATCGCTCTGTAACCATCGATGAGGCGAGCGCCCTGGTCGCTGAGGGCAATGCGGCGTTGATCGCCGGTGACGCCTACACGGCACGCCAGCGCTTCCGTGCCGCCCTGGAGCTCGACCCGCGCCGCGTGGAGGCGCTGATCGGCCTCGCCGGCAGCGTGCGCCCCTACCGCGAGAAGCGCGACTACTTGCTGCGCGCCCTGGCGATCGACCCTGAGCACGACGATGCGCGCGCGGTGCTCGAGCAGGTCGAGGCGCGGCTCGCCGCTGGTGAGGTGCTGGCCCCGGGCGGCGTGCAGGTGCGCGACGCTGACCTCGCACCCGCCGTGGAAAGCGCGCCCGCGCCCGCGGAGCCAGCCGCGCCCGCTGCGCTGTACTGCTACCTCCACCCCGACCGTGAGACCGGGCTGCGCTGCCATAGCTGTGAGCGGCCGATCTGCGCCGACTGCGCGCGCCCTGCCGCCGTGGGCCAGCTCTGCCCCGAGTGCGCCCGCATCCGCCGCCCGGTCAATTACCAGGTCGCCCCGGCGCAGCTCATCGTGGCCGGCGTGGTCGCCCTGATCTATGGCGTGCTGGTGACCTTTCTGGCCGCGTATCTGCTCAGTGCCGTGGGCTTCTTCGGCTTCATCGTGGCCCTGCTCCTCGGCCCCGTCGCGGGCGACGCGCTCATGCGCCTCGTCGGCCGGCTCACCCAGAACAAGCGCGGCCGCTCGATGCAGCTTGCCGTCGGCACCTGCTATACCCTCGGCGCCCTGCCCCGGACGATGCTGATCGCCCTCGCGGGCGGCTTTCCGCTCAGCCTCATCCTGTTCACGATCATCGCCGCAACGACCGCCGTCACCCGACTGCGCTAGTGCAGTTCCAGGCAACCTGTTCGGGCATCAGCGCGACCTCGACCGTGTCCAGCTGCGCCGCGCCCAATCTACCATCGCAAATCTGCAATCTGCAATCGCACGAGCGCGCCGGCAGGGCGTAGCGAAGGGCGGAGCAGAGGCGCGGCGCGAAGGGTGCGGAGAGTGGCGGACCGCGCGCATACTCTACCGGCAACCAGGCTACGGTCCGGTAAGGTGCCAGTGCTACAATCGCACCGGACGATAACAGCCTGTGCTGCCAGGTGATGGTTGCGCAGCGATGAACATGAGGGGCAGTATGACAGAAACGTACCGGGGCATGCAGCGCGCCGTGCGCGGGAGCCAGAACCCGCTGGATGCGGTCGAGCGCCACATGCGTGAGCAGATCTTCGGCCAGGAGCGGGCGATCGAGAGTGTGATCCGCGTGCTCAACCGCGCGCGCTTCGGCTTCTCGGCTGGCAATATGCGCCGGCCACGGGCCACCTTGCTCTTCCTCGGCCCGACCGGCGTCGGCAAGACTGCCACCGCGCGGGCGCTGGCCCAGTTGCTCCGCCCCGATGGCGAGGCGTTTCTGAAGGTAGACTGCTCGCTGTTTAGCCAGGGCCACGAGGTGAGCGCCCTTGTTGGTGCCCCGCCCAGCTATGTCGGGCGCGACCAGAAGCCCCTGCTCAACCCGGAGATCATCGAGCAGGAGAATAGTGTCGTGCTGTTCGATGAGATCGAAAAGGGTCAGCCTGAGCTCTGGAACTTGCTGCTCCAGGTGATGGAGGACGGCGAGATTCTCCTGCTTAATGGCGGCCGCCGGGTCAGCTTCCAGAACAGCATCGTGATCTTTACCACCAACGTCGGCGCCAAGGAGATGGTCGACTACCTCGACCGGCGCACGATCGGCTTTCGCACCCCCCACGGCGATGTGGAGGCCACCGGTCAGCAGATCTACCAGATTGGCTTTGAGTCGCTGCAGAAGGTGTTCCAGCCCGAGTGGATCAACCGGCTGGACGAGATCGTCGCCTTCCGGCCGCTTTCCAGCGATGTGCTGCGCCTCGTGCTGGAGCGTATGCTCAAGGAGAGCAACGAGCAGTATCTGCGCCAGGGCATCCAGGTGCGCATCACCCCCGAGGCCCGCGAGTATCTGCTCACCAAGGGCTTTGACTCGCGCTTCGGCGCGCGGCCGCTGCGCCAGCAACTGCTCAAGCTCATCGATGCCCCGCTCGCCGACCTGCTGGCCTCCGGCGGTATTCCGGCCGGCAGCTATGTGGTGGTGGACTACACCGGGATCGACCGGCACGGCGAGGCGCTGGAGTTCTACTATCAGCTGGCGCCCGATCTGCTGCGCCAGGCCGAGGAGTTGCGCGCCCAGGAGGTGGGCCGGCTCCAGGTGAACCAGGGCGATGGCCCGCAGCCACCGAGCATCAGCCTCAGCAACGAGAAGGTCAACACCGCCGAGGGGGGCGCCGGATCATTCGGCGCCCGTGGCCCCCGCGTCCATCCGCGGCGCCAGGATGGCCGGTAGGGGGTAACCATCCGTGATGCGGCCTATCGTGGCCGCCACGCTGCCCCCCGTCGGGGCGCCCCAGGCGAG
>JACAEO010000233.1 GCA_013388805.1 Chloroflexota bacterium
AGCTTCGCTGGCGCACTGCAACGCCAGATTCTGGCCCCCTCCCCTGGCAGGGGAGGGGGGAGGGGGGAGGGGGGTGGGGTATGCGGGGCCTGGGGGCGCACCTCCCAAAAACCCTACCCCTGAGAGCGCCGGGGCGGCGGGGCGGGCGCGAACGATGTGGTCCCGGGGCGGGCTGTTTGCGGTATACTGCTTTGTATGACGACCGAGGCTTCGCCAGCCCGCCCGGGGCCGCTGAAAACCTGGCTGATGGCCATCCGCGTGCCGACGCTGCCGGCAGCGGTCGTGCCTGTGCTAGTCGGCTCGGCAACGGCGCTGGCCGATGGCTTCTTCCGTCCGCTGGTTTTCGTGGCGGCCCTGGTGGCGGCGCTGCTCATCCAGATCGGCACCAACCTGGCGAATGACTATTTCGACCACCTCAAGGGCGCCGATACGCCTGAGCGCCTGGGGCCTACCCGCGTCACGCAGAGCGGGCTGATCGCACCGGCAACCGTGCGCACTGCGATGCTCTTCTGCTTTGGCCTGGCAGCGCTTTGCGGCGTCTATCTGATCGTCATCGGCGGCTGGCCGATCCTGCTGATCGGGCTGCTCTCGATCGCCTCGGGCATCCTCTACACCGGCGGGCCGTTCCCGCTCGGCTACAATGGCTTGGGCGATATCTTCACCTTCATCTTCTTTGGCGTCGTTGCCGTCGTTGGCACCGACTATCTGCACAGCGACGCCGTCCGCCCGATCGCGCTGCTGGTCAGCCTGCCGGTGGCGATGCTGGTGACGGCGATCATCGTGGTCAATAATCTGCGCGATGCGCCGACCGACCGCAAGGCCGGTAAGCGCACCCTGGCGGTGATCTTCGGCGAGCGCTTCGCCCGGATCGAGTACGCGGTGCTGGTGATCGGGGCGTACCTGCTGCTGCCGCTGATCTGGTGGTGGGGCGGCGCCTCGCCCTTCGTGCTGCTCGCCTGGCTCAGTGCGCCGCTGGCGCTGCCGCTGCTGCGCCTGGTGCGCACCGCGCAGGGGCGCGTGCTCAACGTCGCCCTGCGCGGCACTGCGCGCCTGCATCTGGCCTTCGGGGCACTCCTGGCCCTCGGTCTGCTGGTGTAAGGCGTTGTGATCCGCCTCCCCGACTGGCTGGCCCGCCGGGCCGCACTGCATCCGGAGCGCCCTGCGCTGATCGCGCCGGGCGGGCGCTGGTCGTTCGCCGAGTTGCACGTATGGGCCAGCCGCATCGCCACCGGGCTGGGGGCGGGTGGTCTGCGTCCGGGCGACCGGGTGGCCATCCTCGCGCACAACCACCCCGCGTATGCCGCTGCCATCCACGCTGCGCCACGCTGTGGCGCGGTGCTGGTGCCGCTCAACACCCGGCTTGCCCCCGCCGAACTGGCCTGGCAACTGGCCGATAGCGGCGCTACCATGCTGCTTCACGACGATGCGCACGCTCAGGTGGCCACAGGTCTGGGCGCGATCCCGTGCCTTTCGCTCACGTCGGTCGCTGCTCAGCGGCCGGCTGCCAGTGAGCCGGGGGCCGCTGCGAGTCTGGCGCTCGATGCCCCGCACACGATCATCTACACCTCGGGCACCACCGGGCGGCCGAAGGGCGCGCTGCTCACCGCCGGCAACCACTGGTGGAGCGCCACCGCCTCGGCGCTCAACCTGGGCCTGCACACCGATGACCGCTGGCTGGCGGTGCTGCCGCTGTTTCACGTCGGTGGGCTGGCGATCGTCCTGCGGGGCGCGATCTACGGTATGCCGGTGGTGCTCCATGAGCGCTTCGATCCGGCTGCAGCGCTGGCCGCGATCGACGACGAGGGCGTCACGATCGCCTCGGTCGTCACCGTGATGCTCCAGCGGATGCTTGAGCTCCGTGGCGACCGACCGTTGCCGCCCCACTTCCGCTGTGCGCTGCTGGGCGGTGGCCCCGCGCCGCGCCCGCTGCTCGAGACCTGCGCTGCCCGCGGCGTGCCGGTGGTGCAGACCTATGGCATGACCGAGACGGCCTCGCAGGCGGCCACCCTGGCCCCCGCCGATGCGCTGCGCAAGCTCGGCTCGGCCGGCCAGCCGCTGCTCCCGCTCGAACTGCGCATCGTCACTGCCGACCGTGACGCTGCGCCGGGCGAGGTCGGCGAGATCTGCGTGCGTGGCCCGATGGTCACCCCTGGCTACCACAACAACCCCGTAGCCAGTGCCGCCGCGCTCGTGGATGGCTGGTTCCACACCGGCGACCTGGGCTACCTCGACGCGGAGGGCTTCCTCTACGTGGTCGAGCGGCGCAGTGACCTGATCATCTCCGGTGGCGAGAACATCTACCCGGCTGAAGTGGAGGCCGTGCTGCTGGCCCACCCGGCCGTGTCTGAGGTGGGGGTCGTAGGTGTGCCCGACGCGCGCTGGGGCCAGGTACCGGTGGCGGCTGTCGTCGTTGCGGCGGGGCACGCACCCGACGGGGCGCTGGCCGCCGAGGTGCTTGCCTTCTGTCGGGCGCGCCTGGCCGCCTACAAGTGCCCGCGCAGCGTGCACTTCTGCGCAGCGCTGCCACGCACCGCCTCGGGCAAACTCCGCCGCGCCGCGCTGCGCGCCCAGCTGATATCTAGTGACGAGTGATCAAGCAGAATCGGTATCAGTAGTCTGTCACCGACGTTTGCTGGTATGCGACCCGCCTGGTCATGCTGAGCGACGCGAAGCATCGTCCGCCACCTGATGCGGTAGACCCCGCGCAGAGTGTACCCTGCCCCTCGACAAGCCCGGGAGCCGCGGAACCGAAGGGCTCGGGGTGACAACGTGCAGGAAGCGTCGGTGACTGACCAGGAAGCGCCCTCGATAAAAAAGCGCCCCCGTTTCCCGGAAGAAACGGGGGCACATACGATCTGCCCACCCGGCTACCAGAGCAACTGGTTGAGCAGGATCGTCCCCAGCAGGATCATCGCGAGCACCGCCGCCAGTGGCGCCAGCGGGTTCATGGCCCGCCGCGACGCTGGCCGCGTGATGATGACCGTCTCCACCTCTGGCTCGTCGCGATCGGCCGTAGCGGCGAGCAGCACCACCAACGCCAGGCCGCCGAGAATGAGCAGTTCCATCGGACCCTCCTCTCGTAGTTGGCCTCCCAGGCGATCACCCTGCAGGGGAGCATCATCCTACACCTGATCGTTGGTCTGCGCCATCGGTCTTGCGGCGGATGTGCTGATTGTCCCGGTTGTGATCGGGAAGATCTTCCCGCCTGTTCGGGTACATGTTCCACTGCGCGGCGTACCGGAACTGCCGGCCCGTCCGGCGCTGCGCCTGACCCCGACGCTCATCCGCGAGGCGTTGCTCACGGCCCGCTGGCACCCGCTGGTGACCGGCGCCCTGGTGGGGGCAATTGGCGTCTGTGCCTACCTGCGGGTGGAGCCGCTGGGTGTCACCGCACAGCTGGGCAGCCTGGCCCGCACCGCCCTCGACGCGGCTGGCCTGCTCCCCGCCCGGCTGAACGGCCTCGACACCCTCGCCGGCTGTGCGACCCGGGTGGTGCGCACGATCACCAGCAACGGCCTGCTGGTTAGCGGGCTGGTGCTGGGCTCGCTCGCCGCTGCGCTGGCGGCCGGGCGGTTCCAGCCGGACCGCCCGACAGGGCGCGGTATCGTCAGCGCGCTGCTGGGCGGGGTCTTGCAGGGCTGGGGTGCGCTGGTGGCCCTGGGCTGCACGGTGGGCACGCTGCTCTCGGGGATCGCGGCCTTCGCCATCTCGGGCTGGGTCTTCGCCGCAACTATGGTCGCGGGGGACTGGCTGGGCATCAGGCTGCGACTACACACCTGGGGCGAGTAGTCTCTCAGGTGGAGGGTTTTTGGGAGGTGCGCCCCCAGGCCCCGCATACCCCACCCCCCTCCCCCCTCCCCTGGCAGGGGAGGGGGCCAGAA
>JACAEO010000389.1 GCA_013388805.1 Chloroflexota bacterium
AGCTTCGCTGGCGCACCGCAACGCCAACAACATACCCCCCTCTCCCAGCCTGGGAGAGGGGGGGAGGGGGGTGAGGGCACGCAGCGCATCAGGACGCTATCCGCCAAAAACCCTACCCCTGAGAGGGGGGCGATCGGGGTGGATTGACGCTCTGTGCCACTCATGGTAGCTTGAAAAGGGCGCAGCAGCGCAGTCGCTGCTGCGCCCTCACGTCCATCTGGTCTGAGCGATAGGGAGTATACACGATGCCCAGCTTGACAGTAGCCGGCAAGACGCATGAAGTTGCGGCGGGGACGCGGCTGGTCCTGGCGATCGAGGAGGCCGGGGTGGCGATCGGCCACCGCTGTGGCGGGCATGCCCGCTGCACGACCTGCCGGGTGAGCTTCGCCGCGGGCGAGCCCACAACGATGACCCGCGCCGAGTTCGAGAAGCTCAGCGAGCGGGAGTTGCTTGGCCAGTACCGGCTGGCCTGCCAGATCGTCTGTGATCACGACATGGCGATCGCCGAGGTGGCGATGACCCTGGAGAACCAGGGCTGGAGCGACACTGGCCCGGCCCCCGAGCCGCTGGTGACGCCCGAGGCCGTTTTCGTGCCGATCGAGGAGTTGCAGGGAGCGCGGTAGGGTTGCACCGCTAGCGCGCTCCCGTCTCCTGCTGGATCAGGTCTTCAAAGACGCGGAAGGGCAGCGCGCCGCGGAGCAACTGACCATTGACCAGGAAGTTCGGCGTCGAGTTGATGCCAAGGCGTGCCGCCGCGGCCTGCTCGGCGCTGATCGCTTCCTGGGTGGCCGGATCATCGAGGCAGGCGACGAAGGTGGGGTTGTCCAACCCCAGATCACCGGCGAACTCGATGAACACGTCGCGGTCGCGCTTTGGCACGCCGCCCCACTCCACCCGGTGGCTGGCGAAGAGCCGTTCGTACATCGGCCAGAACTGGCCCTGGCCGGCGGCGCAGTGGGCGGCGGCGGCGGCCAGCGGCGCCGAGGGGTGGATGTCAGTCAGCGGGAAGTCGCGCACCACAAAGCGCACCAGCCCGGTCTCGACAAACTGGTCGATGATCATCGGTCGCGTATCGCGGACGAACTGCTGGCAGAAGGGGCACTCGAAGTCGGTGAACTCGACGATCAGCACCGGCGCGTTCGGGTCGCCGAGGGCGCGTGGGTCGTCGGGGCGCAACTGCAGCAGTTCGGCCAGGTCGGGCGGCGCGGGGCGCGGGCTGGCGGTGGTCGCGGCCTCGCTGTTCAGCGGGGCGAGGGTGGGCCGCGCCTCGAGCGCGACGCTGGTCTGTGATTCCTCCAGCGCCGAGCGGGTGGGCGCAGGTGGGGCGTAACTGCCACAGGCGGCCAGCAGGAGCGCAGCGGCGCCGAGCAGCACAGGCAAGAATGGGCGCACAGGCGCTCCTTATCAACTCCTACGCGGTTTACCTGCCCGATTATACCAGGCTCCTGCCCGTGTCGGAAACCAACGAACATCCAGTGGCGCGGCTGGCGCGTAGATAGAAAGACAAGCAGTACCGAATGTATGCCTACGGTTTGCCGTGTCCCCACCCAGGTTGGTGAAGGCACGGATCCGCTTCTGGAGCAAAGGAGCAGCTTATGCGTCAGCCCACGTTGGCACGGATCGCCCTGATGTGCGCACTGATCCTGTCCGCTACCCTGATGGCCGCGACCGCGGCCATCACATTCGCCCAGGACCCTGATCCCGCCCAGGCGCCGGTTCCCGCCCGGGTTGCGCTCGTCCACGCCGCGCCCTTCGCCACCGGCCCTGCCACCGTCTCGGTCTTCCTCAACGATATCCTGGTCGATAGCAGCTTCAACTTTGGCGATACGATCGGCTATCTGAACGTGGCGCCCGGCACCTACCGCGTGCGCATCTTTGCTGGCTCGTTCAGCAGCCTCCCGACCGGTGAGACGCCGGCGATCGATGTGCCGGGCGTGACCCTGGAGGCCAACACCGACTACACGGTCGCGGCGATCGGCGGGGCCAACGGCTACCCGCTCGAGTTGCTCCCCCTGGTAGATCGGACGCCCACCACGTCGCTGCCGGGCGCCAACCAGGGCCAGGTGCGGGTGGTGCATGTCGCGCCCTTTGCGCCGGCCATCGCGGACACCGCGGTCGATGTCGTCCCCGATGCCGGTGGCCCGGCGCTCCTGACGAACTTCCGCTATCGCGACAACAGCCCGTTCGTGACCCTGCCGAGCGGTGTGGCAATTGACCTGCAGGTGCGCCTCTCGGGCACCACGACCGTCGCCATCGATCTGCCCCCGGTTTCCCTGAGCCCGGGCCAGCGTCTTACGGTCTTCGCGATCGGTGACAATGCGGGCGGCGGCGGTAACCAGCCTGTCCAGCCCCTGGTGCTGCCGGCTCCGCTTCAGACCGAGCGCGCGCAGGTGCGTCTGGTGCACGCCGCGCCCTTCGCCAGTGGCGATGCAACGGCGACGGTGACGCTCAACGGCGCGGTGGTGAAGAACAACCTGACCTTCGGGCGGATCACGCCCTACAGCGCCGTGCCGGCCGGCGCCTACGCGGTCGAGATCTTCGCCGGGAGCGCTGCCACCGGGACGCCAGCCTTCAGCGGGGCAATCGTGCTCCAGCCAGGTGTCAACTACACAGCGGTGGCGATCGGCAAGGCCACGCCGACCTACCCGGTTAATGTGCTGCTGCTGACCGACGACCCGACGCCGCCGGCTGAGGCCCGGCTGCGCGCGGTTCACGCCGCGCCATTCGCTCCGACCGTGCCGCAGAACCGGGTTGACATCGTCACCGATAGCGGTACGACGGTGGTGGCCGACCTTGACTACGCCAGCGTGACGCCGTACCTGGATCTGCCGAGCGGCACGCCGTTCAATCTGCGGGTGGTTCCGGAGATTGCGCCAGGTAACAGCATCATTCTGCCAACCATCACCTTCAGCAGCGGGCAGGTGGTCACGGCGATCGCCGTGGGTGACCTGGTGAACCAGACGCCCACCGTGCTGTTCCTCGACGATCGCTCGGTGACGCGACAGCTCTTCCTGCCATTCATCGCGCGCTGAGCGCTGAACGAGCACACGGCCAGTCAGGCGCCGGGACGGTGTACGTCCCGGCGCCGTTCGTGTACGGCGCCACTCGACAGAAGCCGCGCCTGGTCGTACCATAGGGACGCCTGAGCGATCCTGGTATCCGCTCGCCCTGTCGGCAGCCCCGACGTTGCAGCAAAGGAGCAGCGCATGCGTCTCTTGCCCGTGGCCCGCGTGCTCAGCTTGATCCTCGGCCTCGTGGCGCTTGTCGCGGGGCTGCCTGTCCCCGCCAGCCGGGCGGCCGTGCTGGCCCAGGTGCCGGCGCGTGTGGCGGTGCTCCACGCCGCAACGCTGGGCGGTCCGGCCCCGGTAACGGTGGCTGCGACGCTCGGCGGTGTCGATACCCTGCTGATCAGTGGTCTCAGCTTTGGCCAGCGTCTGCCCTACCAGGACCTGCCGGCGGGCACCTATCCGGTCAAGCTCTTCGCCGGAGCACTGACTCAGGCAGAACTGGCCGGGGCGACGCCGCTGCTGACCGCTGACGTCGTGCTCGCGCCGGCCCGCGATCAGACGGTGGTTGCGCTGGGTGGCGCCAACGGCTTTCCGCTCAGCCTGCTGGTACTCAGCGATAGTCCCGCCCCACCCCCCACGGGCCAGGCCAGTGTGCGGGTGGTCCATGCCGCGCCCTTCGCTGCCGGCGCCACGGCGACGGGGGTTGACGTGGTGCGTGAGGACGGGCAGGCCATCCCCGGGCTGTTAAACATCGTGTTTGGCGAGTCCCGGGGGCCAGTGCTGGTGCCGGCGGGGGTATCACTCGACCTGAAGATCGTCCTGACCGGGCAGCCGGCCGCCGAGCCGCTGATCAACCTGGCGCCACGTAGCCTTGCCGTGGGCGAGGAGCTCATCCTGGTGGCGGCTGGCGGGGCAGGGGGGCAGCCGCTGCAGGTGATCGAGGTGCCCCGCGAGCGGCGGGCGCCTGTCCAGCTGCGGGTGCTGCACCTGGCACCCGTTGCCAGCGGCACGGCCGCGGTGGACGTGCTGGTCGCGGGCGAGCGGGCGGTCGAGCGCCTGCCCTACCTCGGGCTGAGCGACGAACTGCGCCTCGAAGAGGGCCGCTACACCGTTGCGCTTGCCCAGCCCGGCGAGTCGACGCCGCTGGCAAGCGGCGAGCTGGAGCTGCTGCGCGGGCGTTCCTATGTGGCCGCAGCCATCGGTGGCGCCAATGGCGTCCCGCTGCAGATCCTGCTCCTGGGCGACACTGACGCACCGCCGCCCGGTGGCGCGCTGCTGCGCGTGGTGCACGCCGCGCCGTTCGCTGCGGGCGAGGCCGCGCTGCTCGATCTGCGCGAGGAGCGCAACAACGCGCTGTTCAGGGGCTTAAAGGACCTCCCGTTCGGCAGCGAGTCGCTCGTGCCGCTAGCGAGCGGGATCTACCGGCTGCGTTTCACCTCGCCGGGCGGCGGCGGGCGCTTCATCCCCGCACCGGACCTGGTGCTGAGCGCTGGCAAGCGCGCCACGCTCGTCGTGGTCGGTGATGGGGTGAACCAGCCGCTACGGCCCCTGGTGCTGCCTGCGGATCTCAACGCGCGCGTGTTCTTGCCGCTAATGGGACGCTGAGCGGACGCGGGGTGGCGGGGCCGCCGCAGGGCGCCGGTGCGCTGCGGTGCGTCGGTGCGCCGCGGGGGGCGTGGTGCTGCCG
>JACAEO010000234.1 GCA_013388805.1 Chloroflexota bacterium
AGCTTCGCTGGCGCACCGCAACGCCAACAACATACCCCCCTCTCCCAGCCTGGGAGAGGGGAGGGTGAGGTCGGCAATGCGACCTGTCCCAGAGGGAATGGTATTAATCCCCCCAGTAGCTGATCAGTTGGCCCTGGGCATTGTACAGAGCGCCGGGATCGCGCCCATCATTGCGCCAGACGTTGCCGCCCTCATGCGTGAAGTCGCGCTGTTCACCAGGCGCCAGGATGCCGCCAATGCCGCGATGCTCCTGCGGCCCACGGATGCTGCACATGCGCCAACCGTCCAGGTTCACGGGATCGCCGCTGACATTGCGCAATGTGACGGTCTCTGACTGGTCGTTGACCGCGACAATCTTCACCGGGAACTCGGGCGCCACGGGGCCTGGATCGAAGCCACAACCCTCATCGCCGGGGCCAGGCGGCGGCACGGGTGGTGGCGGCTGCGGGGCGGGCGGCTGCGGCTGCTCCTGGCGGGCGTTGAACACCTCGCGGCCAAGGAGACCCAGCAGCACGGCGTCTGGCCTGATCTCAGGGTGCAGCTCAAAGCGTCGGCGCTCGAAGTACTGGACGGTGTACGGCTTACCCTCTAGCTCAGTCGTGAACTCCCCGGTCACGGGGAAGCCGAAGCGCTCGAGCCCACCGTTGGCGCGCCAGTATGAGGCGAAGGCGCCGCAGACCTGGTGGCCGGTCTCAGGGAAGGCTATGCAGCTGGCGCTCGCTGGTGCGCCAGATCCCTGCTGCCAGGGCGTGCCGAGTTGCTCCAGGCGCTCGACACCGAGGCGGCCGGCGGTCACGCGGCCATCGGGCTGGATCTCGAGGCGGTCGCGCTCGAACCACTGCACCTGGAGCGGCGTGCCCTCGACCACCTCGGCGGCCTGGGCGGTGATCGGGAAGCCAAAGACGGCAAGGCCGCCGTTGCGCTCCCAATAGGCGCGGATTGGGCCAGCGATACACTGCTCTGTTTCTGGGAAGCAGCGCTGATTGGCCTGTGCTGCGGCGCTCACCGTGGGGATGAAGGTAACGATTAGAATGATGGTACATAGTTGCTGCATCTTGACCTCCCGTCTTGGACAATTGAAGCAAAAACGAAACTCATCATAATCAGATGTACCAATAAACGTGTAAATGTCGCAACTTTGCCGAATCAATCATGATATGCGCTCAACATTACAAAGTGCTCACGTAGCTGCTCAATCTTTCGGGCGCGACCGCTGCCAGGACTGCCAGCGCTCATATACCCTGTTGACGGGAAGTGCGTTCGCAACGAGCCACCAGCGCCCGTCAACACTGGTTCTGCATGTGAGTGGGCTCGGGATGACGACGGCGACGGGGTGCGCGCAGTCCACGGCAACACGTCCGAGGGGGCACACGCCGGCTTACAAACGTGCCTGCGCGTGTTCCGTGGCGTCCACAACGCCTATCTTGCCTGCTACCTCGCCGTCTACGAAGCTATCCGAAACGCCAGGCGCATCACGCCTGATATTGTTCGACGCCTCTGCTCTGGGCCCCGTTTGCACACTGATTGGACATGAGCGTAAGCCTGGTGCTACACTTGTTCCTCGCGCTGCTGGGGAGCATCCTCTTCCTGTATATGCTGACCGCCGAGGTCACCAGGCAGATCTTTTACCGGCAGATGCAGGGCCAGGCGACACTAACGTGAGCTGTGTGAGGAGGAGTGCTCGCCAATGACCGACGCGACCGCACGCTACCGCACCAACTGGCAGGACGAGATCGAGAGCGCGGCCATCTACGAGGCGATCGCCGCGGCTGAGCCGAACCCGCGCCTGGCCGAGGTCTACCGGCGACTGGCGGCGGTCGAGGCTGAGCACGCCCGCTTCTGGGAGGCGCAGCTGAGCGCGGCCGGCCAGTCCATCCCGCCACGCCGCCTGGGCTGGCGGACGCGCACCCTGATCTGGCTGATGAGGCGCTTCGGGCCGGCCTTTGTTCTGCCCACGATCGGCGGCCTGGAGCGCATGGACAGCCGCGGCTACGCCGCACAGCCTGAGTCTCGCGCGACGGCGCTGCCAGGGCAGGAGCGCTCGCACGCCCGTGTGCTCCAGGCCATTGTCGCCGGCACGCCCGGCGGCATGGAGGGGTCGGCCCTGGCCCAGCTGGAGGGCCGCCACCGCGCTAGCAGCGGCAACGCCCTGCGCGCCGCCGTGCTCGGGGCGAGCGACGGACTGCTCTCGAACTTCAGCCTGGTAATGGGCGTGGCGGGTGCGAACCCCGAGGGGCGGGCGGTGCTGGTCGCCGGGCTGGCGGGCCTGTTGGCCGGCGCCTTCTCGATGGCGCTGGGCGAGTGGATCTCGGTGCAGAGCTCGCGCGAGCTGTACGAGCGGCAGATCGTGATCGAGCGCGACGAGCTGGAGCAGAACCCAGCCGAGGAGCAGGAGGAGCTGGCGCTGATCTACCAGGCCAAGGGGCTGCCCGAGGAGCAGGCCCGCGCCCTGGCCGCCAGACTGGTTGCCGACCCGGCAAACGCCCTCGACACGCTCGCCCGCGAGGAGCTCGGCGTCGACCCCGACGAGCTCGGCGGGTCGGCCTGGGAGGCCGCGATCTCGTCGTTTCTGCTCTTCGCCGTGGGCGCGATCGTGCCAGTGCTGCCCTTCCTCTTCCTGAGCGGGCTGGCCGCGGTCGGGCTGAGCGTCGCGCTGAGTACTCTGGGGCTCTTTGGGATTGGGGCGGCGATCACCCTGCTCACCGGGCGCAGCGTGTGGTACTCGGGGATGCGCCAGGTGCTGGTGGGCCTCGCCGCGGCCGCGATCACCTTCGGCATCGGCTGGCTGATTGGTATCTCGCTCGGTGGCTAAATGATTGTTAGCGCGAATAAGTCCTGGGTTACGTAGCCAGGAGCGAGGGCATCTGCCGATGCACCCGGTACGCATCCCATCCACCATTCAGGTGGAGCGTGCGCAGCGCCGCCAGGGCATCACTGGTGTCCAGGCTCCAGCGCATGCCCGCGCCCGTCTGCCGCTGGGCCACGATCTGGTCGTTGGCCTTCTCCACCTGCCCGCTCCCAATAGACTGACTGGTGCGTCGGCGTTCTCCATAATCGGGAATGTACGGCTCCCGCTCGCGCAGGTAGGTGATCAGCTTGTCCAGCCATTCCTCGTTGCGGGCCTCCGGGCGGTACGCCTCCAGGCAGCCAATGGCCGCCGCAACCTCCCCCCGCCACTGGTGACGGTAGACCGGGCGCAGCAGGGTGGCCCTGGCCTTCCGCAGATCACCGCTGTTGTCGCCGACGCCCTCGCGATCGAAGAGGTGCAGGCCTGGCTGGCCAGGCTGGGCGCCAGCGTGCCCCTTCACGATCACCTTTGCACCAGGCACCGCGGACCCCGACAGCTACGCCGGCAGTTCCCAGATCACGAAGTTGTCGAGCCAGAGTTCAACCCCTCCCTCAGCGGCGTAGGAGTCGGTCGCGAGGCCGACCTTGCCGCCGCCCAGGGTGGCATCCTGCACCGTGGCGAGCAGCTGCTCGTTCACGTAGCTGCTGATCGTCGCCCCGTGCCGGATCACCCGCAGCCGGTTGGTCTCACCAGGGCGGACGCTCGCACCGGGGTTGCCCTCGGCGAGCAGCGCCGGCGTCTCCCCGGCCATCACCAGGTACAGCCGGTAGTAGTCCTCGAACAGCTCGAACTTGTAGAAGCTGGCGTCGGGCTGGCGGGCGAAGATCAGGCCGCAGCTGCCATCGCCGCCGCCGCGGTAGACCCGGCAGTCCACCTCGGCGATGAAATCGCGCAGCTCGCGCAGTTCGTACAGTTCGTACGACGAGCCCTTGCCCGTCCAGCTCACTTTGAAGACACCTTCTTCGATCGTATTGCGCTCCACCTCCTGGAAGACGCCGGTGAACCAGGCGTTGCGGTTGTCGCCGAACCCGTCGCGGAAGATCTCGCTGGCCACCGCGCGCAGCGTGCTCACGGTGGCACTGGCCAGCGCCGCGGCAGTGGCGGCGGCGCTGGTCGCGGCGCGGCCGGGGTCGACAGCCGTTGCGCGCGGCGTTGCCGTGACGGTCGATGTTGCCGCCGGCGGCGATGCTGCGCTGTGCGCAGTGGGGGTGCGCTGGCCGCCCGGTGTGGCGCAGGCGCCCAGCGCGATGCAGGTGAGCGCGCTCACTGCCGCCTGCGTGCAGCGTGCGACACGGCGAGCGCCGCCCGGGCAGCGGCGAATGGTTGACATGGCTCCCATGCTACCACAGCCCGGCCCGTTGTATCGTGTTGGCCCCCGGCATGCCCTGGGGCTACGTCAACGTCGTCCGCCCGGCGACTGAAGCCGCGGGTTCGACCGGCCACGCAGGGGGCCGTCGCACCAGGAGCCGGGGCGTTGACGCCCACGGCGCGGACGATCAACCGGACGTTGACGGAGCCCTGCAGGATGCCCGACCAGGGCTTGCGCTACGTGGGGCTTGCCCCAAAGCCCGCGTGGTGCGCAACAACACGCTACAGCTCCCGGGTGCCGGCCGGGCTGCAGCCTGCCGCGCTCCCACCACTGATTGCTACTGGCAGGCCGTGCTCGGCGGCGTAACCCGCCGCGATCGCCTGCAGTGCCGGCTCCGCCTCGGCGCGCCCGAGGACGACGAGGGTGGCGCCCGACTCGGCTGACGGGGCGCGTGCACCGTAGAGGCCCTGGCTCATCCCCGCGGCATACACCCGGTCCACAAGCTGGTCGGCGTGGGCGTCGCCGTGGCCCGCAGCACGCTGGGCCCAGTGCGAGAGCGCCATCAGCTCGCCGACCAGGGCCAGGTCGTCGTCACGCTGAGCCTTGCTCGCCGCGGCGCGCAGCAGGGCCACGGCCAGCCGCGCGCGCAGGTGCTCCTCGACGGCCAGCACGGCCGCCGCGCGGGCCGGGTAGTGCTGCCCCGCGTCCAGTTTCAGGCCGGGGGGCTGGCCGTAGCGGGCGAGATATGCCTGGCCCGAGACGGTGGCCGGCAGCAGATCGCGCAGCTGCCGGGCCAGCCGGTCGCTGCCGATGTTGGCCAGGTAGCCGAGCCAGCGGGCATCGGCCTCGCCCGGGTCAAGCTCCTCGGCCTCGGCAGCGATGCGGTACGCAATGGCCTCGGCTGCGCCGCTGGTGGCACGCGCCCCGCTCCCTGGCCCGTCGCCCACCCTGAGCGCCCAGATCGTGGTGCCAGTGGGCAGATGCAGGTTGCCCCACATCCAGGCGGGCTGCGGATGCAGCAGCAGCAGCGCGTCGGCGTGGGCACAGACGCTGACCAGCGGGCCCAGGGCGCCGATCGCGCTCCCCGGCTGGACCACCCGGCCCAGGGCGGTCTGGCACGCCAGGCCCAGTTCGCGGGGGGCCAGGCGCACGCCGAAGGCCGAGACCAGCGCCTGGGCCACCGCGGCGACCACGCTGACCGGCCAGCCCGGCCCGCTGCGCCAGCGCAGCAGCAGGCGGGCCCCGCCGGGAAGGTGCGCGAATTCCTCGCGCAGCAGCGCGAGCCAGGCAGCGCCCACCAGCCGCTGCAGCAGGTCGCGCGGCGCCAGGCGCTGCGCCGCCTCGCCGTAGGCGCGTGGCCTCCCGTCGGCTGCGATCAGCTCAGTGAGCGGCAGGCTCGTGTCGTGGCCCTGCTCGTCTTGCACAACGATGGCTGGCGCCGGGTCGGGCTGCAGCGCGACAAAGGCACTGGCGCCCAGGGGCCAGCCGAGGGCCAGCGCCCCGGCGTGGGCCGCCACCCCCCCGAGCAGATCGACCCAGCCGGGGGCACGGGCCGCAGTGATCGGCCGTGACGCGTCGAAGAAACCGCCGCGCTGCGCGCGGGCCGCTGTGATGAAGCGCTCGAACTCGATACTCATCACGTGTCACTGGCATCAGTCGAGCAGGCCACGGCGCTGCAAGGTGGCCAGCAGGGCAGGCTCGATCTGGGCGCGGATCGCCGCGTTGGCATAGCCCACCCAGCCGACATCGCTGTGAACGTCGAGCGGCGCGTCGAGGGTGCGCCCGCGCTCGTCGGTCAGCAGCACGCCGGCCTGCCGCGCGATCAGCGCGGTGCACAGGTCGTAGGGGTGGCAGCAGATGCCAAGGGCTTCGCCCCGGCTGGCCAGGTGCCGGTCGAGCAAGGGACGCAGGTCGGCCACGAAGCGGTCGTGGCCGGCGATCAGTTCGTAGAGCTGGCCGCCGGTGCAGATGTACTGATCTTCGAAGCAGTGAGCCTTGCCGGGCCGGGGCGGGCCGAGCGTCGCCCGTACTACGGCCTCGTCGATCGCGGCCAGTTCATCGCGGGCCCCGGGAAAGAAACGGCTGATCGTGGCGAAGCCGTGGGCGATGCTCGCTGCCGTCGAGGGCCGCAGGGTGATTGGCTGGCGCTCGCCGCTCAGCCGGTTGACCCGCTCGGCAACCAGCGGGCCGTCCGCCGTCGCCCAGAGGACGTCGCAGAGGTGCTGCTTGGCCAGCGGGATCTCGCTCTGCACCGCGAGCTCGATGTCGCTCAGGCGCGTGGCGGGCCCCCGGTTCGGCGCGACGGCGGCAAGTGACCAGGCCGCGCGCTTCTGGTACATCAGGCCGCGCGTGCCGTCGATCGGGTCGACGATCACCCGGATCACTGCCTGCTCGGCGGGCAGCCCTGCCGGCAGGGTCAACTGGCCGCTGGGCAGCCCCTCGGCGATCAGCACCAGTGGCCAGCGCGCTGCAACGTGTTCGGCAAAGAAGGCGATCAGCGCCGCCTCGCCGACCCGGTCGATCGCGTAGATCGTATCGCCTGCCGCCTCGTCCTCGGCGACGCCAGCCAGTTCTGCGAGCGCCTGACGCTCGCAGGCCGCGACGACGGTCGCGCGGATCTGGGCCTGGAGCGCGATCAGCAACGCCAGCAGTTCGTCACGGTTCGCGATGGTCGCTTGCTGGGCCACGTGGTGCAACCCTGTGCTAGGCGCGATACTTTTCAAATAAGGTGACTGCCCCCTCCCCAGCCCCTCTCAGGTGGAGGGTTTTTGGCGGATAGCGTCCTGATGCGCTGCTTGCCCTCACCCCCCTCCCAGCCTGGGAGAGGGGGGTATGTTGTTGGCGTTGCGGTGCACCAGCGAAGCGGGCGCACCG
>JACAEO010000282.1 GCA_013388805.1 Chloroflexota bacterium
CCTCCCGTCCGGCAACGTTTTCCTGGGGGGCGCGGCCCCCCGAAACACCCGCCTACGGGTGGCACCTGTGCTACTATGCACCGGCCTTGAGTTTCTCGACGAGCGCCACGTAGTCCTGCATTGCCTGCTCGGCGCCTGTACCCTTCAGCTTCGACCAGGCGTCATACTTCAGGCGGCCCTGCATATCCAGGATCCCCGGGCGGTCGCCGCTGACATCACCGGCGGTCGCCTGCTTGTAGAGGGCGTAGAGCTTGAGCAGGGCGTCATTGTCGGGCCGTTTGGGGAGTTGCTGCACCTCCTGTGCCGCCCGTTCGAACGTGGCCTTCAGGTCGCTCATCACGGTCCTCCTTGCGCTCTTCCCCCCCGCCAGACGACGGGGGCTGGACACTGCCGCCCGCATCCTAGCATCTGCTGCCAAAGCGCGCAAGCCGCTGCAGCGATACACGCACGAACACATGATGGAGGTCTATCGTGCGTGTCACCATGGCAGGCGCGCGCGGCCCTGCTCGCCGCCCTCATGATCATCACGCTGCTGGTCATACCTGCAGCGGCCAGCCCGCAGGCGCCGGGCGCCGCTGTTGCGCCGGCAACGGTGCCGCGCGAACTGATCGGCATGGTCGCACGCGACCCGTGGTACGAGTTCGGTACGCACCCGGCCTTCCCCGACCAGCCGAACTACGTGGCCCAGGAGCGCATGGGTCAGATCCTGGCCGAGGCCGGGGTGCGCTGGGTGCGGGTGGAGTTCATTGTTCGCGATGAGGGGGCCGGCAGCTTCCTTGAGCAGGTTGCGCGTTACGACCACTTCATCACCCAGGTGGCGCCCCGCTACAACCTCACGGTGATGGGCTTGCTCGGCTTCGGCCTGGTAGGGACCGACCCACGCGACGCCACGAACGGGCTGATCGCGAAGACCGACAGCGACCTGCTCTACGGCGGCGGGGTCAACCCCTACATGCGGCGGTGGCTGGATCGGGCGCTGCAGATCATGAACCGCTACGCGGGCCAGGTGACTGCCTACGAGATCCTCAACGAGCAGAACCGCCTCCCCGCCGACCAGGGCTACCGGGGCGGTGAGGGCATCGACCCGGTGCTGACCGGGCGACTGCACACCAAGCTCTATCGCTGCTTCAAGCGCAACGAGTGCGACCACCGCGTCGAGGACCCGAGCTGGCGCGCCGCGGTGACGCTGGTGATCGGCGGGCTCCACCCGCGGGGCAGCGACATCCTGTTGCCGAGCAACCGTGGGCCATTGAACGACCGCGACTACCTGATCGAGCTCTACACGAGCGAGCCCTTCAGCAGCTACTTCACGACGTACAGCGCCTACCCGGCCGACGCGCTCGGCTATCACCCCTACCCGGCCGAGATCCGCCTTGCGGCTCCGGTCGATGAAGAGGTAGCACGCATCGACGCGCGCCTCGATAGTGTACGGGGGCGGCTCCGCGAGGCGCTGGCGGCGCGCGCCCCGGCGGCCGCCGAGATCCCCTTCTGGATCACCGAGGTTGGCTACAACGCTGCCTACCTGCGGCAGAACAGCGCCGAACAGGCCGAGTTTCTCCGTGCCGTCTTCCGCCAGATGGCGGCCCGGCCCGATGTGGCACGGGTCTTCTGGTTCAAGTACGAGGACTTCCCGCCGGCCAGCGGCCCCAACGCCCAGCAGTGGGGCATTGTGCGTATCCCCTTCAGCGAGGACCCGCGCTGCCCTGGTGGGGCCTGCTACGCGCCGGATGGCGAGCCCGCCGTCCGGCGGGGGGCATTCTTCGCGCTCCGCGAGCTCGCGGGCCTGCCCGTCGAACGCCTGGTCCTGCCCATGATCGGGCGGCGCTGAGCGTGCGGCGGCAGGCACGGCCCTTGCACAGATCGCTGCCAGTCAATGCACGCTGCCGGAGCCGGAACCGCGATGCTATAATCGAGGCAGCTATCGCCACCACGTGAAAGGATCGCCCATGGACACGCTCGTCGCAAACCGCCTGGTCGGCCAGCTCACGGCCCAGCACAAGCTGATCTGCCAGCACGTCGCGGCGCGGCTGCTCCGCACCTATCCTGAACTGGCGCGCTCACTACGCCTGGAGGAGAACCACACGGCTTCCGAGCGGCTCTCCGCGGTGGCCGTGGAGCGGCTGGGCGAACTGGTGCGCTCGGTCCTGCTCTTTGATCTGCCGGCGCTGGTCGATCAGGAGCTCTCCTGGGCCCATGGGGTGCTGCCGCGCCACGGGGTGACCTACCAGCACCAGTCGGCGATGGTGCGCTTCTACTTCGAGGAGGTGCGCCACCTGCCCCTCACCCCCGAGGAGATCGAACTGACGCGGGAGCTCGAGCAGCACTTCCAGAAGGTCGTCAGCAGTGTCTATCGGGTGAATTAACCACCAGGCTGTGCAGGGGGCCTTCGCGCGCCACAGCCCGCGGCTTCGAGCTGCGGCGCCGCACCACAAAGCAGCATTCTTGCTGGCCTGCGGCTGCGCAGCGCTAGCCGCAGGGCACGATGCTATCGACATGTTAGCGCCGCAGCAGCGGCAGGAAGAGCGCCGGCTGCCCGCGCACCACCACGGCGCCAGCGGGCGGGGCCAGCACCGCGGCGCCGGCGCTCACTGTCACCTGGGTGCTGACGATGGCCTCGCCCGCGCTCGCGAACACCGTGTACACACCCGGGCGCGCAGCGCGGTCGAGCAGCACCGCGAAGGCCACGGTGCCGTCGGCGTCGGCGGTGACGGTGCCGGCCACGTAGGGCGTGCCGGCCTGGGCCAGTTCGGCCTGCGCGCCGGCCGGCGGTGTCACGCCGATCGTCACGCGCGCCCCCGGCGCGAAGCCTGACGCGCTGAAGCCGAACGCGCTCCCCGGCCCGCCCTCTGCACCGTTGCTGCTGGCGAGGGTGGGGCCGGCCGTCCTGAAGCTGCGCCACGCCCCGCCGTCCGCCAGGGTCACACCGAAGTCATTCTGGGCCCGCACCTGCCAGAAGTAGGTCTGGCCAGCCTGGAGTCCACTCACCGTGGCGCTTAGACCGGCCGCCGCCTGCCACGCGTCGCCGTCACACTGGTTGTTGTCGGTGGCATCAAGGCAGTACGCGTAGCCGCTCGCGGCGGCGCTCGCGCTCCAGCTCAGCGTCGGGCTTGTCGGCTGACCCACTGCGCCAGTTGCGGGGAGGTTCTTGGCGAATGCGCCCGGGAACTGCGCCTCGTAGGCGCCCATATCCACGATCCCCCCGGAGATGCGCGCCGCACCGTCGAGGTCCGTCGTCACCCCGGCGGGCACAGCGCCGTTGCCGCCGGCGTTGAGGGCGGGCGCGTCAGGCCGGAGCCGCGGGTTGTCGTCGGTGGTGCCTGCGGTGTTGTCGGCGCCGTCGGCGTCGACAAACAGCGGGTCGGCGTCTTTGTTGCCGCCGCCGTCCGTGCCAAACACGGCGTTCCAGCCGGCCCCCGAGCCGCCGGAACCCTGGACGATGCTGTTGCTGATGGAGCGGGCGTTGCTGATGAGCGTGCCGGATCCCAGGGTGTTGCCCCAGACGATGCTGTTGGCGATCGTGGCGTCCAACGCGCCGCTGATCATTCCGCCAGCGCCGCTGACATTGTTGCCCACGATCGTCACGTTGGTCAGCGTCACTTCGCTGGCGAAGCCCGCGACAGTGCCGCCCTGGCTGCCCCGGTTCCCCGTAAAGAGCACGTTCGTCAGCCGCAGCGGGCCGGTGCCGTTGGAGCTGTAGATCGCCGCATCGTAGAAAGCGGAGTTGTTGCGGAAGACGGCGTTGGTGAGCGTGAAGGTGCTCCCGATATTCGAGATCGCCGCGCCGTAGTTGGCCCTGCCGTTATTGTTCTCAAAGATGATCTCGCGCAGGGTCGGGGCGCTCCCGTTGACGTTGAAGATCGCGGCCCCAAAGTCGATCGAGAAGTTGCCGCTGAAGGTCACGCGCGTGAGCGTCGGGCTGCTGGCGTCGTTGGCCATCCCGCCGCCCCGTGAGGTGCTATTGCCGCTGATCGTGACGTCGGTGAAGCTCGCGTTGCTGCCGCCGTTATTGGCGACCCCTCCCGCGTTGTTCCTGATGGTGCTGGCGCTGACGGCTGGACTGCTGCCGGACTCATTGCGCACGCCGATCCCCGCGTTCCCTGCGACGACGAGGTTGCGCAGGGTGGGGCCGGCGCCGGTATTGCGCAGGCCGGTGCTGGCGCCTGCCGTGATCACGAAGCCGTCCAACACGGCGCTTGCGCCCACGCCGCCGGCCGTGACGACGCGGAGGCTGTTCTCACCCTGGACGGCAAACGGCGAGTTGACCACGCCGTTCGCGTCGGTGGTATCGTTGGTATCGATGTCGCCGCTGAGCACCGTCAGGTTTGCGGCGGGGTTCCGCTGGCCGAGCGCCGTCTCGGTGCCGACGAAGCCGCCGAAGAGCGCCACATTGTTCTTGAGCGCAAAGGAGGCTTCGCGGTCTCCGGCGGCGGCCGGCCTGTAGAGGCCCGCCTGGACCCAGATCTGGCCTTCCGATGCGGCCGCAAGGGCGGACTGGAGCGTACAGGTGTTCGCCCAGCTGCTGCAGTCGCCTGCGCCGGCGGCCGCGGGGGCGGCATAGCGCACCGTGCCCTGGGCGTCCACGGGCTGGAGGAGGATCGCTCCGGGCAGGAGCGCGAGCAGCAGGTTGACGAGCACGAGCAGCGGCGTAGCACGTAGAGCGTTGCCTGAGCGCATGAGAGCGGTTCCTTATTATGAGCGGAGAGGCTCCGGTGGTGTGGGAAACAAGTGGCGGCTGCCGGCACACCGCGTGCTACCGCAGCCGCGCCAGCAGCTCGAAGGCCGTCGCCTCCGGCCTGCTCGGCTCCACCAGGCCGACACGGAACACGCCCACGGTGTACGTGCCGGCGGCCGGCAGGGTCAGGGTCGTGGTGAGGGCGCTGGAGGTGACCAGGCTGGTCTGGAAGTAGACTTTGTTGTCGGCGGAGAGCACCACGAGCCCCAGATTGAGGTTGCCCGCCTCGCGCGTGAAGCTCAGCTCGAGCGTGCTGTTGGCGCGGGCCTCCAGGGTGTAGCCGAGGATCTCGCCGCCGCGCGGTGTGATCGCGCCGTTCACCGGCCGGGCGGACCGTAGCGGCACCTTCGCCACCTCGCTGAAGTCCACCGGCGGCAGCCCGGGGAAGCCCACCCCGGAGAAGGCGGGCGTGGCCGCCGGGGCTGTCGGGGCCGCGGGCGCGGCGGGCACGGCGGGCGCGGCGGTGGGCGCTGCCGTCACCGGCCTGCCGTTCTCGTCGATGCACTCGATCTGTAGCGTGTAGACGCCCACGCCGCCGTCTGTGTAATCGCTGCGATTGTAGGCGAGGATCTTGTGCTCGCCACGTGCCGAGAGGACACCCGACTTAAACGAGGGGCTCCTGGATGGGGGTTTATTATTCTGCTGAACGATCTCAATCCATGTAGGGCCAAAAAAAGAGAGTTGAAACCCCAAAGTCTCACCAACTGCACGCCCGTTGACATTCACCTGATAACCTGGTGTAACGTTGATGGTGTATTGCTGATCTTCTCGGTTCTTCGTGAACTCGCCCTGTACGGTGGTGCCGCACTGGACGGCGACGGCGTTCTGGGCGCGGGCCGGGGTCAGGGCAAGGCCGGAGAGGGTGAGGCCGATGACGAGCAGGGTGAGGGTGATCGTGCGTTGCATGAGGGTGCTTCTCCATTTACGGTTGGGGGCAGGTTGCGGCCAGGGCCAGGTACTCGGCGGGGATCCAGCCGAGCACGCGCCCCGCGGGGCTGGCGATGCGGTACCAGGGCGGCGTTGTGCCCGAGACGTCGAGCACATGCACCGCGGTGCCGACAGTGACCGGCTCGCGCAGCAGCGCGCTCTGCTCTGGGAAGTCGCGCACCACGTTGAGCTCGACGGCGTTCCAGGCGCTGACGGTGGCATCGCAGGGGAAGGCCCCGGATGGCGCGGGCGCGGCGGTGGATACGGATGCAGTGGGTGCGGCAGCAGGTATGGCAGCGGGTGCGGCCCCCGCTGTGGCCACCGGCACGTTGGGCGGGGCAGGCGAGGCCTGAGGCGCCGCGGTCGGCACCACCACGATCACGGCGGGGCCGGCCTCCGGAGTCGGGTCGATCAGCACGGAGAGCAGGCCGATCAGCGCGACGATCACGGTGCTGGCCGCGCCGATCAGGGCGATGATCACCTGGACCCGCGACCATTGCTGATGGCTGCCTGCTTGCGTCTCTTGCTCCATAGCTCCCTCACGATGCTGCGAACCGCACGGCCTGCCCCGTGGCGGCCCCTGGATCATCCGGTCGTCATCCCATCTAACCATCAGGTGCGTTACAATAGGTGACACAGCAGTGACACAGTCGCTGCGCACGCTCCTCAGACTGCCGCCGCCCCCAGCGCCGCGGGCTACCACTGATACCACGCCTGATGTACGGTAACCCGACGCTCGGCCAGTGGGTGCGCCAGCGCCGCGCCGCCCTCGGCCTCACCCAGGAGGCCCTCGCCGCCCGCATCGACTGCTCGCTCTCGCTGGTGCGCAAGCTGGAGCGCGGCGAGCGTCGTCCACCGCCCGACGCACTCCCTCGCCTGCTCGACCTGCTCGGTGCCGGCCCCGCGGAGCGCGCCGCGTTCCTGCCCGCCGATCAGGCCTCACCAGCACCAGTGGCCGGCCAGGCCTCCCGGCCTCCCGGCGCCGTGCCCGCCCCGCCCAACCGCCTGATCGGCCGTGACAGCGAACTGGCAGCCGTAGTGCGGCGCCTCGCCGACGGGCCGCGGCTGCTCACGATCTGCGGCGCCCCCGGCATCGGCAAGACCCGCCTCGCCCAGCACGCCGCAGCCGACCTGCTGCCGCTCCTCGACGGTACCGTCACCTACGTCGCCCTGGCCCCGGTGGCCGCCGCCACTGCCGTGCCCGACGCAATCGCCGCCGCGCTCGGCCTGCGCACCCACGCCGGCGCCCCCGTCGTCGAGCAACTCGCCGACCATCTCCACCCACGCCGCGCGCTCCTCGTGCTCGACAACTGCGAGCACGTCCTCGACGCCGCCCCGCTGCTCGCCACCCTGTTGGAGGCGTGCCCACGGCTACGCCTGCTCGCCACCAGCCGCGAACCCCTGCGCCTGCGCGCCGAGCAGCTGCTCCCCCTCGCCCCGCTCGCCCTCCCCGAGTCGCCCGACCTCGCAGCCATCGCCCGCGCGCCCGCCGCCCGCCTGCTCGCCGACCGCGCCCGCGCGCTCAACCCCGGCTTCGCCCTTGACGAAGCTAACGCCCCCGCCGTCGCCGCGATCTGCGCCCGCCTCGACGGCCTGCCCCTGGCGATCGAGCTGGCCGCCGCCCGCCTCGACCAGCTCAGCCCCGCTGAACTGCTCGCCCGGCTCGACCCGCGCCTGCCGGCCCTCACCAACGGGCCGCGTGATCTGCCGGCTCGCCAGCGCACGCTGCGCGACGCGATCGCCTGGAGCTACGACCTGCTGGAGCCAGCGGAGCACGCGCTCTTTGCCGGCCTCGGCGTCTTCATAGGTGGGTTCACTGCGGAGGCCGCCGCAGCCGTCTGTGACGAGCAGAATGGCCCGGCCTTCCTTGGAGTGCTGAGTCGGCTGGTCGATGCCAGCATGGTGCAGCAGCGAGGCGAACGGTTTCACCTCCTGGAGACGCTGCGCGAGTTCGCCCTTGAGCGGCTGGAGGAGCGGGGCGAGCTGGAGCAGCACCGGCGGCGCTACGCCGCCTCCTTCGCCGAACTGGCCGAGCGGGCCGCGCCCGAGCTCAGCGGCGCTGGCGAACTGGCCTGGTTCGAGCGCCTGGAGCCGGAGCTGCCGAACCTGCGCGCGGCGATCGACTGGTCTCTCGCCAGTGACGGCGGCGTCTGCGCGGCGCGGATCGGGGCAGCCCTGCTGACCTTCTATCGCGTGCGCGGTCACTTTGGCGAGCTGCGGGTCCTGGAGGCCCCGCTGCTGGCCGGCGTGCTCGCCGTGCCGCCCGCCGTGCGCGCCGCCGCGCTCTACGCCGCCGGCTTCCTCGCCTCGCAGCAGAACGACCCGCGCTGCTACCCGCTGCTGGAAGCGGCCACGGTCCTCTCCAGCGCAATCGGCGACGCCCGGGTCGCCACACGCTGTCTGAACCTGCGCGGCCTGCTGGCGCGCGTGCCCGGCAGTTACGCAATGGCCGTGACCCTGCACGAGCAGGCGCTCGCCCTGGCGCGTACGCTGGAGGACCAGACAATCTACCCGGCGGTGCTCAACAACCTCGGCATGGCCCTGACGTATCAGTCGCGCTTCGCGGAGGCGATCGGCTGCTACGAGGAGGCGATCAGCCTGGCCCGCGCCGAAGGCCACCAGGCCCGCCTGGCCGAGCGGCTGCCGAACCTGGCCGAGGCGCTGCTGCTGCTCGGCGATACGGAGGCGGCGACAGCCCGCTATGGCGAGGGGCTTGCCATCGCGCGCGCCCTGGGCCACCGCGATGTGATCGCCGAGTGTCTCGACGGTCTCGGGCTCCTGGCCTTGCTCCGCGACGACCACGCCGGCGCAGCCGCCCACCTCGCCGAGAGTCTTGCGATCTACGAGGAGCTGGGGCTGGTCTACGCCGCGATCCGCGTGCGGCGCAACCTCGGCTATCTGGCCCTGCGCCGGGGCGACAGCGCCGCTGCCGAGGCCCACGCGCGCGAGGCGCTGCGCCGAGATGTCGCGGTCTGCAAGGGCGTGTGCGCCTCCGGCCTGCCGAACTACGCCGACCTGATCGCCCACAGCGTCGCGGTTCTGGCGCGGGCGGCCCAGTTGACGGGCGAGGAGGCGCGGGCAGTTGCGCTTGCCGGCTGCGCCGAGGCGCTACGCCGGCAGTACGGGCTGCGCGCCGAGCCCGGGGACGCGGAGCTGCGGGCCGCGCTGGCACCGCTCGCCGAGGTTCACTCCGCTGCCTGGGCCAATGCGCTGAGCGCACCGACCGAGCGGCTGATCGCCACCGCCATGCACAGCAATCCAGATGTGGCACAGTGAGCACGACAGATTGCCCCCACCGGTAGTGCAACCTCACCGTGTTCGTAGTAGGCGATGATTGGCTGAAGTGCCGCCCGCGCTCGCGAACACCGTGTTGCAGCGCATGCCTGCTCAAACCTTGCGTACCGGACGGCCATCAGGGCGGCGTACGCAGCGCGCCGAAGCGGCGTGCTAGAGCGCCGGTAGCGTATTACAAATGTTCGCGTCTTTCAGCACCCTGAGTAGTGCTGGAGCGGTGCAGAGGCGCGTATCGAAAGGTGTTGATCGCCACAAACCGCACCCTGAGCCTTCGTCCCGGCTCAGGCC
>JACAEO010000195.1 GCA_013388805.1 Chloroflexota bacterium
GCAACTCCCAAAAACCCTACCCCTGAGAGGCGGTGGAGTGGGGTCGGCGCAGCCGCCAAAACCACCGAAACAACAGGGGGGTGGGGCTTGCCCCACAGACGTTGCTCAAGTCCCGGGCTGGAGAAGTCCTGCTATACTGGGGGCCGATGTGAGGAGCAACGGCCTGGTGTGCTCCTCCCTAGCGCGAGAGGCCAGCTATGAGCGTACCTGAGGCCGCATCTGCCGTGGCGCAACTCGGTCGGGTGGGCCTGCCGCTGCCCGTCCGTGAGTTGCGGGCCCGCCGGTGGGACGTGATCGTGGTTGGGGCGGGCCACAATGGCCTGACCTGTGCCGCCTACCTGGCTCGCGCGGGGCGGCGCGTGCTGGTGCTGGAGGCGCGGGAACGGGTTGGTGGTGCCTGTACGCTGGAAGAGGTCTGGCCCGGGGTGCGCATGTCGCCCTGCGCCTACCTGGCCGGCCTGCTCCATCCGCGCGTGATTGACGAACTGGCGTTGCCACGGCGCGGCTTTGCCTGGACGCCGGCACTCAACGGGCTGTTTGTGCCCTTCGAAGACGGCAGCAGCGTACAGCTCTACGAGGACGATGAGCGCTGCGAAGCGGAGATCCGCCGCCTGGCGCCCGGCGACGTGGCGGGCTGGCGCCAGATGGTGCGGCTGGTGGCGCGGCTGCGCGACGCGCTGCGCCCCGCCGGCGCGGGCGACCTCTGGCTGGGCGGGCGGCCCGACCCCGAGCAGGTCGAGGCACGCCTGGGCGGTGATGCGGAGCTACGGGGCCTGCTCTTTGAGTGGAGCATGGTCGAGTTCGTCGAGCGCTTTCTGCGCGACGAGCGCCTGCAGCTCGCCTACCTGGGCCAGGGGGTGATCGGCACCAACGCCAGCCCCTTTGAGCCGGGCACGGCTTCCATCCACTTCCACCACTCGAGCGGCCGCCAGGGCGGCCACCCGGGGACGTGGGGCTATGTACGGGGCGGCATGGGGCTGGTGAGCTTTATGCTCTGCGACGCCGCGCGCGAAGCCGGCGCGCTGGTGGCGGCGGGCGTGCCGGTGGCCCGCATCATCCCCGGCGCGGGCGTTGAACTGGAGAGCGGCGACCACATCGCGGCGCCGGTGGTGGTTTCGAATGCCGACCCGCGGGTGACCCTGAACCTGCTCGGCGCCGACGCCGATGCCGCCTGGCGGGCGCAGGTGCTGGCCATGCCGATCGAGGGTTGCACGGTGAAGCTGAATATGCTGCTGCGCGAGTTGCCTAACTTCCGCGCGCGGCCAGGCACCTTCGAGCCGCACCACCATGCCCAGATCAATACGCCGCTGACGAAGGCCGAGTGGCAGAGCGGCTACGCCGCTGCCCGTCGCGGTGAACTGCCGGACCGCCTCTGGACCGAGCTGTACTTCCAGACCGTGCACGACCCGACGGTCGCGCCCCCGGGGCTGCACACGATGAGCGTCTTCGCCCAGTACGTGCCGTATCGCTTCGCGGTGGGCGACTGGGTGAGCCGGCGCGACGAGGTGCGGCGGCTGGGCATCGCGTCGATCGCGCGCTTCGTAAGCAACGTCCCTGACGCGGTGCTTGAAGTAGAGGTGCTGGGGCCACCAGACATCGAGCACAAGGTCGGGCTCACGGGTGGGCACATCTTCCAGGGCGAGTGCCTGCCGGCCCATATGTGGCACAACCGGCTCGACTATCGCACGCCGATGGCCGGCGTCTACCTCTGTGGGGCCTGCACCTTCCCGGGCGGCAGCGTGATCGCCGTCAATGGGCGCAACGCGGCCCTGGCGATCCTGGCCGACCGGGGGTAAGGTAAGACCCGGGCATCCCTGATTGACAGGTGCTCCACCGACCATTCAGGTCAGGGGCTGCAACAGCATGTTACTTTTATGCTACACTAGCCCGTGCAGATTGTCACGAACAGGCACTACAGGGAGGTACACACATGAGCTGGAAGGCCCCAGGGGGGTTCCGTCCGCGGAGTCCTCGTCCCGGCGGGAGTAGTGGCGACACGGGTTCGGTCTTCTCGGGTGGCAGCGCCGGTGGGCCATCGCTGCTGGCGCTGATCATCGCCGCGCTGGCGGTGGGCCTGGTAGGTCTGGGGCTGGCAGTCGCCTTTGGAGGCGGCATGAGCCAGAGCACGGCGACGACGGCACCGCAGCCCACCACCCCGCCCGCGGTGCTGCCCACGGCGCCAGCCACCGCCGCCGCCCAGCCGACCACGGCTGCCGCCCAGCCGACTAGCGCGCCCACGGGCGGCGCTGCCGGCATCCCGACGGAGCCCCTTGGACCGGCGGTTGCTTCGGGGAGCGGTACGCCCATTGAGCTCGGAACAGACGTGGCGCTGCTGATCTTCAACCAGGATCGGATCACCGTGCCGAGTGGCCTGGTGACCCTGACCTTCAAGAACCTGGCGGAGGCGGTGCAGCACAACTGGGTGCTGGTTGACGGTGGCGACGATGTGGCGACGGCGGTCAACGATGCGGCCCAGGCCCAGTCGCGGGCAACGCGCAGCGCCGCGGGCTCTGTGCCGCCCGCCGATACGCCTGGCCTGCTGGTGGCCGTGCCGATGCTCGACCCTGGTGCGCAGGTGACCGTGACCTTCCAGACGCCCCCTCCGGGCACCTACGAGTATATCTGCACCTTCCCCGGGCACTACGTGGCCGGCATGAAGGGCACGCTGATCGTGCAGTAGTCGTCGGGCGCGACCTCCGACGTATGAGGGCCGCTGCCGTGGCGCAGCCACTGGAGCGGCCCTCATGCATGCAGGGGATGCGGGGCGGCGTCACACACCCAGCGCATACTGGCGCTGCTCACGGAGGGGCGTGCGCCGGCGGAGGTAGTTGCGGGCCTGGGCACAGAGGATATCCCAGGTCATCCGCAGCTGGGCGCCCCAGGGGGCGGGGGCCATCTGCTTGTGCATGTAGCTATCGAAGGTGAGGCGCTGCACATCGGGGTTCCGGCACATCTCGGTGAAGACTTCCATCTGGCGTTCGTTGCCATAGCCCCACTTCTGCAGCCAGCGCAGGAAGGTGTACATCGAGCCGTACTCGCTCCACCAGAGCTGCTCATAGGCGCGCAGATTGGCCGCGCTGGGCGCATCGAGGTGGCGGGCGAGGACCTGGGCGGCGATCTGGCCACTCTTCATGGCCCAGTAGATGCCCTCGCCGGAGGTGTGGACCACAAGGCCGGCGGCGTCGCCGATCAGCATGGCCCGGTCGAAGGCCATCTGCTTGCGCGGCTCCATCGGCAGGGCGTGGGCCTCGCGCAGGATGAGCCGTCCGCCATCAAGGGCCGGGCCGAGGCGGGCCTTGAGGTTGGCAAGCAACTCGCGGGCATGGGCGGTATAGCCGGGGCCGGCGCCGATACCCACGGCAATGTGATCGCGCTTGGGGAAGGCCCAGGCATAGAGATCGGGGCTGACCTCGCGGCCGAGGTAGAGGTCGGCGGTATCCTCCCAGCGCGCCATCTGGCTGGCGGGCAGGGCGATACGCTCCTGGATGGCCACGGCGCGGGGCAGGTTGGGCAGGCCGAGGAAGCGGGCAGTCGGCGAATAGGCGCCGTCGGCGCCGATCACCGCGTCGGCGTGCAGCGTATGCTCGCTGCCATCGGCGATGCGGCGATAGGTGGCGCGCACGCCGCGGGGTTCGACGCGCAGGGCGATCAGCTGGCCGTGGATGAGCTCCGCGCCGCGCTCCTGGGCCCGGCTGCGCAGGAAGCCGTCGAAGACCTCACGGCGGACCATGGCCACATAGTCGTCGGCACTGGGCACACTGCCGGCAACGTCGATGTGGGTCTCCTGGCCGGAGGGGGAGACGACCAGGCAGTGTTTGACCTTGCGGTCGATCAGCTCGGCGGGCAGGTCGAACTCCTTAAAGGCCGCGGGCGGCACAGCGCCGCCGCAGGGCTTGGCCTTGTGCAACTCGCGCTCGACCAGCACCGTCTCGACACCAAGCCCCCGGAGGGTGATCGCCGCGGTAGCGCCGCCCACCGAGGCGCCGATGATCAGCACACGTTGCGTCATAATTCCCCCGCACGTCTATCCAATAAATGGGCGCCGGGAGGGGCGCCCGCAGTCAGCTGCCGGGATGGGTTACCTGGAGGACTATCGGCTATCCACATCAGGCTGCCAGCCCGATCGCGGCGGCCAGCATACCCCAGACGTAGAGCATGATCGCCGTGGCGTTGAAGAACACCTCGTTGTGCTCCGGGTCACGGATGAAGCGCACATTGGGGATGCTCTGGGCGGCCAGCAGCAAGAAGACGACCCCGGCGGCGATCGGGTGGCCCCAGCGGAGCAGCAGCACAATCACGCCGATCTGGGCAACCCCCATGATCGTCACGACCATACGGGCGGCGGTAACCTTGCCGTACTGCACCGGGATGGAGCGGATGCCCATCTGGGTGTCGCCCTTGATGCTCTTGAAGTCGTTAACGGTCATGATGCCGTGGGCGCCGAAGGAGTAGAGCAGCGCGATGGCGACACTCTGACCGGTGAGCGGGGCGAAGGCGACGTGGCCGGCCATCCAGGCGAGGCCCTCGTAGGAGATAGCCACGAGGGCATTGCCGATCCAGCCGTTGCGTTTGGCGCGGAAGGGCTTGAGGCTATAGGCGAGGGCGCAGATCAGGCCAAGGCCGACGAAGTGCGCTACCTGACTGCCGAGCACGAGGGCGAGGCTGGCGCCGACCCAGGTGAGGATCACCGTCAGGATGTAGACGTGGCGCAGGCTCACCTGGCCAGAGGGGATGAGGCGGTGAGGCTCATTGATCGCGTCAACATCGCGGTCGCAATAATCATTGACCACCTGCGACAGGCCACACAGAATAGGGCCAGCCATCAGGATGCCAAGGGCGAGGCGACCGAGGGGCTCAGGGTTCCAGCTGAGGGCGCCACTGGCGACGGCGCCGCAGAGAAAGGCCCAGGCGGGGGCGAACCAGGTCACCGGCTTCATCAGGGCGATGGAGCGGCTCAGGGTGCCACGCACCCCGGGGATGGGCGGGGCGAGGGGCGCGGCAGAGGCGAGACCCGGGCCTTTGTGGATGTCACTCATTGACGGCTCGATTCTAGCAGCGAGCTGGCGCGGGGTGCGGTGGCGACCGGCACCCCGCGACGCGGGCAGGGCGGCGCTATGGCGTGCCGCGGAGGATCGGGGGCAGAACAACGATCCCCGCGTCACCAGCCGGGATGGCTGTCTGGTTGATGGCCGCCTTGGGCACGCTGACGCCCCGGTGGCAGGTGTAGCAGCCCGGCACGTTGTAGTACTGGCCGTCGATCAGCTGGTAGGAGAAGCGGCTCGCTCCGCCCTGTAGTTCGCTCGGAATGGCGTCTTTGGGGATGGAGCCGTAGCTGGTCCAGTTCTCTTTGAGCCAGGTGGTGAGCTGCAGCATCCGGGTCGCTTTGAGCTTATTGTAGCCATAGAGCGGGTTGGAGATATTGCTGGCCGTATCGAGCTCATAGCCGACGAAATTGCGCGAATTGTGGCAGAAGGTGCAGCCCACGCCGAGTGACCAGGAGTGATAGTTCATCACGTTCTGATTGATCGTCACCTGTTCCTGGGTGCGCCCGCCGTCGTAGGTGAGCGCCAGCGCGCCGCGACCGCTCTCGGGCACATTCGGGTCGAAGGGCTTCCAGACGAAATAGTTGTAGATGTAGTAGAGCACCGAGTCCTGGAGGCTGATCGGCTGCTGGATGGCCGGCGGCTTGAGCGCCGGGTCGGTGATCGGCTGGCCATTCTCATCGAGCGGGTCAACGGTGACCAGGATGTCGGGGACGCTCTTGATGAACTGGGTGCCGACCGTCTCCAGATTGTTGGGCGCGTTGTTATGGCAGGTGGCGCACTGCACGTAGTTGCCGCGCCAGTTGGGCAGGTCGACGATGAACTGGGCGTTCACGTCGCTCACCAGGTAGAGCATGTTCCGCGCGGCGATCTTCTGCGGGTACTCGTCGCTGGCGAAGTTCTGGATATTATGGCAGTACTGGCAACCGACGCCAAGGCCGCCGGAGACATACTGCTGCATATAGGTCCAGATCTGGGCCGAGGTCATCCCCGCAAGCACCTGGACATTGACCGTATTGGGGTTGGCCTGCACCCACGCCTGACCCGCCTGCACGCCTTCGGTCCAGGCCTGTTCACCAAGCCAGGCGGCGCGCCCGTCGGTCGGCGTGTTGGGTTGTGCGCTGGTGATCACCTTGATGCCATCACTCGGGCTCCAGAGCGTCTCGGCGGCGATGGCCGCCGCCGCCCGCTCGGGGGCGAGCACCAGGCTGTAGATCCACCAGAAAGTCGCGGTGGTCACCACCGCAACAACGATGCCAACGGCCACCGAGATGAAGATTGCGGCCTGTCGATCACTGGGCCGGGTTGGCGGTTGCATAGGAGTCTCCTCGAGCTCCAGGTCAGCAGCCCGGCGGCGCCGCGTGAGCGGGAGCCGGCTCCGACATATACGTCAGGGCATAACGGGGCGGTCGCGCTGCCCGGCCTGCCTCGGAGAAACGGAGAACGGAGATGAAGCGCCAAGGAAAGCCGTAGACGAAGACCTTGCCCAGACACGCCCTAGTATACACCCGATGCTTTGCAAGGTCAACTTTTGTTCTATGTGCAAAAGGCGGACCAGAGCTGGCAGTGCGAAGGCAACAACCGCCAGCACACCCTGCTGGCGGTTGTTGCATAGCTCACGATGCTCCAGCTGGTACTGGTGCCGGGCACCACGGGCGTCAGCCGAGCAGGGCGCCCAGGTAGTTCAGGAGAAAGACGCTGACAGGCGTTCCATCTGGAGCCAGGTTGTCAAGCCAGTTGTAGCGCACCGAGCTGAGCACAATGAAGTGGATCAGCAGCGCCACAACGAAGCCCAGGATCGTAAAGATCACGATGTTGGTGCGCACTGAGCTGCGTGAAGGCATAGGCCACTCCTTACCTTGAAAGACGGCAGACGGGCGATGGAGTCCACGCGTCGCGGACTAGAGCCCGACGCTCAACCATGGGCGCCAGACCCAGACCAGCAGGTGGGCGATCACAGCGATCACGCCGAAGGCCCAGAAGGACTTGACCACGATGTCGTGCATCAGCCAGTCCTGGTTGTTGAACAGCGATCGCCATTTCGGTGGGACCAGATCGTCGTCGTCGCGCATGGGCGAACCTCCAGCTACTACGGCGGGACCACAGGTACGGCACCAGGTACGGCCAGCGCGCCTGGCGGTGTGCGTCACATCCAGCGCTTGCGCGGCGGGACGTGAGCAACGGTATAGGTATGGGATGTAAATACCTTATACTGTCGTAAATTATATAGAAGGCAAGAAAAATTGTCAATCGTTGCTTTTAAGCAAAAAGTAGTGATCCTGCTACCAATGCGCTGTGTCCGTGGGCACACGTCTCCTGGGAGCGCGGGCATCGAGCCCTCGAACACTGCGCCCGCGCTTTCGGGTGTGTGGGGGTGCCCGCAGGCTGGATACCTACGACGCCGCTCCCCTTTCCGCCTTGCGACGGACCATGCCCGCCGCGCGCGATGGTATACTCGCATCTATGGCCAACCTGCGTCACCTCCTGCCCTACCTCGCGCGCTATCGCTGGCCCCTGCTCGCCGGGCTGCTCTGCGCCGTGATCGGCGCCAGCGCCAGCGCGCTTGGTCCCTATGTGCTGCGCCTCGCGGTCGACGAGCTCGCCAGCGGCCGCATCGTGCCGGCCAGCCTGCTCCGCTTCGCGGGCCTGATCATTGTCGCCGCGCTCGCCGATGGGATCTTCAAGTTCCTCCAGCGTATGCTCATCGGGGGCACGGCCTACCGCATCGAGTTCGACCTGCGCGCAGCGCTCTTCGACCGCTTCCTGCGCCTCGACCAGGGCTTCTATGCCCGCCACCACACCGGCGACCTGATGGCCCGCGCAACCAATGATCTCGGTGTGGTGCGCCAGTTCCTTGGCCCGGGTCTCAATGGCACGGCTACCGCCCTGCTGACGTTCGCCGCTGCGGCCGTGCTGATGCTGACGATCAATCGTACCCTGGCGCTGATTGTGCTCCTGCTGTTGCCGCTATCGACCCTGGTCTTTGTGCTGGTTGGGCGGCGGATGCGTCAGGTCTTCACCAGTGTTCAGGACCAGTTCGGCGTGATCTCGACCCGGGCCCAGGAGCATTTCTCGGGCATCCGCACGATCAAGGCCTACGCCCAGGAGGAGGCTGAACTGGCGGTGTTCGCCGAGGACAACCGGCGCTACCGCGAGCTCAATCTGCGCTATGTGCTGCTCAGCGGGGCGCTCTGGCCCAGTATGGCGCTCTGCCTCGGCGCGGTGGCCGCCCTGGTGCTGCTCGTGGGCGGGCGCCTGGTGGCGAGCGGGGCGATCAGCATTGGCGCGCTGGTGCAGTTCAACGCCTACCTTGGCCTGCTCAGCTTCCCGATGATTATGCTCGGCTGGATGGTCTCGCTCTATCAGCAGGCCGCCGCCTCGATGGGCCGCCTGGTGGAGGTGCTGCACCAGCAGCCGGCCATCGCCTCGCCGCCGCAGCCGATCGCCCTGCCTGCGCCCCGCGGCGCCGTGGAGTACCGCGGGGTGGGCGTTCGCTTCAGCGCCGAGGCCTTGCAGGCCGATAGTGATGACCCCGGCTCACCCGCGAACGAGCGGCACGCCGGCTGGATGTTCTACGATGTCTCCTTCAGCGTCCCGGCTGGCCGTTCGCTCGCGATCGTCGGCGCCACCGGCGCGGGCAAGACGACCCTGGTCAACCTGCTGGCCCGCGTGCGCGACCCCGACGCCGGCACGGTGCTGCTCGACGGCAACGATGTGCGCCGGCTCGCCCTGGCCGACCTGCGGCGCGCGGTGGGCTATGTGCCCCAGGAGACCTTCCTCTTCAGTGTGCCGCTCCGGGATAATCTCACCCTCGGCGTGGACGACCCGGCCGACCCGGCGGTTGCCGCGCGCCTGCAGTACGCCGTCGCCGTCTCGCGCCTGGTCAACGACCTCGGCCAGTTCCCCGACGGGCTGGCGACCATGGTCGGCGAGCGCGGGGTCACGCTCTCGGGCGGCCAGAAGCAGCGGGCGGCGATTGCCCGCGCCGTGCTGCGCGACCCGGCCGTGCTGGTGCTGGACGACGCGCTGAGTAGCGTTGACACCCACACGGCCGCCCAGATCCTGGCAGGCCTGCGCGATGTGCTGCGCAGGCGCACCAGCATCATCATCGCCCAGCGCATTGCTACCGTGCGCGAGGCGGACCAGATCATCGTGCTCCACGAGGGGCGCATCGTGGAGCGGGGCAGCCACGCTGAACTCCTGCGCCTCGGCGGGCGCTACGCGGCTATGTATCGGCGTGAGTTGCTCGCGGCAGAGTTGACTGATTGAGGAATGGCGATGTCCCGCGGGTTCGATGACGATGTCATCCTTGGCAAGGCGTACGATGGCCGGCTGGTGCGACGGCTGGCGGTGTTCGTCGTGCCCTACTGGCGCCGGCTGGCGCTGGCAATTGCCCTGCTGGTCGGCGCGACCCTGGCCGAGATCGTGCCGCCCCTGCTGGTCCAGCGGGCGATCGATGGGCCGATCAGTGCCGGCCGCCTGGAGGGCCTCACGCCGCTCTTCGCCCTCTATGCCGGCGCCCTGCTGGTGACCTTCGTGCTGCGCTATAGCCACAACTACATCATCAATAGCATTGGCCAGACGGTGATGCAGGATATGCGCGTCAAGCTCTTCCGCCATATTCAGCGCATGAGCCTGAGCTTCTTCGACCGTAACCCGGTTGGCCGGTTGCTCACTCGCATCACCAACGACGTGGACGCGCTGAACGAGTTCCTCACCCAGGGCCTGGTGCTGATCCTGGGCGACCTGGTGACCCTGGTCGGCATCGTGGCGATCATGTTCGCCCTGAACTGGCGGCTGGCGTTGATCAGCGTGGCGACCCTGCCGGTGCTGATGCTGATCGTCGCGCTCTACCAGCGCCTCATGCGCGCCACCTATCGCCTGGTGCGGCAACGGCTGGCGCTGATCAATGCCTACCTGAACGAACAGATCGGCGGGGTCCTGGTGACCCAACTCTTTGGTCGCGAGCGGGCCAGCAAGGCCCACTTCCACACGTTGAGTGAGGACTACCTGGCGGCAAATACACGCTCGCTCCTGATCTTTGCGATCTTCATCCCGGCGGTGCAGCTGATCGCCGCCATCGCGACGGCGGCCCTGCTCTACGGCGGTGGCCAGGGGGTGCTGGCGGGCTGGGCCACCCTGGGTATGCTCACCGCCTTTGTGCTCTACACCGAGCGCGCCTTCCAGCCGATCCGCAACCTCGCCGAGCGCTACACCGTGCTCCAGGCGGCGATGGCCTCGGCCGAACGCATCTTCGGCGTGCTGGACAGCCCGGAGGAGGTGCGCGACCCCGAGCATCCCGTTGCCCTGCCCACACCGGTGCGCGGCGCGATCACCTTCGACAAGGTGGTCTTTGGCTATGATCCGGACGAGCCGGTGCTCAAGGGGATCAGTCTGCACATCCCGGCCGGGCAGGCCGTAGCGATCGTCGGCGCCACCGGGGCCGGCAAGAGCAGCCTGGTCGGCCTGATCGCCCGCTTCTATGATGTGCAGCAGGGCCGTATCACGCTCGATGGCGTGGATATCAGGCAGCTGCGCCAGCGGGATCTGCGGCGCCACGTGGCAGCCGTGCCACAGGATCCGGTCTGTTTCTCCGGCACAATCGCCAGCAACATCCGCCTGCACAATGACGCGATCAGCGACGCCCACATGCGCTGGGCTGCCGAGACGGTGAATGCGGCCAGTTTTATCGAGCGGCTCCCCGGCGGCTACGATCACGAGGTGCGCGAGCGGGGCGCCAATCTCTCCCTTGGCCAGCGGCAGTTGCTGGCCTTCGCGCGGGCGCTGGCCTTCAATCCCGCGGTGCTGCTGGTGCTCGATGAGGCCACCAGCAGTGTCGATACGGCGACCGAGGCGCTCATCCAGCAGGCGCTCGAGCGCATGCTGCGCGGGCGGACCAGCATCATCATCGCCCACCGGCTGAGCACCATCCGGCACGTGGATCGGATCATCGTGCTCCACCAGGGCCGCGTAGTCGAAGATGGCAGTCACGCAGCGCTCATGGCGCGCCGGGGCTACTACTACCGGCTCTACCAGCTGCAGTTCGCAGAACAGGGCGAGGCACAGCCCGTCGGCCCTGAACAGCGCTGATGCCTTCCCTCCTCCGCTCAGCGGCACCCTGGTGCTGCGCGGCCCCGCGGCCGCTCCGTGATGCCGCGGGGCGGCGGGGCGGCGCCGGGGGCGCGAGATGCGGCCATCGGCAGCATGCGGGGAGCGCCGCCCCCGCGCCACCGGGCGACGAGCGCTGGCCACAGGCAGCGTGCGGGGCGCGCCGCCCCATACGCATCAAGTTAAGCTGACAGGCTTGCCACCGAGCAGTTGCCAGGTGCCCGGCTCCTTGGTGCGCCGGGTCTGGCGGCCGGCCCGGCGGATCGCAGCTA
>JACAEO010000357.1 GCA_013388805.1 Chloroflexota bacterium
CAACCACCGGGTGGTTGCCCTCGCCGGCCCGGTAGCGCGCGCCGGGCCAATAGCGCGGGCGAAAATCCTCTGGTTTTTGCTCGTGCTCCTGCATCAACGGCAAGAGCTGCCGCGCAGCCCCGACGGCCTCGGCCGTGCCGCGCCCGGCCAGGGCCTCGACAAAGAGCAGGTACTGGCGGTTAGTGACCGGGAAGCGCGCCAGGGCGTAGGGACGGCGGATGGTGCAGTCGAACTGCGGCTTTTCGTCGTCATACTGCCCATTTTGGTCGCCCATGCTGAACGTCCCCGGCTCGATCCTGGCCGCCCAGTAGTCGTCCTGCGCCAGGTCGAGGCCGGGCCGCCCGGCGTCGGCATCCAGCCGGTCGAGCATGGTGGCGGCGCGGTTGCGCAGCACCGGGTCGGGATGCGCAGTGGTACGCCAGTCGTCGGTGAGGGCGGCGAGGGTGCGCAGGCGGGCGGTGGCGGCGCGGCGCAGCGGCGCCAGTTCGGGCACCCGCGACGAGTCGGCGTCGTCGAGCGCATCGCCAGCCAGCAGCAGCGCCTCGGGCTCGTTCGCGTCGAGCAGCCCGCGCAGCAGCGCCCGCGCTTTGTCGGTGACGCCGCTGGTGGCCCAGTGACCGACCGCCAGCAGGATGGTCTCCTTCCAGCGCGACTCGTTGCGCAGCGCCAGCAACCGGGTGACGCCGTCGGGGCGCTGGTCGTAGTCGCGGGCGGTCAGGTACTCCTGAAGCGTGTAGTGGGCAAAGCTGTAGCCGGCGTCGCGCCGCTGCAGGATGCCGCTATCGAGGGCCAGGGAGTCCAGGAGCTTCGTCACATAGACGCGCGCTTCCTCGGCGCTCCACTCCATATCCTCGGCATACTGCGGCGCGAGTTGGGCGACAACTTCCTCCAGCGTGACCTCGCGGCGCTGGTTCTGCTGCATCCAGGCGGCCAGTTGTTGCAGGCGGCGCTGCACGCTGCCCACGCTCTCGCCGAAGAGCACCGGTCTGGCCGCCTGGCTCTCGGGCAGCTTGCCGCCGGCCAGTTGCAGGATGCGCCAGGTTTCCAGCAGCAAGTAGACCAGCCGGTTGTACAGTTCGGCCCGCTCGCGCGGCAAGCCCACACCGGTGTAGACCAGCAGGGCCACGCTGGTGAGCAAGAGCGGATTCGTGCACATATCGAACAGACGCGGGTTGCGCTCCAGGATTCCCCAGAGGTAGCCGACCTCGTCGCTCACGCTGCGCTGCTGCAGGCGGCCCGGATCGTTGCGATAGGCCGCGCCGAACCACTTGCTGAGCAACTCCTTCATCTCATCGCTGTTGAGCGGGCTGAGATGGCGCTCGATAAAGCCGGGGATGGCGCTGTCCTTGAAGGGGCGGCTGGCGACCAGGTAGCGGTTCCGCGGGCAGGATTGGGCCAGGCCGGCGATCCAGTGCTGCATCTCAACCCGGCGGGGGGTGTCGCCGGTCTCGTCGAGGCCGTCGAGCAGCAGCAGGCAGCCGCCAGCCCGAATCAACGCCGAGAGCGGCACATCGGCCAGGGCGGTCTGCCAGGCAGTTGGCGAGGGCAGTTCAGGCTCGCCTGCCAGCGTCTCGGCCGGCTGCGCCGCGCGCAAAGCGAGAAATTCCGCCACCTGGGGCGCCACCTGGCTATCGAGCCAGTCGAGCAGCGGGTTGGCCGTCCTCGCGCGCTGCCGGCCCTCCGGCGTGTCGCGCAGCCATTTCATCGCCAGGGTCAGGCGCATATAGATCGGCAGCGGCAGTGGATCGCCACGCAACCCGAGGTGCTGCTTTGCGCTGGCCGGGTCGTTGCGCAGCAGCGCCTCGGCGAGGATCAGGGCGCCGAAATGCAGGGTGGTGGTCTTGCCGCTGCCAGCATCGCCGATCAGCAGCATACGCTTGACGCGCTGCTGTCCGGCGCCAGGCAGCGGGTCACTGAAGAGCGCAAAGACCCCCTCGCTTTGCTTCAGGTTCTCAAGCGCCTCGGCGCGCTGGCGATACTCGCGCTCTGGCTCGAACTCGCCCCTGGTCAGGCGCCGGAACTCCTCAATCTGGGCGCGCTCGACCACCCGCAGCGGCACATAGACCTCAGCGAGCGGCAGGCGCGCCGCCCGGTCGGCCGCCTTGATCGGGATCACTGGCAGCAAACGCAGCTCACTGCGCAACCAGGCCAGGTAGGCCGTTTGCACGATCATCTTATGGTCACGGCTCATACATCCCCCGGGTTCGGCAATTCAAGGCGCTGCAACAGCCGATGTGCGCGCTCGGCGTACTGGGGCTGATCCTTCAGGATATGGAGCTGCTCCACCGTTCTGCGGCGTAGGCGCTCAAGATCCGGAACAATACCTGCCGATACCGCTTCACCGAGCGCCTCGGCGGCAAGGAGACGCGCCTCTGGGTCCCGGTCGAGCAACGCCGCGATCAGTTTCTTTGGCGGTTCGAAGCTCAGGAGTTTGTGCGCCCAGTAGCCAGTGCTCAATACAATCGGGGTGCGCCAGCCCGGCTCATGATAATGGTTGAGAAACCGCTGCGTAACATCGGGTTGCGTACCATCGGGCCAGCGGGCAAGGAAGCAGGCCGCAAGATAGTCGCGGAACGTGAAACTGAAGCGGTAGCGATCAGCTTCCTCGTGGAGCAATCCCGTATGGCGGACGATCGAACGAAAGAGGCGTTCTAGATCGGAGGCGCCAGGCGCGGTCGCACCTTCAGCGCGTTTTGGGAGCTTCGGGACGCATGGGCCTCCTGAATAAGCCTCGATTGAAAGATCGGTGCGCCCGGTCAGCAGCATGCAGGCGGCGAAGCGGCTCAGTTCGTCAAGCGCAACGCGGTGATCAACAGGGAACAGGTTATCTGTAGCAGCCTTGCTCATCCGGTTACGACGCCATTCAAGCAGCAAATCGATCAAGCGATCATACTTCTGTGCGCGAGCAGCCGGCAACCCCACACCGGTCGTCGCCATCCGCGCCATCGCCGTCAGAAACAAAGGGTTGGCGGCCATCGGCTCAAGATCGGCATCGCTCCGAAGCATCTTCAGCAGCTCGCTTGCCGCCTGGTTGGCGCGCGCCTGATCCTCAGCCGTTGGCGTCGCACCACACTCAGCGCGATACCAGTAGAACAGAATACGCTGCATCTGGTCGGGCTGAAGTGGGAGCAACTCGCGTTGCGTGAAACCGCTGCCGACGAGGGTCTGGTCGGCCAGGGGGCGCGCCGTTACCACGTAGACGTGGTCTGGCTCGTCGCGCAGCAAACGAGCGATCTGTCCTTGAACCGTATGACGCTGATGCGTATCATCGATTTCATCCAGCCCATCAAATAGAAACAGGCAGCGCTCATTTTTTGCAGCGACATGCGATGAAATGAACTCTTCAACGATCGACACGCCTTCCCCTGCAAGCCGGCGGTGAAGATGATAATCAATTGTTTGCAGGATTGTAGGCTCTTTTTTGTGTTGCCCCCGCAGCTCTTGCTGGCAGCGCGGCAGATCCTGCAGGCGCACGTACACCGGCAAGAGGGACGCACCTGTCTGCAAGCCAAGCGTTGCTGCGACATCATCCGGAAGACGCGGCCAGGCTTCGGCGAGGCGCAGCGCCGTATAGCGCAGCGTATGCGACTTCCCACTGCCGGCAGCGCCGACGAGCAGGAGACCGCGTGGCGATTGATCCGCGCCAAGCGCCGCAAACACAGCTTCGCCGACCGTGGCTCCTGGCCGGGCGACCTGGAGCGGCACGTAGTCGTGCGTGGCGATAGCGGCGTAGGCATTGGGGATCGGGATGACCTCAGTTAGTTCAAGCTCTTTGCCCAGGCCATCAAGATAGACCTCTGTAGATTGCTGGAGTTCTTCTTGCCTCTTTCGCTTGTCTTCTCGCGCTTGCTGCTTGCCTTGAGCCCGCTTCAATCGCGCCTTGATCCCTTCCTGGATCCACTCGCCTACCGGTTTCCAGACAAATGGGATAGCGACCAACGGCACGACGGCCAGAACCGCCAGCCACCATAAGCGCTGCCATAGCTTTCTCAGGATCGCTGCGCGATCTTTGCCGAAGACCAGCTCAATGAACAGCTCCCCGGTTGTTGGTGTCGGTGTTGGAAGCGGGCCGGGTGTGGCAGGTACGGTGGGCGCGGGCAGCGCCGCTGTCGGCGTGGGCGGCGCCACGGTGGGCGTGGAGGTTGCCGGAACTGCTGTGGCCGTCGGCGCGGGCTGCTGCGCAGTGGCAGGGCTGAGCGCGCCGAGCAGCAGCGCGACAAGCAGCGCGAGGGCGAGCAAGATGCTGGCAGTAGGCCGTATGGTGCGCATCAGCATTTCTCAGCCTGAATGGCGAATTACGTCGAACACGGGCGATGCGCCTCATGATAATCGAGAGCGTGTTTTGGGGCAATTTCCAGCGCCACTGTGAATGGGATCTCGCCAGAGGCTATCACGATCGACCGGCAAACCTTGTTCGGCAAACCAAAAGGGCCAGCACCTTCCGGCGCTGGCCCTCTGCTGTGTGCTACGAGCGTACTGAAAAGCTACGTGCGCTGCGTGAGCGTGGCGCCCAGCGCCAGCAGGCTCACGGCGGCGTTGAGCGCCGGCGAGTCGAGGAGCAGCTGCGCGGCGGCCGCGATGCGATCGAGAGGTATGTCGATTGCAAGCCGATTCTGGTCGTCGGGCTGGCCCGCCAGGAACGTCTGGTAGGCGGCCTGGGCCTGTGCAGCGAGGGCCTGGCAGAGTGCGGTGCGCACGGCGGCGAGCTGCAGCGGCGGAAGCTCGGGCAGCGTCGGCGTCGGCGTGATACCAAGTGGAATTGGCAATCCCGCATTGTTCCGCTCATCTCCACAGCTCGACAGCTCCACACAGGGCTTTGTAGAGCTGTAGAGCTGTGGAGGTGTGGAGGTGAGCTAATGCGATGCTATCAAGCAGAATCGGTATGATATCCAGGCGGACCGGAGCTGTCAGCGTTGGCTGAGTGCCGGCTATTGCCGTAGGGCGCTGGCTGCGCTTGTTGCTGCGAGTGGCGGACGGCGTGGTCTCACGCTGTGGTGGCGGTTCTACCGCCGCAGGCGGGGTGATGGTCTCGCCCAGGTCGAACAGCATGAACTGCTGGCTCTGGGCGCCGTCAGTGGTTGGTGGTGCTGTCTGAGTCATGAGTGTCCTCTCGTTCGTTGATATCTGGGTTCATCGGGCTGGGTGATCTCCGCGACGGTGAGCCCGCTGGCTTCAGCGAGGGCCGCCGCGGTGATCGGAATCGAGGTCATCGTCAGGTTGACCAGGTCGAGCGCGGTTTCGAAGCTGTGGATACATAGGCCGGCTGATCTTGCATGGATGCGACGCGGCATCTCGATTCGGCGCCGATCAAGCAACGTGTCGCCGGCGGTGTTCATGGTGTTGGAATGGCATCGGTCGATCAGGATTGATCTTGCAGCCCTGCAAGGTTGTGGCGCGGCGGCCGACTGCACGGCAGCGATTACGACGCTGAATGCAGCCGGCTCAATTGTGTTTAAGCCACGGCCTGTTCGTAGGCGCGTACCCGTGCAATCACTGGCGCCATGGCAGCGGGGTCGTTCTGGAGGCATCCGTTGACCTTTTTCAGAAGCAGTGTAGAATCAAGCTACGCGGAAACTGATCTACCTGATCACTGATCGCTCAGGATTGGAGGGCTGCATGACCATAACGACTGAGTATGAGCAGGCGCTTGAACTGGTTCGTCGGCTTGACCGCCCAACCCGGGCGCGCTTTGTGGCCCAGGTGGTACAAGAACTGGCGGTCGAGCCAGATGACTCAGGCCGTCGCTCGCGTGAGGCATGGGAACGCCTGGCCCAATTGCGTGAAGAATTTGCTCAGATGGGGCCAGTCTCACCCAGCCCAGCCGAGCAACTTGAGCGTGATCGCCAGCACCGGGCTGATCTGCTCGAAGGCAGGATCCGTGA
>JACAEO010000272.1 GCA_013388805.1 Chloroflexota bacterium
CCCCCCCCCCCCCCCCCCCCCCCCCCCCCCCCGCCCCGCAGCCCTCAGCCCTCAGCCCTCAGCCTTCAGGAGCCCTCAGCCCTCACCAGGTTCGCCCGATCGGCACGCTGTCCTGGAGGGTGGCGAGGAACTCGTCGGCGCGTTGCAGGAGGGGTTCGCGGGCGGGGACGCGCCCGGTCGCGCCGGTGGGCGGTGCGGGCAGTGGCATCGGGGCGGGCAGTGCCACTCCCATGAGCGCCATGTAGGCCTCGCGGTAGCGTGCCCTGGGCGTGGTCATATGCAGCGCGCGGTAGAGCCCCGAGGCCCCGGCGCGGGCCGCGGCCTGGGCGCCATCGATGCGCACGATGGCAGCGAGCACGTCGGCGCGGCATTCATCGCTGGCGCAGCCGGGCAGCAAGGTGCGCAGCGCGCCAACCGCAGCATCGGCACCCAGGGCGCCGCGCTGGTGGTCCAGTTCGATGGCGCGCACGGCGCAGCGGTGCGCCACCTCGTCGTTGCCGCACGCGCGGGCGAGGGTCAGCGCCTCAGCGAGCAGGGCGCGCGCCATCGTGTGGGCGCCGCGCCGCGCCGCCAGCTCGGCGCGCGTGCTGCGGCAGTCGGCGAGCTCGTAGGCCGCCTCCATTGCGACGAAGCAGGCTTCGGCCCGGACAATGAGGTTCTCGGCCTCGGCGGCGCGCCCCTCGGCCTCGGCGACGGTGCCAAGGCCCAGCAGTGCCATACCGACGCCCATGCGGTCGCGCAGGTCGAGCGCGATCGCGAGACTGCGCAGGTAGCAGCTCTCTGCCCGGCTCAACTCGCCCTGGTCCTCGTAGATGTTGCCCATGTTGCCGAGGCTGATGCTCAGCTCCAGGCGATCGCCGATCTCGAGCGCACACTGCAGCTTCTGGGTGTAGCAGTCGAGGGCGCGCCCGTAGTCGCCGCGCAGGTGGTAGATGCCGCCCAGGTTGCCGACGATGACGCCCAGGTACTGGCGGTTGCCGACCTCTGCTGCAAGCTCCAGGCCCTGCGCGAAACACGCCTGGGCGCGATCCAGGTCGCCCATGCTCCAGTAGACGGCGCCCTGGTTGACGAGCAGTCTGCAGCGGGCCTGGCGCGCGCTCTCAGGGGCGAGCAGGCCGAAGGCCGTCTCAAACGCTGTAAGTGCGCGGGCGTACTCACCGCGCGTCAGGGCCATAAGGCCCAGCTGGCTCTCACTCTCGGCGACCCCGGCCTGGTCGCCGATGGCGGCGAAGGCCTGGCGGGCGGCCTCGAGCCAGTCGGCGGCGGCGGGATCGCCACGGCGGCGTAGCAGGTCGCCCTGTTCGAGCCGGGCGCGGGCGGCGCCGAGCGGGTTGCAGGCCAGTTCCAGGGCCTCAAGGAAGCGGGCCTCGGCGGCCTCCCAGCGCCCGAGGTGGCGCAAGACCACGCCGAGCCGTAGCAGCACGTCGGCGCGCTCGTCGAGCGGCAGCAGGGGCAGCAGGCGCTCGTAGAACCCGATCGCGGCCTCATTGGCGAAGGCGGCCTGGGCGGCCAAACCGGCGCGCTGCAGGTATTCGCGCTGCTTCTCGCGGTTGTCGCTCCGGCTGTAGTGATGGGCCAGCACCTCGACGAACCGCTCCAGGTCGTGGGCATAGGTCCGTTCGATGAAGCTACCGACGCGGGCGTGAAGCTCGCTGCGCAGCGCGGGGGTGAGGCGCTCGTAGGCCACCTCGCGGGTGATCACGTGGCGGAACAGGTAGGCGGGCTCGCGGCCGTTGTGGCCAGGCCCGGCCAACTCGCTGCGCTGCAACTCCGCCAGCCCGCGGTCGAGTTGCGCCTTCGCCTGGCTGTCAGGGTAGATACCGGCCAGCCAGGTGGGGTTGAACTCCTGGCCGAGCACGCTGGCGACCTCGATCACCGCGCGCGCGCCGCTATCCAGCTGCTCAATGCGGCGCTGCACCAGGTCCTCGAGGCGCGCGGGCAACTCCAGGCTGTCACCGTCGGCATCCCCTGGCTCGACCCCGCGTGCGTGGAGGTAGCGGACCAGTTCGACGATGAAGCAGGGGTTGCCCTGCGTCCGCTCCAGCACCCGCTCGATGAGCGCGGCGGGTGTTGCGCTCGCCGGGCCATAGTGGCGGCGCAACTCCTGAGCGACCAGCGTGGCCGCCTCGGCGGGCGCCAGATTGCCCAGGCGGAGCTCGTGCAGCCGGGCGAGTTGGGCGGCCTGCAGGGGCGCCAGCCAGTCCTCGTGGGCGGCGGGGGCGCTGCGGTAGGCCAGCACCAGCAGGACGGGCAGGCTGGCGCAACGGCGCGCCACGGCCACGAGCAGATCGCGGGCGAGCGGGTCGAGCCACTGGCAGTCATCGAGCACGATCACGAGCGGGCGTTCGGCGGCGGCGGCGACGATCAGGTCGACCGCCAGGGTCTCGGTGGCCGCACGGCGGGCCTCCTGCTCCAGCCCCGCCGTCACCTCATTGGCGGCGACCGGCAACCCGGTGAGCGTTGCCAGCAGCGGGAGCCGCGCCAGCAGCCGCGGGTCGAGCACACGCAGCCGGGCTTCCGCGTGAGCGACATGCTCGGCGCTCAGATCGTTGGTCGGGAGGCCGAGGATGCCGCAGAGGATCGGCGTCCAGGCCACATAGTGACCGGTCGCAGGATAGGCGCGACCGGCGCCGCGCAGGCAGATGGCGCTCGTGGTGCGCGCCTCGGCCAGCAGGTGCGCGGCCAGGGCCGACTTGCCGACCCCGGGTGGGCCGCTGAGGGCCAGGATCTGCCCCACGCCGGCCAGGGCCTCGTCGAGCGCCCGGTCCAGGCGCGCGAGCTCGGCAGCACGCCCGACCAGGGGCGGCGCGGCACTGGCTGGCGCCGGATCGGGCGTCGGCGTCGCGTCTCCCAGCCCGGTGAGCGCCTGAGCCGTCACGGGGTGCGCGCGGCCACGCAGCTGGATCGGGCGAGCGGCAGCGTAGAGAAAGGCGCCATGGCCGGCACGGCGGGCCCCATCGGCGACCAGGATCTCACCGGGCGCAGCGGCATGCATCAGGTCGGTCGCCAGACTGACCGCATCACCGATGACCAGGTACGCCTTGCGCGTCGCCGAGCCGGTCAGGCCGGCGAAGAGCGTGCCGCTAGCGATACCGAGGCGGGCGGTCGCGCCGGCGAGCGCGCGCAACTCGAGTGCGCAGCGTAGCGCGCGGGCGGCATCGTCGTCGTGGGCAAGGGGTGTCCCGAAGAGAATGCGCGACTGGCTGCCCAGCGCGCTCAGCGTCAGTGTGCTTACGTAGCCCTCATGGCGCGCAACAATGTTGAACACGGCGGCCAGATAGGCCTGGAGGGCCGCGTCCAGCGGTGGCTCACGCTCGGCGGCGCCCGGGGAAAAGCTGTGGCTGATCACACTCACCGCGCGGTACTCGGGCGCGGGGCTGGCCTGCCCGGTGCGGAGGCGCCGGGCGAGCGCCGGTGGCAAGAAGGCGGCAACCTGCGCGACCGCGGCAGGCGGGAGGGGTAGCAGCGGGTCGAGTGGGTCGGGATCAGGGATGGTAGCGCTCCGCAAAATGGCAAAGAAGCGCGCCGCGCTGGGCACCCGATCGCGGGGCTCCACCCGCACGGCGCCGAGCTCGGGCAGCAGGTCGGCGTGGACCACCACCTCGCCGGGGCCGGCGCAGGCGGCGGCGACGGCCGCCTGGTCAAGCGCCCTGCCGGCGAGCAGGCTCGCAACGCGGCTGGCCGGGTCGCCGACGACGGCGGTGGCCAGCGATCCACTGGCGATGCCGATCCGCATCAGCAGAGAATAGACGCCCGCTCCGACTTCAACGCTCGCAAAGCGGCCAGCGTGGGCCTGCACGGCCAGGGCGCAGGCCACCGCGCGGCGGGCAGCCGCCGGGCGGTCGCCGGAGGTGTGGGGAAAGAACGCGGTGAGTGTCTCGTCGTTGAAGGCATCGACGATCCCGCCGTAGGACTGGATGAGCGCGATCAGCGGCGCAAAGAAGGCATTGAGCACCCCGGCCAGCGTCGCAGCGCCTGCCTCGGCGCCGCTCAGGGCCTCGCTGAGCGCAGTGAAGCCATCCATATCGGCGGAGAGCGCCACCGCCGGCAACTGCTGCGCGTGCGCATGCAGCGGCGCCGACGGCTCAAGCGTGAGCCTGCGGGCCACGTGGTATGGCAGGAACGAGCCCCACGGAATGATCGGCTGCAACTCCTCTGACATCGCAATCGTGCGCGCCCGTCGGGAAGGCGGGCAACGCCATTAGCCAGTTAGGGACGCGGATCGTTTTGATTGTCCCGTCGCTGCCACCCTGTCACCCTGAGCCCTTCGGCTACGCTCAGGGTACACCCTTCGGCTACGCTCAGGGTACACCCTTCGACTACGCTCAGGGTACACCCTTCGGCTGCGCTCAGGGTACACCCTTCGGCTACGCTCAGGGTACACTCCGCGAAGGTTCTCGGTCGAGATGCTTCGCTGCGCGCAGCATGACAACATGAGGCCTGGATGCTCAAAAGCTTCCGCGTCCCTTACTGGCGCAGGATAGGCAGGTAGATCGTTGTGCTGAGCCCGGCCAGCACCGGCGCGCCGGGCAGAACCTCCAGGTTGTTGGCCGGCTCCGGCGGGTTCAGGGCCAGCACACTGATGCGTGGCCGCCGCTCCAGCCCGGCTGGCTGGTCGACAGCTCCAGCGAGCGGTGGGTCGAGGATCAGGCTCAGGCGGTAGCTGCCGGATTGATAGCCCTCAACCTCGACCTGGTAGACGCCCGCCTGGGCGACGAAGGGTGGCGTCTCCTCGACGGCGGCATCGGACTCGGGATTGAAGCTGAGCCCCGGGCCAAAGACATAGAGATCAGGGTTGCCGGCGCCCACATCCATGCGTAGCTGTGTGCGGCGGTCTGCGCCGGGCGTGAAGCGGTAGATATGGATCTCATCCTGGCCGATGGGGACCAGGGCGGGCCGATAGTTGAGCAGAACCACCCCGGGCTGGCGGCTGATATTACCGGCCCGGTCGGCGACATAGACCTGGAGATAGTGGACCCCGGGCTGGTCGCTGAGTGTCCAGGTCAGGTTTACGCCCGAAGGCTGGTACGGCTGCCAGCCGCTGGTCCGGGCCACCGTCCAGGCGCTGGCCAGATTCCCGCTGAAGACCTGCTCAAGAATAAAGTAAGCGCCCAGCCCGGAGCCGCCGCTGTCACTGGCGCTGAAACTGAGCGTTGCCTCACGGCCAGCGAGCAGCAGGCCGGCGTCGCGGGCGGTAAGCTCGCGGATCTCGGGTGGGGTCGTATCTCTGGTTGCTGCCGTCCAGCTTACCACATTCTGGAAGAGGGAGCGATACGCTGCGTTTGCCAGCTCGGTGGCGCTGATCAGGGTCGAGAACTGGACGACCCGCCCGCGCCCGTAGTTCCAGGCCACGAGCCCGGCGCCGCCGCCGTCGCGCCCACCACCATTGCTGCTGCGGTAGAGCACGCTGGCCTCGGGGCGCGGCTGGAGGCAGGCCTCGCTGCCGGAAAAGCTGGCCAGGTTGACGGCAAACGAGCTAGGCAGATCCTGATTGACAGCGGGGTATGGTGCGACCAGCGTATAGGCGGTGCTTGCGGCGCTGTTCCAGCCGCAGTTAATCGCCGGCATCAGTGCAGCGAGGCGGCCACGCCAGCCGAACCACTCCCCGGTGACCAGGGCGCCACCCTGATCGACGAAGTCCTCAATCGCCTGAAGCCCGGCCTCGAGCGGCGGGGTCTGCCAGTTCTGCGTGTAGAGCACAACCAGCACGTCGAAATCGCGCAGCCGGACCTGCGTGCCATCGAAGGCGGGCGTCTCGACGCCGCTGACCACGTCGAGGCCACGGGCACGGAGCGCCTGGACGACCGCGTTATCAGAGGACGCATCGCCGCCCCGCAACACATAGACCCGCGTCACCCGGCCCGGCTGGGCGAGGGCGGCGGGCAGCGGCAACGCGGCGAGCACCAGTGTCAAAAGCACAAGCGCGGCAACAAGGGCCAGCAGGCGCCAGCGCGCAGGTGCCGTCATGACCACCTCCCCGACGAGACCGGCGCCAACCACCGTGTGCGCCGGCCGGCGATGACGAAAATGTAATCTCGGAATGCACCGACATAAACGGCTGGTCTGGAGCTTTTCGCGTACGGGACCGAAGCATTCAGCGGGCTTGTGCTACAATACGGCAGGGCAACGCCAATGATCAGAGAAGCCATGCCTGAGTATCTTACGACCATCGGCCTGGAGATCCACGCCCAGGTGCGCACCGTCTCAAAGATGTTCGATGGCTGCAGCGCCGACTACGCGGGCAGCCCGCCGAACAGCCGGGTCTCGGTGGTGAGTCTGGGGTTGCCGGGCGCGCTGCCGGTGGTGAACGCCCGGGCCATTGAGTATGCGGCCCGCTCGGGCCTGGCCCTGAACTGCACGGTCAACACGCATTCGGTCTTCAGCCGCAAGTCCTACCCCTATCCCGATCTGCCGAAAGGCTTTCAGATCACCCAGTACGACGAGCCGCTCTGCTCCGACGGATGGGTCGAGATCCGCTTGCCCTCGGGGACCACGCGGCGGATAGGGATCGAGCGGCTGCACATCGAAGAGGACACCGGCCGGCTGGTCCATGCGGACGACGGCTCCTCGCTGATCGACTACAATCGCAGCGGTGTGCCGCTGATGGAGATCGTGAGCCGCCCCGACATCAGCACCCCGGAAGAGGCACGGCTCACCTTCGAGAAAATCCGGCAGATCCTGGTCTGGATCGGGGTCAATAGCGGCAACCTGGAGGAAGGCGCGCTGCGCTGCGACGCCAACGTGAGCGTGCGCCCGCTGGGCCAGACGAGCCACGGGTCGAAGGTCGAGATCAAGAACATCAACTCGTTCCGCTTTGTCGAGCGGGCGCTGGCCTTTGAGATCCAGCGGCAGATCGCCGTGCTGGAGGCCGGCGGCGTGATCCCCCAGGAGACGCGCGGCTGGGACGAGGTTCGCGGCGAGACGGTGGGCCAGCGCTCGAAAGAGTTCGCCCACGACTACCGCTACTTCCCCGAGCCGGACATCCCGCCGCTGGTGTTGAGCAGCGAGTGGATCGCGGCGCGGCGCGCCGAGTTGCCGGAGCTGCCCGATGCTCGGCGGGCGCGCTTCGAGGCCGTGTACATGCTGAGTCCGCAGGATGCCGACCTGCTCACCCTGGAGCGCGCGATCGCCGATTACTTCGAGGCGGCGGTGGCCGCGGCACAGGGGGTGGGCGGCACACCGAAAGACGTGGCCAACTGGGTGCTGAACGAGGGCTTCCGCCTGCTGAAGGAGCGGAGCGAGCCGGCGGGGCGTATCGCTGAGCGCATGCCCGTAGCCCACATCGCGACCCTGATCGACCTGGTGGCGAAGGGCAGCATCAACCGCGGCGTGGCCAAGCAGCTCTTCGAGGAGTGCTTCGACAGCGGGGCCGACCCGGCGCAGCTGGTGGCCGAGCGCGGGCTGACGCAGATCAGCGATAGCGATGCCCTGGTCGCCGTGGCCCGCGAGGTGATCGCCGCCAACCCGAAGGTGGTGGCCGAGTACCGCGGCGGCAAGACCAGTGCTATCCAGTTCCTTGTCGGCCAGATGATGCGCGCCACCCGCGGGCAGGCCAATCCGCAGGTCGCCCGTGCGCTGCTGGAGGCGGAGCTGGGCGCGTGAGGACCAGATGACCAGCCAGGACGACGACACAACCCCGCATCCACTGGCGCTGCTCGACTCGGCGCGGACGAAGTATACGCTGGCCCTGGGCCGCCTGCGGCGGGGGCCGCCGGAACTGGCGCTGCTGAGCCTGCACGGCAGTGTCGAGGACGTGCTGCGCGCCCACGGCCTGCGGCTGGGGCTGCCCGCAGCCTACGAACCGTTGCCCGCGCTCGTGGCAGCGCTGACGACGGTCAGCCAGGCGCCGCTGAGCCCGGCCGAAGCCGAGGGGGTGCGGCGCATGCACCGCTTGCGCGGGCGCATCGCCCACGGCGAGCAGGTGGTCGTCGCCGGCGAGACGATCGACGCCTACCGGCGGCTGGCCGCGCGCCTGCTGCCTCGCTATGGCGTGCTGGTCACCCCGCCCGAGGAGCCCGCGGCGGAGGTCACGCACAGGGCGCTCACCACCACCGCGGGCCGCCGCGAGCGTGCGCCGTCCCCGGCTGAGACGAGCACGCTGCTGGGCAGCGTGGGTGGGGCCGCGCGCGGCGCGGCAACCCCGCCGCGGGAACGGACAGTCTACCCCGATGCGGAGCTTGCGCGCTACCTCGGGCGGGCGCGCCCGAGCCGCGCCACCAGTGAGCTACCGCTGGCGCGGCAGCTCAACGCAGCATCGCACCGCCGCGGAGCGAGCCTGTCCTGGACGGGCGGGCCGGCCTGGCTGTTGCCGGTGCTGATCGTACTCAGCATCTTTCTGGTAGGCACGGTGATCTCGATCAGCCTGCAGCAACGGGGCGCGGCCCCGCTCGTGCCCACCGCGGTGCTGGCCACGGCGGACGGGCGGCCGGCTGGTGCGCCGCAGCTCACCACCGCGGCGCCGCCGGGCGAAGCCCAGCCGGGGCCGGGCCTCGCGCCAGGACAGATCGCCTATGTGCGGGGCGACATCGAGCTGCTGCGGGTCCTGGCCCAGCCGGGTGAAAGCCCCGGCAACCCGCTGGTCTACGGCCTCGGACCGGGCAGCGCCGTGACGGTGGTGGGCGGCCCGGTCGAGCTCAACGGCGAGACCTGGTGGCAGGTCCAGAGCCCGCTGGGCGAGGGCTGGTGCGCCGGGCAGTACCTGGAGGTGCGGGGGTGACGCCGGAGTGGCGAAATGGCAAACGCTGCGGTCTTAAAAACCGCTGGGGGTAACCCCTTACGGGTTCGAGTCCCGTCTCCGGCACCAGCATCACAAAGCCCTAAAACGTCGCTGGCTCGATCACAGCGATGGCGCGCCGTTCTATCTCGCCTATGGCCTCCAGGACGTGCTGATCGTTGACCCACGTAGCGGCGCGGTCTACCACGACACGCCCGATGCTGCGCGGCGATCGCTCACCGCCCCCATCACGATCGACCTGCGCTGCGGGTGCCGCGTGACTGTCGCCTGAGGTGAACAGAGCCGATAGCCGCCTGCCCTGAGCATAGCCGAAGGGATAGCCGATACGCTGCCGCCGCGGGAGGTGTGCTATGGGTTGGTGCGCAGACCGTGAGGGGCAGATCAAGCCCTGGGGGGTGGTAGCCTGGTTCGGTGTTGATATGGTCGGGCTCTGGCTGCTGATCCTTGCCGTTGTGAGCCGCGCATTCAGCACGATGACCATGCCGGTGCTGATCATCGGCGGGGCGTTCGTTGCGATCTGCCTGATCATCGTGAGTGCTGTCGCCACCACACGCGTGGCGTGCGAGCACACCCAGATCACGGCGTACTGGTTTCTGGTTGCACCGGTGGTCGCTGCACAGGCGCTGCTCGTGATTCTGCCCCTGATGCAGCCCTACGCCGTGATTCTGATCTTCTGGCCTGGCGGGTGGCTCATCGTGCTCAGCGCGCCAGCGGTGGCCCTGATCCACCTGCTACACGCCCGCCCATGCAGCAGCACCTCCGCATGGTCTTGAAGTGCCGGGGACGGGGCGGCGCTGGCCAGGTTGTACGCTGCAGCTGCGACGACCGGCCGATGAGCCCGCCGCCATTGCGCGTCCAGACCTCAGCGCAGGTTCTGCACGGACACGTTATGGCTCCGCACCTTCGCACCTCAGGCGCGGGCCTTGAGCCAGGTGGCGATCGTGGGGGCGAGGTCGCGCTGGGCTTTGCCGCTGACGTACATGCCGATGTGGCCGACGGGAAAGGCGCGCAGGGTATAGTCCGTCGTGCCCACGTAGTCGCCGAGGGCAATCGACGAGGGCGGTGGCACCAGGTGGTCCTGCTCGGCGTAGATGTTCAGCACCGGCATGGTCAGCCGGCGCAGGTCCACCCGGCGCCCGCCGATCTCGACCTCGCCGCGCACCAGTTTGTTGGCGTGGAAGAAGTCCTTGATGAACTGGCGGAAGGCCTCACCCGCCAGGTCCGGGCTATCGAAGATCCACTCTTCCATGCGCAGGAAGTTGAGCAGCTTCTGCTCATCGTCCATCACCTCGAGAGCGTCGAGGTACTTCTGGAAGTTGAGCTGGAGCGGCTTGAGCATCACGAAGCCGAAATTCATCAGCTCGCCGGGGATATTGCCAGTCGCCTCGACCAGCTGGTCCACGTCGAGCCCCAGCCCCCACAGGTTCAGCAGGCCGCTGCGCCCCTCCTGGGTGGCGTGGAAGTCGATCGGCGCGACCATAACCGTCAGATTTTTAACCTTCTCAGGATACAGTGCCGCATAGCAGACCGAGAACGTGCCCCCCTGGCAGATGCCCAGCAGGTTGATCGTGTCGCGGCCGTGGCGCTCACGGACCACGTCTACGCAGGTGTCGAGGTAGCCGGCGATGTAGTCTTCAAGGGTCAGATAGCGGTCGGCCCGTGAGGGGTAGCCCCAGTCGATCAGGTAGACGTCCATCCCCTGGGCCAGCAAATTGCGCACCAGCGAGCGGTCGGGCTGCAGGTCGGCGACGGCCGGGCGGTTGACGAGGGCATACACGATCAGGATGGGGATGGGAAATGGCCGCTCGACCAGCGGGGTATAGCGGTAGAGCACCAGCTTGTCCTCGCGGTAGACTGGCTCTTTGGGGGTGGTGCCAACCTGGATGTCATCGTGGCGCAGACGGCTGAGGGTGCGCATACCCTGCACCAGCTTCCGGTTCATCTCGGTCAGCTCGTGGAGGGTGTCAATGGGGGTAAGTTGAATTGGCGACTGGCTCATCGTGGGTTCCCAAACGCAAGCAGCTCATAGCGACCAGGAGGGGATCATTATAACCCCAAATACGCCTCGCGCACATGCGTATTATGCACCAGTTCGCGCGATGAACCCTCAAGGGCAGTCTTACCGTGGGCCAGGACATAGCCATAGTCACTGACTGCCAGCGCCATCTGCACATTTTGCTCGACGAGCAAGATCGTCAGACCGGTCTGCTTCAGCTTGCGGATCGTCTCGAACAGCTGCAGCGTCAAGACGGGCGAGAGGCCCAGCGACAATTCGTCGATCATCAGCAACTTCGGCGCGGCCATCAGGCCGCGGGCCACGGCCAGCATCTGTTGCTCTCCGCCGCTCATCGTGCCGGCACGTTGATGCTGGCGTTCTTTCAGGCGCGGGAACATCTCAAAGACGCGCTCGAGGTTGGCTTTGATCTCCTTCCGGGCGCGCCCCACGGTAGCGCCCATCTCCAGGTTCTCCATCACCGTCATATCGGTGAATAACTGGCGACCCTCCGGCACCAGCACCAGGCCCAGGTCAGCCTTTGTATACGCCGGAAGACGGCTCACATCCTGACCATCGAACTGGATCGTACCGCTCGATGGACGGAGCAACCCGACGACGGTGCGCAGCAGCGTCGTCTTGCCAACCCCATTCGCCCCCACCAGACAGGTCAACTTGCCTGGTTCCAGCTTCATCGTAACGCCCCACAGGATCTGGACTTCCCCATACCCGGCGTGGACATCACGGATCTCGAGCAATGCCATACCGATATCCTCATTGTCAGGTGTCCAGGCAGATTCTCGACCTGCCTGGAACCATAGTCTGCTGTCATGCTGAATCCATCAAGCCTTCCGCCAGTTTCGGATCCCCGAGGTACGCCTCGATCACCGCCGGATTGCTGGTCACCTCTTCCGGGGTACCGCTGGCAATCAGTTCCCCAAATTCGAGGACCAGCACATAATCCGCCAGTTTCATCAAGGCATGCATCAGGTGCTCGATCATAATGATCGTCACGCCCGTCTCGCGAATATGCTGGATGGTCTCGACCATCGCGCCGACCTCTGAAGGGTTCAGACCGGCCAGCACCTCATCGAGGAGCAAGAGTTGCGGTCGTGCTGCCAGGGCTCGTGCCAACTCCAGGCGCTTCTTCTGGGCCACATTCAAGCTCCCGGCCAGTTGATCGGCGCGTTCGCCCAACCCGATAAAGGCCAACACCTCATCGGCAATCTGGGCCGCCTCACGCAAGCGGTGGCCATGACTGCCGTAGCAGGCGCCTACCATCACATTCTCGCGCACCGTCAACTCACTCAACGGGCGAACGATCTGGTGGGTCCGGGCCATGCCCATGCGGGACACATCGTACGGCTTCTTGCCGGTCACGTCCGCGCCACGAAACGTCACCCGGCCCGTGGTCGGGGGATAGACGCAATTAATGACATTGAACAGGGTCGTCTTCCCTGCGCCATTCGGACCGATCAGCCCCAGGATCTGTCCTTCGGGCAGTTCAAACGAAACGTCGTTCAGCGCCTGCAACCCGCCAAAGCTCTTGCTGACATTGTGGACATGAAGGAGCATACAACCCTCTTATGGCAGCACGCGCCGCAGGCGCGGAAAGCGTGCACGTAACCACCCGATGGCGCCGGCAGGAATGAAGAGCACGATCAGTAGCAGCAAGGCGCCCGCCAGCACCAGTTGATAATCCTTGAACGTTGGATTGGTCAGCAAGAACCCACGCAGTTGCTGGTATCCAGCCGCGCCGAGCACGGGCCCCAGCACGGTTCCCTGACCGCCGAGCATCACCATCACCAGCAGCTCGATGGAGAAATGCAGGCGAAAGGCATCGAGAGGTTCGATATTGCCATTCTTGAAGAAGAACAAGACGCCGGCCATCCCAGGAATGATCGCCGAGAGCACATACGCCCACGTCTTGGCGCGCGGCGTTATGACCCCCATCACTTCGGCAGCGTCCTCGTCTTCGCGAATAGCCCGCAATCCCAGCCCAAACTTACTGTGCTTGACCTGAAAGCTGAGCACAATTGCCACCAGCGTCAGGCTGAGCAGGCTGTAGTAGGTCAACCAGAGGGCCTGAGCCGCACCGCCATAGGGCTTGTATACGGCAAAATTGAGCGAGATGCCTGTGGGTCCACCGAAAGGCCCAAAATTGCTGATAAAGGTGCGCATGGCCTCATTGATGCCGATCGTTGCGAGCGCAAAATAGGCGCCGCGTAACCGCAAGATTGCCGAGCCGAGCAGAAAGGCCAACAACCCCGCGATCATCCCACCAGCCAGGACGGCCACCGGCAGGCCCACCCCGCTGTTCAGCAGGTACATGCCGAGATAGCCGCCCAACCCGAAGAAGACCACATGGCCAAAGCTGACATAGCCGGTGTAGCCCAGCAGAATGTTCAGGCTTGACGCCAGAGCGATCGACAATAATGTCGTGAATATCGCCTCACGAGTGGCGGCCTGGTTGGTGATGATCGGGTACGCTCCGACCAGGCCGACCACCGCCAGAACGAGCCACAAGCCTGGATTACGCCAGACTCCCAGCGCGTACGCCGCGCGGCCCGCTGGCAAGGGGAGCGCAACACTCGACTGCTGTTGATCTTTCATCGTTTTGCTCCAAACAGGCCGGTCGGCCGCACCAGCAGGATCAGGACAAACAGCAAGAACTCAAACACCGGCACCCAGGTGTTGGGAACAAACGCCGGAATGATCCCCTCAAACAGGCCGAGGATCAAACCGCCAGCCAGGGCGCCCAGCGGATTGCCCAACCCACCGAGCACGCCTATGACGAAACTCTTCAGCTCATAGGCGCCGCCCGACAGGATGGTAAAAGGAAAGAACGTTGCAATCAGCCCGCCAGACACCATTGCCAACAAGGTGCCAAGGCCAAAACTGAGCGCCAGGATACGCGCCGAAGGGATGCCCATCAATTCGGCGGCAGCCCGGTTATTGGCAACTGCGCGCACATACTTGCCGGTTGCGGTGCGATAGAGGAACAGGTACAACCCGCCGGTGACCAGGATGGCAGCGAGCGCAGCCACGATACGGGTGCCCTGGATCGTCACCACACCAAGCGTCAGACTCCCCAGTGAGAAGTCCATCGTGTATGGCGAGGTGCTGAAGGCCGCTGTGCCAAGCCCGATAATGATCATATTGACAGCGAACGTGGCGAGCAGGGTTGACAGATGAGGGGCGTTAATGACGCGATGGATGGCGATCCAGTAAATCATGAACCCACCCCCTAACCCGACCGCTGCGACGATCAGCAGGGCAAGATAGGGATTGATATGGGCGCCGGTATAGAGCAGATATACCCCAAACATCCCCAGGGCGATAATTGGTCCATGCGCCAGATTGATCACGTTCATCACACCCCAGATCAGGGTCAAACCCATTGCGGCGATGCCATAGACAAAGCCTATCAGCAGGCCGTCGATCAGGTATGCGAGCAGAAAGCCAGGGTTCATGGCACGCTCCTGACAGTTTCATACCACCGCTTTACCGGGTACAACAAACCGGCGCAACTGGGGAAGGTCGGTGTTCCCTTCCCTCCCCAGCTTGCCGGATGTTGAGCAGGTACAGCAGGTGCGTCATTGCCACCAACTATTGGATTGATTGCTGATTGCGCGCCAGCGTACCGCCAGACCGCTGGTCCGGTTTAGCGCACGGGGTAGAGGAGTTCGGCCGTCTGGGCTTCGTTGGGCCACACCACTTGCTTCTCTGGCTTGCCATCAGCGCCAGCCTGCCACTGGATGTAGACCATCTCGTGGCCTTCCTGCAAGCCGTGCGACTCGGCCGCAGTGCTGAACTTGATCCGCCCAAAGAAGGTCATGACATCCATCTGGTCGAGGGCCGCCTTCACTGCCTCCGTGTCAAGCGAGCCGGCCTGTTCGATAGCCCGTTGGAGGATCAGCCCGGCGATGTAGCCACCGGCTGCGTGATACGATGGCTCTTCACCGCCATAGGCGGCCTGATACGCGCTGACGAACTCGGCTCCCGTCGGACCAAACCACTCCACCCCGAGGGCTTTGGCCGCATCCTCGGAGAACGCGGCCTGGGTTTCCCACTGGCTCGGCCCGACCACTCCCAGGGCTGCATCGCCCAGGTCGGCAAAACTCGGCTCGGGAGGGGCTACCAGCAGGGCAAGGAACTTCAGCGGCAGTTGTTTCTCGGCGATCTGCTTGGCCAGGGTGGTGCCGTCCTGGAAATGCCCGCCGCCAAGCAACGCCTCGGGCGCCGCTTGAAGAACCTTGTTGATGATCGGTCCGAAGTCGGTGGTATTGCTGTCGTAGCCCTCATCGAGCACGATCTCATAGCCCTGGGCTTCGGCATAGGCCCGCAGTGCTTTCGATACATCGCTCGAGAACTTGTCATTCTCGTGAACGATCGCGATCTTCTTCACATTCGGGTCTTGCTGTTTGAGCGCATCAATGGCGCCGGTGAGGTAGCGGCTTGCTGGCGTATATGCCTGATAGACCAGCGTGTATCCCTTGGTGTAGGTGTCATCCGAAGCGGCGCCGGTTGTGATCATAATCCGACCGTACTGCTCGGCAATCACTGCCGAGGCGTCAGCCAGACCACTGGAATAGGGGCTGATCAGGAAATCGGCGTTGTCTTCGTTGATGAGCCGGGAATAGAGTTCCTGCACCCGATCCTTGTTGCTCTCGTCATCGTAGGAGCGTGTGTCGAACGTGATGACCGTTCCATCGCTGAGCGTGATTCCACCAGCCTCGTTGATCTGTTTGATCCAGAGATTGAGGCCATTGCTCTGGCGGTTCGACTCGACGTTGAGCTTGCCGGTGTTCGAGGCAGTGTAGCCGATAATTACAGTCTTTGTTGCTCCAGTTGGCGCGGTGGTTGCCGCTGCTGGGGCGGTGGTTGCGCTACTTTCCGCTCCACCGCTGGTGGGCGCCTGTGGCGCACTACCACAACCCGCAAGAACCAATGCCAGCGCGATCAGGATTGCTGTCATCAACGACCCGTGGTGCTTCATTGCTTCCTCCTGCAATGCTGGTAATAGCTACTGAGCATGTGCCTGCACCCGTAGCACGCACTACGCTGTAGCCGGACTGCAGTAGTTCTGAGCGCAATAGTTCTTTTCCAGTATCAGGTTTCGGTCATCATATATGGTGCCAGTGATGCGTTACAGAAAAGGATTATGGACTATTGGTTAAGAATAATCCACCGGGCTCCACTTCTGGTCGCATGAATATTTCCTGGGTTCACCTGATGGTATCATGTACCAGGGGCGTATGTGAATAGTGTTGGTTCTAGCGGATGTCCTGAGCGGCCTACGCGGACTCGTCACTGGTCACGGATCCGGCCTTCTTGCGGGCAGGCGCGCGCCTGGTCGGGGTCTCGCGCGCCTGGCGCAGCTCTTTGCGCAATGCCCGCAGTTCCTTGCGCAGCTCGTAGAGGCTACGGTGGACCTCGTCGATCTCGCTGCGTGTCGGCACGTAGCTCGCCCGCAGGCTCAGTTCGATGATCTGCTGTTCGTGGAGGCGGTAGCGCATGGCGGCATTGAACAGCTGGCGTTGGGCCTGCAGGAAGGGCTCGCCGGCGAAGGCCGCCTCGAGCTGCCGGTCGGCCACGCTGGACCAGTACTGGAGCAGTTCGTGCAGGCTCTGGATGGGCTGGCCGGTCTGGCCGCGCTCGGCCAGCCCGCGCAGCACCTGCTCGAAGACGTCGGTCCAGATGTCGGCCACGACCAGCTGGAAGTGGGCGCTGGCGCGACGGAGGTCGGCCCAGGCGTCGAAGCCGCGCAGTAGCGTTTCCTCAAACTCGCGCGAGAAGCCCATACGCGGGCTCTCGACCAGGCGCCCGAACGAGCGCTCATAGGCATCCCAGTAGAGGCTGGTCAGCTCCAGCATGGCGCTGGCACCCGCTGGTGCGCCCGGCACGCCCGGCGGCTGGCGCAGCAGTTCGGCCCAGGGCCGGGTGAACTGCTGCAGTTCCTCGAGGTAGAGCCGCCAGAGGTCGCCGCTCTCCTGGATCGCGCGCGTCGCCGCCGCCGGATCGGGGAAGAGCTGGCGCCGCAGCTGCTCGGCAGCCTCGCGCATGGCGCGCGCGCTGTCCTCGCCGGCGGTGAGCCGCGGGGCCAGGTCCTGCCACATCCGCGTGGTGAGCTCGAGGACCCGCAGCAGGGTCGCCTGGGCGCTCATCAGCTGGCGCGACATCACCTGGGCGAACGGGTCGGCCCCGCTGACCCAGGCGGTGAAGCCCTGGGTCGCGGCCTGTTGCCACTGGGCGATCAGCTGCGCCAGGGCCATGGGAGCCTGCTCGTCAGCTGTGCCATACAGCCGCTGCCAGGTCTGCCGCTGCGCATCAAGCCAGAGGTCCATGAGCGTACGGGGCTGCTCTGCCGAGGCCATAGACGCTCCTCCTTGTCGGCCCCCGCCGGGACGGATACGGGTGATGAGCGATAGTATAGCACCACCGTGGGGTGGACGCGCGGGCGCCCGGGGCCGCACCGGTGGACTGATCGTCCGCCGGGGTGTTGATCTCTTCTCGTCGATGGGTCTGCCTCCGGCGTATGCTTGGCGCATACGGGCCGGCCGCCTCTGATGAGCGCGCGGCGTGTGTGCTCCTGCGGCCTCGCCACGGCGTAGCAAGTGGAGGCTGACGTAATACCAGGTGGAATTGGCAATCCTGCATTGTCCCGCTCATCTCCACAGCGCTCCAGCTCCACACAGGGCTTCGTAGAGCTGGAGCGCTGTGGAGGTGTGGAGCTGAGCCAATGCGATGCCAGCAAGCAGAATCAGTATAACCCTGGTGCAGTTCCAGGCGACCTGTTCGGGCATCAGCGCGACCGCGACCATGTCCAGCTGCGCCGCGCCCAATCTACCATCGCACATCTGCAATCTGCAATCGCACTAGACGACAGGAGGCCCTGTGAGCGACGTGCTCCTGAGCGACCTTGATCAGCCCGACGCGCCCACCCACTGGCGCGGCTTTAGCGACCGCGTGATGGGTGGGATCTCCCAGGAACAGGTGACGGTCGAGACGATCGCCGGCCAGCGCTGCCTACGCCTGCGCGGTGAGGTGCGCCTGGAGCACCAGGGCGGCTTTGTGCAGCTGGCCCTGCCGTTGGAGCAACATGGCAGGCCGCTCGATGCGTGCGCCTGCCGCGGCGTGCGCCTGCTGGTCTGGGGCAATGGCGAGGAGTACCGGCTGCACCTGCGCACAACGGCCTGCCGTCGGCCCCAGCAGTACTACTGGGCCCCGTTCGTCGCTGCGCCCAGCTGGCAGCCGATCGAGTTGCCCTTCGCGGCCTTCCAGCCGAAGTGGCTCGACGCGCCGCTCGACCCCGGCACACTCACCCGGCTCGGCGTCGTCGCCTATGGCCGGCGCTTCCAGGCCGACGTGGCCATCGCCAGGGTCTGGCTGTTCGGCTGCGCCGCCGGGTGGCCCACCCCGCCCGCGCACTGACCGGCGCTGCTGGGGTCGTCGCTGCGGCGACGATGCATTGACATCATATTATTGGATGTGCTAGCATCGTCACACACAAGACGGTCACGCGCCGTGAGCAGGAGCGGCGTCATGCGCACAACAATCGCCCTTGCAGAAGATGTGCTCCTGGCGGCCAAAGAACTGGCGCGGCAGCGCGGTGTATTGAAGCGAATTCCTACCGGTACTGTCGGGGGTGGCGTGCAGGCGCTCGAAGTCATTCCGACCTGAGCAGGCGCACGCTGCGCAACCCTATGCGACGGGACGGCGCCGGTGGACGGCGCGCCGGTCAGCGTATGCATACTCGCGCGGACGAGTGGCGCCCGGAACAGTGCCTGAGCGCGTTAACGCTCCGGCGGCGGCAGCATCGCGCCGGTGACGAGGGCCAGCGCCAGCCCGTCGTAGCCCTTGCTGCCCACGGTCTGGAGGACGGTGGCGAGCACACCTGCGTCGGCGGCCAGCGCGGCGGTGAGCGCGCGCACCCCCTGGATGTTCGGGTCGACGCTCGTTGCATCAATGACCGCCCCTTTGCGCACCACGTTGTCGGCGATGATCAGGCCGCCCTGTCGGGTCAGCGCCCGCGCCCAGCGGAAGTAGGCCGCCAGGTTGGCCTTGTCGGCGTCGAGGAAGACCAGGTCGAACCAGGGCGGCCCTTGCGCCGCCAGCGCCGGCAACGTGGCAAGCGCCGGCCCGACCCGCACCTCGGCCACATCGGCCAGCCCGGCACGCTCCAGGTTGGCGCGGGCCACCGCGGCGTGGTCCGGGTTGGCCTCCAGGGTGATCAGCCGCCCGCCCGGCGGCAGTGCACGCGCCAGCCAGATCGCACTGTAGCCTCCCAGCGTGCCCAGTTCGAGGATGCGCCGCGCCTGTACCGTGCGGGCCAGGAGCTGCAACAGCTTGCCCTGCAGCGGCGAGACGCTGATCGCCGGCATGCCCGCCGCCACTGTCGCCTCCAGGGCCGCATCCAGCGCGGCATCGGGCGGCGCCAGCAGCGCCCCCAGGTAGTGATCAACGGCGCTCCACTGCTCCTGTGTCATTCCCATGTCCTTTCGACTGCTTGCTGCCAGCGTATCGTAGCACAGGCGACGCAGCGCCGCCTCGCGGGCTGCGCATGCTGGCGTGAACGGGGTATAATGGCGGCGAAGCGGCGGATGGTCGGGAGCGCGTGCCACCCGCTGGGCGCCGGGCGACGCGATGGGTGTAGGCGGCACCTGGCGAGCACGCTTACGGTATCAGCATAAGGAGCCGCCATATGAGCGATCCGACTCGCGCGATCCGCGTGATTGCGCTCCGCCAGCCCTTCGTGGCCTTCGAGGCGCGCGCCTGGCGCCCACCCTTAAATATCTACGAGACCGAGCAGGCGCTCACGCTTGTCGTTGATCTGGCTGGCGCCAACCCGGCTGAGCTCCAGGTCTATGTGAACCCGACGCTGATCGTTGTTCGCGGCACGCGCCAGCTGGTGGCCCCGCCCGGCCTGCGCCGCATCCAGCGCATGGAGATTGGCGCCGGGCCGTTTGAGCTAGAGGTGCCGCTGGCGACGCCGGTCGACCCGGAGCGGGCCAGCGGCCGCTACAGCGACGGCTTGCTCGAGATCGCCCTGCCCTACGCCAGTGAGCCAACCACCCACCTGGTGGTCATCCAGATCGAGGGAGGAGCGCGATGAGCGAACGTCCGCTCACCCTTGAGGAGCTCACGAGTGCCGGCGAGGTCGAGATCCCCGCGAGCATGCCCATCCTCGCGCTGCCCAATGGCGTGCTCTTCCCCGGCGCCGTGCTACCCCTCGCCGTCGGCGGCGAGCCCTGGGTGCGCCTGATCGACGATGCCGCCCTGGGCGCACGCTTCATCGGCGTCTTCCTGCGCACCACCCCCGGCGAAGAATTCGACCCGACGGCCCTGGCCCCGGTGGGCTGCGCTGCCCAGATCGTGCGCCTGATGCGCCAGCCCGATGGCAGCGTGCAGGTGCTGCTCCAGGGCCGCGCCCGCATCACCATCGAGCAACTCGTCAGCACCGCGGCCTATCCCGTCGCCCGGGTGCGGGTCGTGCCCGACCTGCCGCCCGGCCCCGAGGCCGAGACCCTGGCGCGTACTGCCCGCGTCGCCTTCGAGGAGGTGGTGCGGCTCAGCCCTGCCCTGCCCGACCAGATCGCGGTCATTGCCGCCAACATTCCCCACCCCGGCACACTCGCCGATCTGATCACCGCCAACCTGGGGCTGCGCCCCGAGGAGCAGCAGCAGGTGCTCGCCACCGCCGACCTGGCCGAGCGGCTGCGCCTGGTGATCAGCCTGCTCGAGCGCGAGCGCCAGCTGCTCGATATCGCCAATCGCACGCGCGAGGATATGGCCCGCAGCCAGCGCGAGTATGTGCTGCGCCAGCAGCTCGAGACGATCAAGAAGGAGCTGGGCGAGACCGATGAGCGCGGCGCCGAGATCGCCGAGCTGCGCCAGCGCCTGGAAGCCGCCGGGATGCCCGAGCCGGCCCGTCGCGAGGCCGAGCGTGAGTTGGCCCGCCTGGAGCGCATGCCCCCCGGCGCCGCTGAGTATACCGTCAGCCGCACCTACCTCGACTGGCTGCTCGGCCTGCCCTGGAACAAGAGCACCCCCGACAACCTCGACCTGGAGCGCGCCCGTCGCGTGCTCGATGAGGACCACTTCGACCTGGAGCAGATCAAGGAGCGGATCGTCGAGTTCCTTGCCGTGCGCAAGCTGCAGTTCGAGCAGGGCGATACCGAGGCACGCAGCCCCATCCTCTGCTTCGTCGGCCCGCCCGGTGTGGGCAAGACCAGCCTCGGCCAGAGCATCGCCCGCGCCCTCGAGCGCAAGTTCGTGCGCGTCTCGCTCGGCGGCATCCGCGATGAGGCCGATATCCGCGGCTTTCGTCGCACCTATATCGGCGCCATCCCTGGCCGGATCATCCAGAGTGTCAATAGCGCCGGCAGCAACAATCCGGTGCTGGTGCTCGATGAGATCGACAAGATCAGCGCCGGCATCCAGGGCGACCCTGCCGCGGCCCTGCTCGAGTTGCTCGACCCGGCCCAGAACAATACCTTTGTCGACCGCTATCTCGATGTGCCCTTCGATATGAGCCGGGTGCTCTTCGTCTGCACGGCCAATCAACTCGATACCATCCCCGGCCCGCTCCTCGACCGCATGGAGCTGTTGACCCTGGCCGGCTATACCGAGCAGGAGAAACTGCAGATCGCCCGGCGCTATCTCATTCCTCGCCAGGTGCAGGCCAACGGCCTCGCTCCGCGCCGCCGCACCCCCGAGGTCGCCGCCCTGCCCGCCGAGACACCGGCGAGCAACCTGCCCGACCAGGAGGCGCTGCAGCGTGGCCACGCCCCCGAGTTGACCGATGCCGCCCTGCGTCGCCTGGTGCGCGAGTATACCCTCGAGGCGGGCGTACGCGACCTGGAGCGGCGGATCGGCACGCTCTATCGCAAGATGGCCACTCGCCGCGCCACCGGCCAGCCGCTGCCCGAGCAGATTGATGGTCCCGACCTCGACGAACTGCTCGGGCCGCCACGGCGCCACGGCGAGCTGATCCTTGGCGAAGATGAGCCGGGTGTCGTGACCGGCCTGGCCTGGACGCCCGCTGGCGGCGATGTGTTGCTGGTCGAGGCCAGCGTGGTGCCCGGCAACGGCCAGCTCATCCTCACCGGACAGCTCGGCGATGTGATGCGCGAGTCGGCCCGCGCCGCCCTGACCTATGCCCGCTCGCGCAGCAGGGAGCTCGGCATCCCGGCCGAGAGCTTCCAGCAGTGCGATCTGCACGTCCACGTGCCGGCCGGCGCAGTGCCCAAGGATGGCCCCTCGGCAGGCATCACCATCGCCAGCGCCATGATCTCGGCGCTCACCGGGCGCAAGGCCCACAAGCGTGTAGCCATGACCGGTGAGATCACGCTGCGCGGCAAGGTGCTGCCCATCGGCGGCCTCAAGGAGAAACTCCTCGCCGCGCAGCGCGTCGGCGTGCAGACGGTGCTTGTCCCCCGCGAGAATGAGCCCGATCTGCGCGATGTGCCCGCCGAGACCCTCGTCGCCCTGGAGGTCGTCCTGGTGGAGCATATGGACCAGGTCATTCCCCGGGTGCTTTACCCGCCCGACACGCCGGAGCCCGTTGCGGGATAGTACGGGCTTTGGCGTCCCGGGGGATGCTGTTGGCGAACCTACCCTACGAACAAACGACATCGAGCGGCAGAGCCATGAGCCGAGCAAAGGCCGAGGTGCGGGTTTTTGAGCGAGGTACCTCGGCCAGCCAGGCCAGGGCGCGGTACAGGTTGAGG
>JACAEO010000390.1 GCA_013388805.1 Chloroflexota bacterium
GGCGGCGGTGGCTGCGGCGCGGGCACGGCGGGTGGGCGGGGCGGGGCCGGCGGCGGGATCACCTGGTCGGCCAGGGTGATCGCCGGCAGCCGTTGGGCCGCGGGGGTGTAATTGAAGGCCGTGGCCGGCAACTGGTTGACGGTGGCGAAGCTCACGGTGGGCGGCGCCGCCGCCGGCTCCGCGGCGAACTCGACGGCCGGGATCGCGGCCGGCGCCGCAGCGGCCGGCGCCCTGAGCACACTGGCCAGCAGCGCCTCATCCTCAGCCGTCGGCGCGGCGAGCAACTGCGCGAGCAGCGCCTCGTCCGCCGCAGGCACCGCGGAGACGAGCGTCACCTGGCGCAGCGCGCCGCCCGCCGGGGCCACCAGGGCCACGGGTGCGTGCGCCACAGGCGCCGGCGTGGCTCGGGCAAGCGGCACACCAACGGCGGCCACGGCCATACCGCCCGCCAGCAGCAGGCTGGCAGCGATGGTGAGCGGCTGAGCCATCAGGCGGCCAGCCGCCCAGGCGGGAGTGGGGCCGGCCACCGGGGCCGGGTGCAGCGGCCTGAGGCAGGCAGCAGCCGCCCAGGGCGGCGCAGCCGGCCGGCCGGTGAACGGTGCGGCCATCCCCGACGCGGCGCACCGGCCCTCCGGCGCCGCGCGATCAGCATTGGGGCGGAGCATACTGCCGGGCCGGCCAGTGGCATGATAGGCGTCCATCCTCTGCTCCATCTTCGTTGGACACGGCAAACAACCCTTGCGCTGATCAGAGCATAACACACGCGCGGCAACGGTCAAGCGGGTGTGTGGGTTGAGAACTGGTTAGAAACACGATCGAACCCGCGTGGGACATCTCCTCCCACGCGGGTTCGCACCCGTCAGCCCAGCTTAGACACAGATCCTCTAACTCCGCACCAGGGCCTCGTAGACGATCTCGAGCGCTTCGATCTCCTTGCCATCCCCGGCATTGCGCGACACCTGCCAGGTGGACGGCCACGCCCCGCTGAAGCACCAGCGCGCGCGCACACGCCCGAGGCTGTCATACTCGGTGATCGTCCCATCGTGGCGCACCGGGTGGCCGGCTTCGGTCATCCGCTCCCAGTCGATCAGTGACTCGTCGAAGGTAACACCCTTGCTCAGCCGGATCACCAGATCGTGGCCTGGCTCCGCGATATCGAGCAGACTGATCTCGTCATCGCCAATATAGAACTCGACGAGATCCTCCGGGGCATGCAGGCCCGAGCACTCGCGGAAGGCCGCGCAGGGCACCCCTTCGACCTCGATGATGTAACGATAGTCGCGCAGGTTGCTCGGCAGCTGGATATTCCGCATCGATACACCTCCTCTTTGGGGAGGAGGGCTGCGGGAGGCAGGAGCCCCCGCTCCCCACCCCAACCCATGCTTCGCGCAGCGCAGGATCACGTCCCTTGCACAGATCGCAGATAACACTCCGACGTGAGGCGGCAACTTCCCCGATGTCTGCAGTATAACGCGCCGCACCATCGGCTGGGGAGAAGAAAGGTGCCACCCCGGTTACGAGTCGTTCACCGACCGCCTGGCGCGCCGGTAGCGTGTGCCGGCGGCCAGGGTTGTGGAAGCGCATCCTGATGCCGGCCAGCGTCTGTCACCCCGAGCCCTTCGACTGCCCTGCCCCTCGACAAGCTCGGGAGCCGCGGAGCCGAAGGGCTCGGGGTGACTGTCAGCCGCAGCATACCAATCAGGCCAACGACAACGGTCGTACGTATCGGCTATCGGCCGTTCACCTCAGCAGCCCACCTGCTTGTTTTCGTCGCGGAGCGGCAGGTTGAGATCGTTCTCTGCCTGGTGGCGGATCAGCTCGGGATCAAAGCCTTTGGGGATGGCGCCACCGAAGGTGACATCGGCCATCATCTCCGGGCGCTCCTCCTTCAGCCTGGCGATCTCCTCGCGGCTGAACACGCGGCTCTCATCGAAGCCCAGGTCCACCTGCATCGAGCCGCCCTGCATATGGATGCGCCCGATGTCGTAGAAGCGCTTCTCGAACGTCGTCTTGGCGAAGGCGCGCAGACAGCCGAGCATGTACTTGCGCTTGGCCTTGTCTTTGATGAAGGGGTACTCGAGGAAGGCCTTGCGCATGTAGAAGCGGGCATAGTTGCGCAGCACGCCCTTGAGCACTTCCTCCCGCTCCATCAACTCGGGCTTCATGATCGGGGTGACGAAGTTGTACTTCGAGTAGTCGCGTACCTCGACCCGGTCGCCCAGTTCTTCGAATAGCTCGGCAAACGGCCAGGGGGTGTACATGTTCCAGTTGGCCATGTCCACCTTCCAGTCGAGGGCCATACGGTAGGTCTCCTCGATGGTCGCCGGCGTCTCGTTCTCCATGCCCATGATGAACTGCGCCTCGGCGACCATGCCCGCCTCCTGGATGAGCCGGATGGCCGTCTTGTTCTGATCGATGGTCGTCTGCTTGCGGAAGAGCTCGAGGTTCATCTGGGCTGCGGCCTCGGTGCCCAGCGAGATGTGCATGAGCCCGGCTTTGCGCCACAGCGGCAGCAACTCCTTGTCGCGCATGATGTCGGTAACCCGGGTGTTGATGCCCCAGAGCACCGGCAGCTTGCGCCGGGCCAACTCTTCGCAGAGCGCGGTGAACTTCTTGCGGTTAAGCGTCGGCTCCTCGTCGGCCAGGATGAAAAAGCCCACCTTGTAGTCGCGCACCAGGCTCTCGATCTCATCGACGAACTTGATCGGGTTGCGCGAGCGGTAGCGCCGCCAGAACTTCCACTGCGAGCAGAAGCGGCAGGTGAAGGGGCAGCCGCGGGCGAAGTTCGGCACGGCCACCCGCACGTTCATCGGCACGTAGATGTACTTGTCCCAGTCGAGCAGGCTCCAGTCGGGGGTGAGCGTATCCAGGTCGGCGATCGGGTCGCTGGCCGGGGTGGCCACGACCTTGCCATCTTCGAGGTAGGCGATGCCCTTGATGTTCGCCCGGTCCTTCAGGTCGGAGCCGGCCTCGATGCTGCGCATCAGTTCAACGATGATCTCCTCGCCCTCGCCGCGCACGATGTAGTCGATCCAGGGCGCCTCGTTGAAGACCTGGGTGTACATAAAGGTCGGGTGGATGCCGCCGAGGATCAGTTTGGCGTTGGGCCGCTCTTCGCGGGCGATCTGCAGCGTGGCCTGGGCCTTGAGGATCATGGGCGTGATCGCCGTGGCCAGGATGACGTCGGGCTGGTTGATCCTGATGATCTCGCGCAGCTTGTCGTCGGGGATGTGGAAGGTCATCGCGTCGACGAAGCGGATGTTCTCGTAGCCCGCGGTTCGCAGCGCGCCGCCGATGTAGGGCACCCAGCTCGGCGGCCAGTTTCCGGCGATCTCGGCCCCACCCGCATGGTAGTTCGGCTGGATCATCATGATCCGCATAACGGTCTCCCTTTGTGTCATGGGGCGGCGCCCCGCATCCCAGCGACAGAGTCTGCACTACGACGACCAGCAACAGCCGGGCTGGCCCCGCCGCCCGGCACTCACTTCCAGACGATGGCGAAACGACAGGCCTCGGCGCCACTGGCCATACACGCGGTCTCGCTGACGACCAGCCGCGGGGTGATCAGCGTGCGCAGCAGCCGCTGGAAACACGCCTCGTAGTAGCGGCAGATCGGGTCGGCAGCGGCATTGCCGCGACACTCGGGGCAGTTCGCCAGACACACCGTGGCCCGCCCCCCGGCCACGCTATAGCTGAAGCGCCCCGTGCCGGCAAAGGTCCACGCATGAGCGGCGATCGCCCTGAGCAGAATGCGCAGACCGATGGCCGGCGGCAGCAGCGGCAGGATGCGCCGCGCCGGCGCGGGGATGCGGTTGGCCAGCAGGTAGTCGGCCGTGCGCTCCCCCGAGCGGGCCAGGATCTGCCCCGCCGCGCTGATCCCCAGCTCGGCGCGCAGCGCGCCGATCAGCGCGACAAACTCCTGCTCGTCGACCATCGTCGCCGGCAAGCGCTCCACCAGGTCGTCCCGGCCGATGCGCTGCAGAAAGGCCTGCGCCTCCGCCCGGCCCCACGCCTCCTCAAGCGCGCCGACCGTCTGGATGATCGCGTTGGGACCAATCTGCGCCACACGCACAGCCGGGTGCGCCGCCTGCATCGCCGTTCCTTTCATCGGAAATGAACTGTTTGACATTTCATGCAACAGAGATCGAGCGCAGTCTACCATGCCCCTCTGTGACCGACGGTGGTAATCGCTCAACAGTCTGTGAGTATTTCTTCTCAGTCGTCGCAGCAGCACGGTGCTACGATGAACCGGAAGGAAGCGCGGCGCGCGCGCCGCGCGAGGAGGATGCTATGGCAGGCGCCCTACCACGGGCCGCCCCGGCGCAGGAGCAGGACCTGGCGGCTCCCACGGTCGACAACCGGCAGAAGATCCTCCAGGCGACGATGCGGCGCCACCAGTACCGGCCCGATGCGCTGATCGAGGTACTGCACAAGGCCCAGGAGCTCTACGGCTACCTCTCGCCCACGCTGCTCGCCACCGTCGCCCACGACCTGCACCTGCCACCCAGCCGGGTCTATGGCGTGGCGACGTTCTACCACTTCTTCTCGCTCGCGCCCCAGGGGGCCCACACCTGCACCGTCTGCCTCGGTACCGCCTGCTATGTGAAGGGCGCGGCCGCCTTGCTGGCTGCCCTCGAGGCGGAGACCGGGCTTAAGGCCGGCAGTACCAGCGCCGATGGGCAACTTTCGCTGCTCACCGCTCGCTGCCTGGGCGCCTGTGGCATCGCGCCCGCGGTGGTGCTCGATGGGCTGGTGATCGGCCACGCCGACGCCGCGACGCTCCGCGCCCGGCTGCACGCGCTGCTGGCCCAGCCCCCCCTGGCCGAGGAGCACCATGGATCTCGCTGAACTCAACGCGATCGCTGCCCACGAACGGGCCAGCCGCAAGCCGATCCGCATCGCCTGCTGCACCTCGCTTGGCTGCTACGCCTCGGGGGCAGTTGAGCTGCAGCAGCAGCTCACAGCCGGCGTTGCGGCCACGGGCCGCGCTGAGAACGTCGAAGTGGTAGGCGTTGGCTGTATGGGCTTCTGCGGCCACGGCCCGCTGGTTCGCATCGAGCCTGAAGATCTGCTCTTTGAGCACGTGCGCCCCGAGCAGGCCCCCGCGATCATCGCGGCGCTCGATGGCGGGCCCTGTGATGTCGAACGGGGCGATCCCCGGCACCCCTTCTTCGCCCGCCAGCTGCCGATCGTGCGCCGCAATGGCGGCGTGATCGACCCCGAACGTATCGAGGCCTATATCGCCGCTGGTGGCTACGCCACGCTCTACCGCGTGCTCCACGACGTCAGCCCCGCCGAGGTGATCGACCAGATCACCCGCAGCGGCCTGCGCGGGCGCGGCGGCGCCGGCTACCCCACCGGGCTCAAGTGGGCCACCGTCGCCAAGAGTCCCGGCGAACGTAAGTTCGTCGTCTGTAATGGCGATGAGGGCGATCCGGGCGCCTTTATGGACCGCAGTATCCTCGAGAGCGATCCGCACCTCGTGCTCGAGGGTATGGCGATTGCCGCCTATGCAGTGGGCGCCCACGAAGGCTACCTCTACGTGCGCGGCGAGTACCCGCTGGCCATCCAACGGCTCACCAGGGCGATCAGCCAGGCCCGCCGCCACGGCCTGAGCGGTAGCCAGATCTTCGAGACCGCCTTCGATTTTAAGGTTGAGGTGCGCGTCGGCGCCGGCGCCTTCGTCTGTGGCGAGGAGACGGCGCTGATCGCCAGTATCGAGGGGCGCCGTGGACAGCCCCGCCCCCGCCCGCCCTATCCCGCCGAACGGGGACTCTGGGGCTGCCCCACGCTGATCAATAATGTCGAGACCTTCGCCAATATCGTGCCGATCATCGAACGGGGCGCCGACTGGTATGCAAGCATCGGCACTGCCCGCAGCAAGGGCACCAAGGTCTTCGCCCTCACCGGCAAGATCCGCAATACCGGGTTGATCGAAGTTCCTATGGGTATCACCCTGCGCGAGATTATCGAAGACCTGGGCGGCGGTACCCCCGATGGCACGCCGGTCAAGGCTGTGCAGACCGGCGGCCCCTCGGGCGGCTGTATCCCCGCCAGCCTCTTCGATACGCCGGTTGATTACGAGTCGCTCGCCGCCGCTGGCTCGATCATGGGCTCCGGCGGGATGGTCGTTATGGACGCCGGCACCAATATGGTCGAGATCGCCCGCTTTTACATGGCCTTCTGTATGGACGAGTCCTGTGGCAAATGTGTGCCCTGCCGCGTCGGCACGGTGCAGATGCACCACCTGCTCGATAAGCTCGTCAACGGCCAGGCCACCAGCGAGGATCTCGTCCAGCTTGAGGCGCTCTGCCAGATCGTGCGCGAGATGAGCCTCTGCGGCCTCGGCCAGTCGGCCCCCAACCCGGTGCTCAGCACGCTGCGCTACTTCCGCGATGAGTACGCCGCCCTGCTCAACGCGCCGTCTGCAGCCGCGCCCCAACCGACGGATTGAGTTACCCTGGTATGGTTCAGACCTGCTTGACAATCTGGCCTTCACCTCCACACCTCCACAGCTCTACAGCTCCACAGACCCGGCTGCGGGGCGCGGTGGAGCAATTGTTACGCTGGAGCACCCGATTCTGAACCATGCCCTGGAGCGCCTATGGCCGCCCGTACCCTCACGATCGATGGCCAGCTCGTCAGCGCCCGCGCCGGCGAGACCATCCTCGAAGCCGCCCGCGACGCCGGCATCGCCATCCCCACCCTCTGCCACCTCGAAGGCCTCTCCGCCGTCGGCGCATGCCGGCTCTGCCTGGTCGAGGTGGTGGGCTCGTCGCGCCTGCTCCCGGCCTGCCTGACACCGGTCAGCGAGGGGATGGAGGTGCGCACCGCCAGCGAGCGGCTGCAGGCCAATCGGCGCGCGCTCGTTGAACTGCTCTTCGCCGAGCGCAACCACGTCTGCGCCGTCTGCGTCGCCTCGGGCAATTGTGAACTGCAGAACCTCGCCGTCCAGGTCGGTATGACCCACGTGCGCTATGCCTACCTGACGCCGCAGTGCAGCGTCGATATCAGCCACCCGCAGTTCGGGATCGACCATAACCGCTGCGTGCTCTGCACCCGTTGTGTGCGCGCCTGCGACGAGGTCGAGGGTGTGCATACCTGGGACGTGGCAGGACGTGGCGTCAACGCCCGCGTGATCACCGACCTCGGCCTGCCCTGGGGTGAGGCTACAAGCTGCACCTCGTGCGGCAAGTGCCTGCTCGCCTGCCCGACCGGCGCGATCTTCCGCCGGGGGACCAGCGTCGCCGAGCTTGAGCGCGACCCGCGGCGCATCGCCGTGATCGTTGCCTCGCGCCAGGAACGGTGGTAAGTCAATGGCCGGCAAGCTCAAACTCGCGACGGTCTGGCTCGGTGGCTGCTCGGGCTGCCATATGTCGCTGCTCGACCTGGACACCTGGCTGATCGATCTGGCGGCCCTGGCCGACCTGGTCTACAGCCCGATCGCCGATCAGAAGCACTTCCCCGACGGGGTGGACCTGAGCCTGGTAGAGGGTGCGGTAGCTAACGAGGAGCACCTGGCCCTGGCGCAGGAGGTGCGCCACAAGAGCCGCGTGCTCGTCGCTATGGGCGACTGCGCCGTCACGGGCAATGTGACCGCCCTGCGCAACCAGCTCGGCGCGCCGGACCGCCTGCTCCAGCAGATCTACGTCGAGCACGGCGACGCACGGGGCGTCCTCCCCGCCGCACCGGGCATCATCCCACGCCTGCTCGACCGGGTCGTGCCGCTGCACGCCGTGGTACCAGTAGACCACTACCTGCCGGGCTGTCCGCCGGCGGCGCCACAGATCCGCGCCTTACTCAAGGCACTGCTGTCCGGGGCGCCGCCGCCGGCCGGCGGGCGCTTTGGCTAGACGGTGAGCCGACCATGCCCACGACGATCTTGATCGATCCGGTGACGCGGATCGAGGGCCATGCCAGGATCAGCATCTACCTCGATGAGGCTGGCGAGGTGAGCGACGCGCGCTTCCATGTCACCGAGTTTCGCGGTTTCGAGCGTTTCTGCCTCGGGCGCCCCTTCTGGGAGATGCCGGCCATCACCGCGCGCATCTGCGGTATCTGCCCGGTGAGCCATATCCTCGCCTCGGCACGGGCCGGCGACGCCATCCTCGCCGTCAACCTGCCGCCTGCCGCCGAAAAGCTGCGCCGGCTGATGAACCTGGCCCAGATCGTCCAGTCCCATACCCTGAGTGTCTTTCACCTCAGCGGCCCTGATCTCTTTCTGGGCTTCGAGAGCGATCCTGCCCGGCGCAACATCTTCGGCCTGATCGCCGCCGAGCCGGAGCTGGCCCGCGCCGGGATCAAACTGCGCCAGTTCGGCCAGGAACTGATCGAGCGGCTGGGCGGGCGCAAGATCCACCCGGCCTGGGCCGTGCCCGGCGGCGTGCGCAGCGGCCTCGCCGACGCCGATCGCGCGGCCGTCGCCGCAGCCTTGCCCGCGGCGCGCGCCACCGCGCGCGAAGCTCTGGCCCGCTTCAAGGGCGCGCTGCCCGGCTTCAGCGAAGAGGTGGCCTCCTACGGGCGCTTTGCCAGTCTGTTTCTGGCCATGGTGGGTGAACACGGCACCTGGGAGCACTACGGCGGCCAGCTCCGCATCATGGACTCGCAGGGCCACATCCTGGCCGACCACGTGCCGCCGGAGGAGTACGCGGAGCTGATCGGCGAGACCGCCGAGGACTGGAGCTATCTCAAGTTCCCCTACTACCGGCCCTACGGCTATCCCGATGGCAGCTACCGCGTCGGCCCACTCGCCCGGCTCAACGTCTGCCGCAGCTTCGGCACCCCGCTCGCCGATGCCGAACTGGTGGAGATGCGCCGGCGCGCCGGTGGCGGCCCGGTGACCGCCAGCTTCTTCTACCACTATGCGCGCCTGATCGAGATCCTGGGCAGCCTGGAGCTGATCGAGCGCCTGCTTGACGACCCGGAGCTGAGCGCCCGCCGGCTGCGCGCCGAAGCCGATGTCAACCGGCTCGACGCGGTGGGCTGCAGCGAGGCCCCGCGCGGCACACTCTTCCACCACTACCGCGTTGATGAGCGCGGGCTCCTCACGTATGTCAACTTGATCATCGCCACTGGCCAGAACAACGCGGCCATGAACCGCACCGTGGCCCAGATCGCCGGGCGCTACCTGCGGGGCGACCGCCTCGATGAGGGCCTGCTGAACCGCGTCGAGGGCGGCATCCGCGCCTTCGACCCCTGCCTCAGTTGCTCGACCCACGCCATCGGCATCCCAGCGCTCACCGCCCGGCTCTACGGCCCCGCTGGCCAGCTGCTCGACGAAGTGGCACGCTGACGCCAGCGAACACGCTGGCGTCAGCGTGCCCCAACGACCTTGCCACACCTGCGGTTGACGCCAGCCAGCTTGCGCAGTATAGTAACCGTACAGTTCGCGGCGCACGACGGTGTCGCCCCTCGCGCCTCACCGCGCGGGGGCTTTTTGCATCATCGGCCGTCACCCAACCAATGCCCCAAGGAGGAGCCCCGTGAACATTAACTGGGACGAGAAGTTCGCCCCCGAGGGCCTGACCTTCGACGACGTGCTGCTCATCCCCGCCCATTCGCAGGTCCTGCCCGCCCAGGTCGACGTGAGCACCTGGCTCACCCGCTCCATCAGGCTGAACATCCCCATCGTCAGCGCGGCGATGGATACCGTCACCGAGCACCGCCTTGCCATCGCCCTGGCCCGCGCGGGCGGCATCGGCTTCATCCACAAGAACATGTCCGTCGAGCAGCAGGCCGAGAGTGTGCGCAAGGTCAAGCGCTCAGAGAGTGGCATGATCACCGACCCGATCACCCTGCCCCCCGACCGCACCGTGGGCGACGCGCTCGACCTCATGGCCGAGTACAAGATCTCCGGCGTGCCGATCGTTACGGCCGAGGGCGACCTCGTAGGCATCATCACCAACCGCGATCTGCGCTTCGAGAGTGACCGCAGCCGCCCGATCAGCGACCTGATGACGAGCAAGAACCTCGTCACCGTGCCCGAGGGCACCACCCTCGAGCAGGCCAAAGAGGTGCTCCACCGCCACCGGATCGAGAAGGTCCTCGTGGTCAACAATCGCGGCAAACTCACCGGCCTGATCACGGTCAAGGACATCATGAAGCAGATCGAGCACCCCTATGCCTGCAAAGACGAACAGGGGCGCCTGCGCGTCGGCGCGGCGATCGGCGCGGGCGGCGACTTTCTCGAGCGGGCCGCCGCCCTGGTGCGCGCCGGGGCCGATGTGCTGACCATCGACACCGCCCACGGCCACGCCCAGGGCGTGCTCGACGCCGTCGTGCGCGTGCGCGAGGCCTTCCCCGACGTCCAGCTGATCGCCGGCAACGTCAGCACCGCCGCGGCCACCGTGGCGCTGATCGAACGGGGCGTCGATGCCGTCAAGACCGGTCAGGGACCCGGGTCGATCTGCACCACCCGCGTCATCTCCGGCGCGGGCATGCCGCAGATCACCGCGATCAGCGCCTGTGCGCGCGCCGCCGAGCGCTTTGGCATCCCGATCATTGCCGATGGCGGCATCAAGTACTCCGGCGATATCGCCAAGGCCATCGCCGCCGGCGCCCACACCGTGATGATCGGCTCGCTCTTTGCCGGCACCGAAGAGAGCCCCGGCGAGAATATCCTCTATGAGGGCCGCTCCTACAAGACCTACCGCGGGATGGGCTCGATCGGAGCGATGGCCCGCGGCAGCGGCGACCGCTACTTCCAGACCAATGTCAACGAGACGCGCAAACTGGTCGCCGAGGGAATCGAGGGCATGGTGCCCTTCAAGGGCCCGCTGCAGGATACCGTCTTCCAGCTGGTCGGCGGCCTGCGCTCCGGCATGGGCTATGTCGGCGCGCGCGACATCGAGAGCATGCGGCGCGAAACACGCCTGATCCGCGTCACCATGGCCGGCCAGATCGAGAGCCATCCCCACGACGTGACGATCACCAAGGAGGCGCCAAACTACGAACGCCGCTAGTGTTATCGTTAGCGTTGCTGGTGCAGGTGCGGCGTGCAGCCGCACGCCGCGCGATCGTCACCGCCACAGCGCCACAGCGCTCCACCTCCACACAACCGGCTTGTGGCGCTGTGGAGCAACGCTAACGTTGAAACGCCCGCGTTTGAAGCTTCAGGGCGCTGCCGCTGCGGCGCCGCGCATAGCCATGCCAACCACCATCCCCGACGGTTTTGCCGACACCGTGCCGGCCATGCAGGCCGCCCACCACCGCATCCTGGCCGCGCTGGCCACGGCCGGGCTCAGCGTGGCGCCCTTTCCCACGGCCCTGCCCTCGGCCAACGAGCGGGGCCGCGCTGCCGCCCGCGCCTACCCCATGCAGGGCGTGCTCAAGTACCACGGCCTCGCCGATTGGGCCTACCGCACCGCCTTCCTGCCCAGCATCTCGCTGAACAACGATGCCGCCCACAGCGTGACCCTGGTGGAGTTCGACCCGCGCCTGGCCGCCGACGAGGCCACCCTCGGCGGTCAGCCCGCCCGGGGCCGCGAGCTTGAGCGCATCGTACAGATCCTCGACGCCGTGCGCGCCCTCGGCGGCGTGCGCGTGGCGGCCCGCGTCACTACCCGCAATGTGCTCAAGGCCCGGGTGGCTGGCAAGGGCCTCGGCACCAGCGCGGCCGGCGCCGCTGCCCTGGCCGCGGCCAGCATCGGTGCGCTCTACGGCCCCACGCTCGTCGCCAATACCCGCTTCCTCAGCTGCATCGCCCGGCTGCTCGCCGGCTCCGGCTGTCGCGCCGCCGCCGGTGGCCTGGCCCTCTGGCTCGCCTACCCCGGCATCGCCCACGAGGACAGCTTCGCCCTGCGCCTCGACACGGCAGAGCAACTGGCCGATGTGCGCCTTGTCACCGTGCCGATCGACTCACGGGTCGGGCTGAAAACCGAGCAGGCCCACCACGATGCGCCCCGCAGCAGCTTCTTCAAGGCCTGGATGCTCAGCCGCGGCGATGAGATTATCGAATGCCTCACGGCAGCCAGCCGCGGCGACTGGCGTGTGATCGGCCAGCTGGCCGAGCTCGACAGCATGCGCCTGCACGGCGTGACCATGTCCGGCGCCCGCGAGCATCGCCTGATCGGCTGGGAGCCCGAGAACATTGCGATCTTCCGCATGTGCGACGCGCTGCGCAGCCAGGGCGTGCCGGTCTACGCCAGCACCGATACCGGGCCCACCGTCGTGCTCATCACGCACCGCGAGCACGAAGCGGCGGTCGTCGCGGCGGTGGAGGCGCTGAACCTCGGCCTGGAGAGCGTGCGTGGACGCATCGCCGGGCCTGCGACGCTCATCGACCTCGATGAGGCCCGCGCCGAGCTGGCCAGCGCACCATAAGTCGGCGTCTCCACACGCTCAGACATTGAACAGGAAGTGGCAGATGTCGCCGTCCTGGACGATGTAGCTCTTGCCCTCCATACGCACGCTACCGTGCTTCCTGGCTTCGGCCATCGAGCCCGCGGCGATCAGGTCGGCATAGGCAACGATCTCAGCGCGAATGAAGCCCCGCTGGATATCGGAGTGGATCGTGCCCGCTGCCTCAACCGCCGGCGTCTGGCGCTTGATCGTCCAGGCGCGCACCTCGTCGGGTCCGGCCGTCAGGAAGCTGATCAAGCCCAGCAGCTCATAGCTGCGCTGAATCACCAGATCGCGGGCCGGCTGCGTGATGCCAAGATCCTCCATGAACGAGCGGGCATCGGCATCGTCGAGCTGGGCCAGTTCGGCCTCGATCTTGCCGCAGACCGGCACCACCGCGCTGCGCGGGAAGGGATAGTCGATCGCCGGCGGGGCCTGCAACTGGTCCTCACCGATGTTGGGCACCAGCAGGAGCGGCTTGGCGGTGAGGAACTGGTAGCCGCGGATCATGCGCTCCTCCTCGTCGCTCAGCGCCAGACTGCGGATCGGCTGGTCGGCCTCCAGGGCCTGCTTGAGCCGCTCCAGCAGATCGCGCTCGGCGACGCGGAGCTCCTTGTCTTTGGCCGGTAGCTTGGGGATCTCGGCATTGAGCCGGTTCAGCCGCTTCTCGATAATCGCCAGGTCCGAAAAGCTCAGCTCGAGATCGACGGTCTGGATATCGCGCTGCGGATCGACCGTGCCATCGGGATGCGGGACGCCCGGATCGCTAAAGACACGCACCACGTGCAGCAGCGCGTCGGCACTGCCGATGTAGTTGAGCAGCGCCGGGGGCAGCCCGCCGCCCTGCCGCCCCGCGCCGCTGATCCCGGCGACATCGACGTACTGCACGTCGGCATAGGTCACCTTGCGCGGCTTGAACATCTGGGCAAGCACCGCGAGGCGCGCATCGGGCACCTTCACGGTCGCCAGGTTGGGCTCCATCTGCCCCGACGAGTAGGCGGCTGTCTCGGCGCTCCCCCGGGTAAGGGCATTGAACACCGTCGTCTTGCCGCTGTTCGCCAGGCCAATAATTGCGATTTTCATGCTAAACGATCCTGATCCGCGCTGATTACGACGGTTTGTCGCATCCTGACCCGCGCCCGGCCAGTATAGCGCGGGGCCGCTCGACACGCAACTCAGGGGGCAACATCGTTGACGCTCGCCCCACACCCCTGCCGGAGACAGACGTGGCGCGCACCCACTATTTACGGAATTTTCCCTTACGGCCAGAACCCTGAACGGGTATAATGCGAAGAATGGTGGAACTGGCGTTCAATGAGAGTGACCAGGGAACACGACCGAATTCACGCGAAGCAAGCGAACTGGCGCAACTTTTTGCCTGCAGGCCGCGTTCATGTGTATAGGCGTGGTAGACGCCTACGCGGTCGGCAGAGCAGCGGCAGCTCGTGAGGCCAGCCATGCTCTCCCCGGATGCCCTGCGCGACTGTATTCAGCGCGCGAAGCAGCGCGACCCGACCGCGATCAGCGAGCTGTACGCTGAGTACGCCGGCATGATCCTGCGCTATCTGCACATCCGGGTCACCGAGTTGGAGCTGGCCCAGGATCTGACACAAGAGGTGTTCATCAAGATCATCAATGGGATCGAGCGCTTCGAATACCGCGATGAGAAGTCCTTCCTCGGCTGGATCTACACCATCGCGGCCAATGTGCTACACAGTCACCAGCGCCGGCGCCGGGTCGTCTCGACGCCGTTCGACACCCGCGACGATCTCGTCGATACCAGCAGCCAGAACGATGTTCGCGTGATCACGGACCGGATTGCGCTCCAGCAGGCGCTCGGCCAGCTCACCCACGACCAGCAGCAGGTGCTCACACTCCGCTTCTTCGCCGATCTGAGCAACAGCGAGATCGCCGGGATGCTGCGACGGACGGAGGGCGCGATCAAAGCGATCCAGCATCGGGCGCTGCAGAGCCTGCAGAAGATCATGAACCGCGAGGCCGAGGAGCCTGCCCTCACAGCAAGCCCGGCTACGGCCCACCCCGAACGAACCTACCAGCGTGACTGTACGCTGGAGGAGCGCGAGCTCGGTGGCATAACCCGGCGCAACGACCAGCTGCGCAGACCCTATGAGTTACCGGCGGGAGATTGAAGGTGCGTCCCGATCTGTCACAGCTGCTCGATGAAGCCCTCGAGCGTCTCCAGGCCGGCGCCAGTATCGACGAGATCCTGAGCAGCTACCCGGAGCAGCGGGCCGAACTCGAGCCAATGCTCCGCACAGCCGCCGCCATCAGGCGCCAGGCTGTTTCGGCTATGCCGCCTTCGCTGGAGCAGTGGCTGGCCTCCGGGCGCCGTGAGATCGAGGCGATCGCGCGAACGACCTATGCGCGCCCCGAGACGATCGGGCAGCGTCTGCGCCGCCTGCTGAGCCCGTTGACCCAGGTGTTTGCCCGCCGTGGCGCGCCACGCATGGCCAGTGTTGCCCTCAGCGCGCTGCTCATTCTGTTGATGACCTTCTATACCGTGGACTCGGCTGCCGCCTCCAGCCTCCCCGGCGACTATCTCTATGGCTGGAAGCTGGCATCCGAGCAGGCGCGCATCAGCCTGACCGTGAACCCGGATCGGCGCACCCAGCTCGTCGCAACCAGCGTCGAGCGCCGGGTCGCCGAGATCAGCGCGCTGACCCAGCGCGCAGGAGCCGATCCCGGCCAGCTCGCCGCGACGGTCCAGCGCCTCGACAGCCAGGTGCGCCAGACCCTCGAGAATCTGCCCGGCGCCAGCCCTGAGATCCGCGAGCGTACCGTGGCCCGCCTCGGACGCCTGCTGGGCCGCGCTGAGGCCGATCTGCGCACGGTCACCCCGCCCGACAGCACCACTGATGCGGCCCTCCAGAACGCGGTGGCAGAGGTGAGCAGCCTGATCGAGGCGCTGCCCGCTGAGCAGGGTGCCGAGACGAGCGGCCTGCCACCCGCCCCCGATACCAGCGCGGAGCCGCGGCGACCGACCCGGACACCCGTCGTGGCTGTCATCCCCGCGCCCGTTGCTACGCCGGGCCAGCCAGCGGGCGGGGTTGCCACACCGATCACCAGCCCGGCCGATGATGGCAACCAGAACACCTCCCAGCCTGGCCCATCACAGCCCGGTGGCGATGCGCCGCGGCCCGTTGGCGGCGAACCCCTGGCCACGCCCACCGCGCGGCCTTCGGCCACGCCCACCAGCGCGCCGGTCGTGGCGCCGCCACCACAGGCGCCAACCGCAACGCAGGCCCCGCCGAGCCCCACGCCAGCGCCAAGCGCAACACCCACGACGCCGGCCACTGCCACCCCCGTGGCCAGCGCAACGCCTGTGGCCAGCGCCACACCAGTACCGGTGAGCTCGCCGTCACCGACGGTCACACCGCTGATCGTGGCCACGCCGACCAGTACGCCCACCGCGGCGCCACTGCCGACCAGCACACCCTCGGCGACGCCGACCGCCACCGAGACGCCGTCGCCCAGCCCAACACCGTCAGCGACTGCCACACCGTCACCCAGTGCGACACCGTCGCCCAGCGCAACGCCGGAGCCCAGCGCAACGCCGTCAGCGACCGCGACGGCCACCGCGACGGCCACGCCAACCGCAACCGCGACCGCGACGGCCACACCCACCGCGACCGCCACCTCCGTGCCAGAGGAGACCCTTACGGGGCTACGGCCGATCCTGGACTGCGTCACCAGGCTCAGCGATACGCGCTATGTCGCGTACTTCAGCTACCGCAATGCGGCAACCGATCCGGTGGTATTGCCCATCGGCCGCGACAACCGCTTCTACCCCGAGCCAGCAGACCGTGGCCAGCCGACCGTCTTCCCGCCCGGGCTCAGTGGGCGCTATCCCCAATCGGCCTTCAGCGTCGAGTGGGACGGCACCACCCTCCTGGTCTGGGCGCTTGATGGGAAAACGGCCACCGCCTCCACCAGCAGCCCCAGCTGCGCGACCCTACAGCCGTAAGCGAAGTACCCCGCGTTGACGGTGTGGAGTCGTATGATACCGATGCTGCTTGATGGCATCGCATTGGCTCAGCTCCACACCTCCACAGCGCTCCAGCTCGACAAAGCCCTGTGTGGCGCTGGAGAGCCGTGGAGATGAGCGGGACAAGGCGGGATTGCCAATTCCACCTGGTATGACTCCACGCCGTTGGCGTGCATAGCGGTGTATAATGAGCATCGATCGGGCTACTCACCTGCGAAAGCATACACACTCGTGCACGTCGCAACGCCCACAACCGAGTCGACCCGAGCGGGCTTCGGGCAGCCGCAGCTCATCTTCTTCTGCGAACTCAACGGCCCGGAGTTGCTCACCCACCTCCAGCACAGGGCGATCATGGCCCACCTGACCGCCCATGGCTATGGCCTTGCGCTCGCGCTGCGTGAACTCGATCCACCCCTCGTTGAAGCCATCCGGCTGCTGAACCAGCACGGCATTCCGGTCATCGCCTGGTTGCTGCTACCACCCGATGAAGGGCTCTGGTTTAGTCTGCAAAACTACCCTCAGGCCCTTGAGCGCTATCGCCAGTTCCGTGCGTGGGCCCACGCGCACGACTTGCAGTTCCAGGCGATTGGCCTCGATATTGAGCCGCCAAGCAGCGAGCTCGACCGGCTGCAGCGCCGGGGGCTGCGCCACCTGGCACGCCGCTTCTGGCTCGCCCGCGAGAACGTGCTCTACGAGGCCGCGCGTACTGCCTACCGTGAGCTCATCAGCGCGATCCACCATGACGGGTACGAGGTCCATACCTACCAGCTGCCGATCCTGGCCGATGATCGCCGTGCTGGCACCACCCTCGCCCAACGGGTGCTCGATATCGTGGACCTGCCCGCCGATGTCGAGGTGCTGATCTGCTATAGTAGCGCCCCGATCGCCGCGCTCGGCGACGATCTCGGCGGTGTGCTGATCACCAGCTACGGGCCGGCAGCCGATGGGATCGGGGTCGGCGTGGTGAGCAGCGGCAGCATCCGCGACAGCAGCAGTGAGGGACTGCCACCCCTGACCTGGGAGGCGCTCGAACGCGACCTGGTGCTCGCCGCTCACTACACCGACACGATTTATGTAAACTCTTTCGAGGGCTGCGTCGAGCGAGGCTTGCTCGCGCGCATCGCCACGATCAACTGGGAGGCCAGCCCTCAGGTTGCGCGCTGGAAACAGGCGCTGGTGACGACGGCGCGGGCCGGGCTGCTCGCCAGTCTGCTGCTCGTCCGCTTCAGCAACACGTTGATCGCCTGGCTGGGCTGGGCGCTCTTTGCCATGTTGCTTACCCGGCAACTGCGCGCCGCGCTGCAGCGCCGTCTGAGGCCGTGAATGAGTCTTGCGTACGCGAAGCCGCCCTGCGCAAAGCCATTGTGGAGCAGGTCGAGCACTGTGCCCGTATGCTCCACGCCGCCCACCTGCCCGGCCCAATCCACCAGCTGCCACCCGAGCGCAGCGACAAGCTTCAGGCCCTGCGCCGCAGGCTCGTCGCCGCCCGTGAGGAATACGCATGAAGCTCTCACCCGAAAAGATCGAAGCGCTGGCCGTGGATCTGATCGACGCCCTGGCCGACATCGAGGGCGTGCTGTTCCGCGGGGACGATACGGCCCTGAAACTGGCGATCGGCGCGATCATTACCGATGAACTGATGGTTGAGGAACGCCTCGACGCCGAAGTGCACCGGATGCTCCAGGCCTATAAGTACGAGATCACGATGGAGCGCCTCAACTACGACGAGCTCTACCGCAAGCTGCGCAACAAGCTGATCGCCGAGCGCAAGATCGTCCTTTAGGGACGCGGATCGTTTTGCTTGTCCCGTCGCTGCCACCCTGTCACCTTGAGCCCTTCGGCTGCGCTCAGGGTGACACGGAACGTCCCGGATGCACCAGAGAGGCACCCGTCATCCCTTGCGTCTCACCCCACCCTCCATGGCAGGCCAGCGCCGCCATCCCACTGCTGCGCAGCCTCCGCAACGGTGAGCACCGGGGTCACACAGGCGTCCAGGCCGGCCAGCACCGCGCGCCAGTCGGCCAGGCTCCGCGCAGCAATCACGGTTGAGACCTCGGCCGCCAGCGCCGCCTGGTCGGCGTCGTGCTGGCGCGGAGCCAGGTCGGGCCGCCCGATCGCTGCGCAGAAACGGGCCCAGAAGTGAGACTCCAGCGCCGCAACCGCCAGATGCCGGCCATCGGCCGTACGGTAGGCGCGATAGCAGGCGGCCGCGCCGCTGAGCGCGTCTGCGGCCGCGCCGGCCGTGGCGCGGGCCACGGCATACCAGGGGCTCATCAGCCAGCGCGTGGCATCGCGCATCGGCACGTCCAGCAGGCAGCCCGGCCCATCGCCGCGGGCGTAGAGCGCCGCCAGGATCGCGCTTGCCGCCATCAGCCCGCTCACCAGATCGGCCAGCTGGGTGCCGGGCAGGGCCGGCTCGTCGCCCACCCGGGTCGCGGCCAGCAGCCCCGAAAGCGCAACGAAGTTCAGGTCGTGACCGGCCAGCTGCTCATCCGGCCCACTCAGCCCGTAGCCACTGAGCGCACAGTAGATCAGGCGCGGGTTCAGCGCCCGCAGCGCCACGGGCCCGACGCCCAGGCGCTCCAGGACGCCAGGACGCATGCCGTCGACCAGCACATCGGCCTCGCGGGCCAGCGCCTGCAACGCCGCCACCCCCTCCGGCTGCTTCAGATCGAGCTCCAGCTCGGTCTTGCCAGCATTCAGCGCGGCATAGGCGGCGCTCAGCGGCGGGAGCTGGCGCAACGGATCGCCGCCGGGCCGGCTCACTTTCGTCACCTGCGCGCCGAGGCTTGCCAGCAACTGCGTGCACGCCGGCCCCGGCAGGTAGGTCGCAACCTCGATAATACGGACATTGTGCAGCGCCATTTCGATGACCATGGGTATCTCCAAAACTCGTCAACCAGCCCTCCGTTGCCCACGCCGGGGGCCCGCGTACCCGGGTTTGCCAGCAGGATCCTGCACCGTCGCCAGGATTGAGCTCCATGGCATGGTATGATAATACCGTTCGCGCGCGTAGCCAGCCAGCATCCGCACCCCCAGGTATGACCATCCTCTCAGTCGACTCGCTAACGAAACAGTACGGTGAGCGCCCGCTCTTCAGCGACGTCAGCTTTGGCATGCTCAAGGGCGAGCGGCTGGGCGTGATCGGCGTCAATGGCAGCGGCAAGAGCACGCTGCTGCGCATCATCGCCGGGCTCGAGCCAGCCGACCGGGGGCGCGTGACGGTCGCGGGCGGCGTGCACTGCGCGTATCTGCCGCAGGATCCGCCGCTCGAGCCACAGCTGAGCGTGCTCGACACCGTCTTCGCCGGCGACTCGCCAACGATGAGCCTGCTCCGCGCCTACGAACACCTGAGTAGCGAACTCGCAACCCGCCCCGACGACGGGACGCTGATCGAGCGCCTGGGCGCGCTCACGCCACAGCTGGACGCGCTCGGCATCTGGGAGGCCGAGGCGGCGGCCCGCGCGATCATCGACGAACTCGGCCTGGCCGAGGTGATCAACCAGCCGGTCGGCACCCTCTCGGGTGGCCAGCGCAAGCGAACCGCGCTGGCCCGCATCCTGGTTGACCGGCCTGATCTGCTCATCCTCGACGAGCCGACCAACCACATCGACACCGAGACCATCGCCTGGCTGGAAGAGTACCTGGCGCGCACACCCACCGCCCTGCTGCTGGTCACCCACGACCGCTACTTCCTCGAACGACTGGTCAGCCGCACGCTCGAACTCGACCGGGGCCAGGTCACCAGCTACCAGGGCAACTACGAGCGCTACCTCGAGCAGAAGGCCGGGCGACTGGCTCGCGAGGCCGCCGCCGAGGAGGCCCGGCAGAACCTGCTGCGCCGCGAGCTCGCCTGGCTGCGGCGGGGCGCCCGCGCGCGCACGACCAAGCAGAAGGCCCATGTCGAGCGGGTCCACGCTCTGCTGGAGCAGCGGCCCACGGCTGCCCAGGGCACAGTGACGATCGACGTGGCCGCGGGCCGGCGCCTCGGCAAGCGCGTCGTCGAGCTCACGGCAGTCAGCAAGCGCTTCGGCGGACGCCAGCTGATCAGCGGGCTGACCCTCGAGATCCGGCCTGGGGACCGGATCGGGATCATCGGGCCAAACGGCAGCGGCAAGACAACCCTGCTCAAGCTGATCGCCGGGCGGCTTGAGCCCGACAGCGGCAGCATCAGCATCGGGGCGACCGTCCACATCGCCTACTACGACCAGGAGGCGGCGGGGCTCGACGACAGCCAGCGGGTGGTGGACTACATCCGCGAGGCTGCCGAGCTCATCCGCGGGCGCGAGGGAGCGCTGGTAGCCGCCACAGCCATGCTCGAGCGCTTCCTCTTCAGCCAGGAGCAACAGTGGGCCACGATCGCCACCCTGTCCGGCGGCGAGCGCCGGCGTCTGTACCTGCTGCGCCAGTTGATCGAACAACCGAACCTGCTCATCCTCGACGAGCCAACCAACGACCTTGACCTGCAGACCCTCACCGTCCTCGAAGCCTACCTCGACGACTTCCCGGGCGCGGTGGTGGCCGTCTCCCATGATCGCTACTTCCTCGACCGGGTAGTGCAGCGCACCTTCGCCTTCGAGGGTGAGGGCCGGGTCGTCGAGTACCCGGGCGGCTACAGCATGTACCTGGCCTATCGCCCGGCGCAACGCCGCGCTCCGCGCGCCGAGAGAGGCGCAGTGCGGAGCACGGGGCGCGCAGCTGCAGGCGGTGGGGCGCCTGAGCCAGCAGCGCGGCGCCTGAGCACCATGGAGCGCCGCGAGCTTGGGCAGCTCGAAAGCCAGATCGCGGCACTGGAGGCCGAGCGGGCACGACTGGCGACAGCGATCAACGCCCCGGGGGCGGACTACAGCGCCCTGGCCGCCGAGCTGAGCCGGGTCGAGGCGGCGATTGAGCACAGCTTCAACCGCTGGGCCGAACTGGCCGAGCTTGCCTAGCACCTGATCGCGAGTACCACGCGCGGCACGCCAAAAGTACCAGAAGTTGTCAAAATTTCACTGATCGCCGGAAGCGGCCAGCGCGGGCTTTACCGCAGCATAATGCAACAAAACACGCTCTTAACACAATGTTGACAAGCCCCGAAGCCAGTGCTATACTACGCTGGCTGGAACAAGTGCCGTCTCACTCACGGGCAACCGCGAGGTAGACGAAACAAGCAAGGAAACAAACCGAGCGAACCGCGCTGATAGTTTTATCAGAGACGTCGCCAGGAAGACAGAATCATCTGAGGCTTCCTGGTTTTGTTTTCCCCGCGCTTGTTTTCAGTGAGCACCTTCACAACCAGAATACGGTAGGAAATAGACAGTTGGTCCACGTCAATGAGGGGAACGGGCGGACGACGGGAGTCGAACGCCACGGTCCCACGCAGAGTTTGATCCTGGCTCAGGACGAACGCTGGCGGCGTGCCTAATGCATGCAAGTCGAA
>JACAEO010000235.1 GCA_013388805.1 Chloroflexota bacterium
GGGTTGAAAGGGGGGGGATGAGAGACGTTTTTTGGCGTTGTGATGCCGCAAACAACTGCGACAGAAGAATGCCGCATCACCGTGCGCGCCAGCGCCCCTTTCCCCCTCCCTTTTAACTGGGAGAGGGGGGGAGGGGGGTGAGGGCACGCAGCGCATCAGGACGCCATCCGCCAGAAACGCTACACCTGAGAGCGGCCTGAGCCGGGGCGCAGGCGAAGGCTCAGGATACATTCGCGTTCCGACGTTGCATCGGCCCTGCGGCATCCCTGCGGGTGGGCGCCCGCGCTGGTCATTGTGTGATACAATGTGCCGTCCGCTGCCGAGGATGCGGTACCGTCGCTCTCTACGCCGGAGGGCCCACCCGCAGAGCTACTCGCCGGCCATCCGTTCATCGCGCCGGCAGATTGCCGCCCTACCCAGGCGCCGCTCTCCGTCGCTGCACCCTATACGCCCGCATGTATCAGGCTCTCAGCGTTAGCGAGCTAACCAGCTACCTCCGAGAACTGCTGGAGGCGCACCCCGTCCTCGGCGACCTCTGGGTCCAGGGCGAGATCTCGGAGTTTAAGCGTCACGCTGCCTCCGGCCACTGCTATTTTAGCATCAAGGATAGCGAGGCTCTGCTGCGCGGCGTCATGTGGCGCACCGCCGCTGCGCGCCTCAGCATGCTGCCGCGCCCCGGCGACCTGGTGCTCGTCCACGGCTACGTCTCGATCTACCCGCAGCGCGGCGATCTGCAGCTCTACGCCGATACGCTGCTCCCGGCCGGCGTCGGCATGCTCTACGCCCGCTTCGAGGAGCTCAAGGCTCGCCTGGAGGCCGAGGGGCTCTTCCGCGAGGCGCGCAAGCGCCCGCTGCCCGCCTTGCCCAGGCGCATCGGGATTGTCACCGGTGCACAGAGCGCTGCCCTGCACGATATGCTCAATGTCCTCGCGCGGCGCTTCCCGCTGGTCGAGGTGCTGGTTGCGCCCTGCCTCGTGCAGGGCGAGCAGGCGCCTCTGAGCATCGTTGAGGCGCTCACCAGGCTCTATGCCAGCGACGTGGATCTGATCATCCTCGCCCGGGGCGGTGGCGCCATCGAGGACCTCTGGTCCTTCAACGATGAGGCCGTCGCGCGCGCCGTCTATGCCAGCCCTGTGCCGGTGATCACTGGCGTCGGCCACGAGACGGATACCACCATCGTCGATCTGGTCGCTGACCTGCGGGCGCCGACGCCCTCCGCAGCCGCCGAACTGGCCGTCCCCGAGCTCGCCGAGCTCCGCGCCACCATTGCCGCGAGCCGCGCCCGCCTCGAGGCGACGGTCGGCGCCCTGCTTGCCCTGCGTCGCGCCCAGGTGGCCGATGCGGCCAGCATCGTCGAGCGCCACGCCCCGCTGCGCCGCCTGGCCCGCGATCGGCAGCAGGTCGACGAGCTCGCCCGTCGCCTGGAGCGCAGCGCCACCACCGCCGTGCAGCTGCGCGATGTCGCGCTGGCCGGCCTCAACGGGCGCCTCCAGGCCCTGAGCCCCCAGGCTACCCTTGCCCGTGGCTATGCCGTGGTGCGCCGCACCGACACCGGCCGTGTGCTCACCGCGCCCGCCCAGGCCGCGCCTGCCACCCCGCTGACGATAACCCTGCGTGACGGCGAGCTCTATGCCGAGGTCGTCGTTCCACCCGAGGAGAACCAGCAGTGACTGCCCAGTCCCCGGTCGAAAGCTATGAGCACCTCTACGCCCGGCTCCAGGAGGTCGTCGCCCGGCTCGAGGCCGGTGAGCTGCCACTCGAAGAGACACTGCAACTGTACGAGCAGGGTGTGCGGCTCGCCGCCGAGTGCCAGCGCCTGCTCGACGCCGCCGAACTGCGCGTCCGTCAGCTCAGCGCCGTTGATCCGGGCATCGATCTGTTTGCCTGATTGACCGGGCGGCCAGCCGCTGTCCGGACGAGGGATCATGCGTATCGAAGAACACTATCATCGCTATCCACGTCTGATCACCGCCTCGATCGCGTGGCTCACCGCGCTGCTGGTCGTGCTTGCCCTGCTCAACCTCGGCGCAACGCTGCTCCGTGGCCTCTGGGATGTCTATGGGCGCGATGAGACGCTGATTGGCGCCGTACCTGGCCTGCGCCCGCTGGCCGACTGGATCGCCAGTGGTCCCCGTACCCACGCCACCAGCCTGTTGAACCTGCTGCCAACCTTGCTCGCTCCCCTCGCCTGGGCAGCGGTCGCGCTGCTGGCTGCCCTGGTGCTACGCAACGCTTTTCCTGCCGTGCGCACCAGCAGTACCGGGCTGCTCGTCGAGTTTGCCGGCAGCTGGCTGCCCGTTCCCTGGGAGAACCTCACCGCCTTGAAGGTGACCGGCGACCTGGCTGGCGAGCGCTTTGTGGTCCTCGCCGAGACCGGCACCCATACGCTGACCAGTTGGCACCGGCTCTATAGCCTGTTCTACAACCTTGGCACGCGTCCGGGCTTCTACATCACCTCCAGCATCAGCGATTTCGATCAGCTGATCAAAACGATGCTCGCCGAGAGCTACCGCGTCTCGCGGGCAATCGAGGGCCTGCACGAAGTGCAACTGCGCGAGGATGCCAGGTCGCCGCTCTTCCGCCTGCTGCTCAGCCCCGGCTCGTTCTTCAGCCGGAGCGCCGTGGACGACGCCCAGCCTGCGCCGGCGCCCCTGCCTGGCGGCCCGCTGCGCGCCGTCTATCCCACCCGGATCAGCGCGCTCCTGGTCGGCGTGACCGCGCTGCTCGCCGCCGGCACGCTCGTAAGCTACCTGGGCTACTGGGTGCGCTTCCTGGCCCTGATGCTGCCCGCCGTGCGCAGCCTGCCCCCCTTTTCCTGGACCTACGGCGATACGGGCTATGTGGAGCTCTTCAACGCCTTCCGCACCCGGGCCGTGCCGCTCCTTGGCGTCGCGGATCGTCCCGACCTGCCGGCTCCCTGGTGGTTGCTGGTGGCCGCCCATCTGATGCTGCTGCTGGCCATCCCGCTGCTGCTCTGGCTGCTCAATCTGCTGCCCAGCCTCGAGGCGCGCGCCGACGGCCTGGCTGTGCGCAACCGGCTCAATGGCCGCTGGCGGCTGCTGCCCTGGCAGCGGGTGCAGGCCTTCAAAGCGACCGAGCTTTCCGCGGAGAGCTCGATCCTGCTGCTGCAAAGCCGGGGCGGGCCGGGCAGCCGGCTGACCAGCCTGTTCTACGATGGCAGTCTGGCGCCCGGCATTCTGATCACGTCGGCGATCGGTTTTTTCCAGCCATTACTTGCTCAGGCCCTGGGTCGCCTGGCGCTCCTGGAGCAGGCCGGCGGCGCGCCTATTCTGCAGCAGGAGGCCCGCTCTCAGTTGCTCTGGCTGACGCTCAGACGCCGGCCCGCGCTCGAAGCGCTGGTCGCGTCCGCCCGTGCCGACGAGACCAGCCGGCAGCTCTCCCTGAGCCGGCTCCGCGCCGCGGCCGCACCGATGGCCGCCCTGGCGCTACTGCCGGCGCTTCTGCTGCTGGCCAGTGGGGTGCTGGCCGACCGGCCACCCACCCCCGGCCTGCTTGCCGGCGCCATCGGGCTCTGGCTCTTCGGCATGCTCGAGTGGCCGCTGGTCGCCCTGGTCTCGGTGTTGCTCGACGAGCAGAGCGGCGGTGGTGAAGAGGACTTCCGCGCCGTCGTCCTCTACCCAGGCAGCCAGTTCCCACGCCTGCTGCCACTCAGCGGCGCCCTGCTGCTGCAGATCATTGGCCTGCCCGTCTTGCCCGTGCTCGCCTGGATCGGGGCCATCGTCTGGGCCTACTGGCTGGCCTCCGGCCTCTTCGAAGCGCTCTACGACTGGCGCGGCAGCCAGGCCATCCTCGGCGGCCTGCTCCCCGTCAGCTGGCAACTGCTCCTGCTGATCGGCTTTCTCATCGCCGCGCGCTGAGGCAACCCGGGGCGCTGGCAACGGCGCTGGGGCTTGCCCCAGAGCCCACCAGACAACCACGTCATGCCTGTGCCTCACCCCTGCCCTGCCGGCCAGCGTCGGCCCTCGTGCTATAATGCCGCGGCCCACGTGCAAGAGGAGTACCGCCATGGACCGCACCGTGATCAGCACTGAAAGCGCGCCGCCCGCCATCGGACCCTACTCGCAGGCGATCGCCGCCGGCAACCTGATCTTCATCTCGGGGCAACTCGCGATCGACCCGGCCAGCGGCGAGTTCGTCACTGGCGACATCGCCGCGATGACGCGCCAGATCTTCACGAACATCGAGACCATCCTCGCCGCCGCCGGCAGCACTCTGAGCAAGGTGCTCAAGGTGACCGTCTTCCTGGCTGACCTGAACGACTTTCAGGAGATGAACCAGGCCTACGCGACGTTCTTTCCCAGCAACCCGCCGGCCCGCTCCACCGTGCAGGTGGCGCGCCTGCCACGCGACGCACGCATCGAGATCGAGGTCATCGCCCTGGCCTGAGGCAAGCGGAGGCGTGTCCTTGCGGCCCACCAGGCGGTACAGATCATGGTGATCCGATCTGACCGAGGTGCGTCATGGATGCGTCCAGGCGTCGCCAGCCGCTGCTGCTGGTCCTCGTCGCCGGGCTCCTGGCTCTGGCTGCCTGGCACCAGCGCCCCGATGGGCTGCTCCACCTCACCGTCCTGCCCACGCCCGGCGATGCCTTCCTGATCCGCACCCCGGCGGGGCGGGCCGTGCTGATCGATGGCGGGCGCGACCCGGCGCAGTTGCCGCTGCTTCTGGGCCGCTACCTGCCCTTCTGGCAGCGCGAGCTCCACGCGGTCCTGCTCACCCGGGGCGATGGGCGGCGCCTGCCCGGCCAGGTGGCGGCCCTGGCGCGCTACCGGCCTGCACTGGCCCTCGCCCCGCACGACCTTGGACGTGGGGGCACGGCCGCTGAATGGCGCCGCGTGCTGGCCACAACGCGCACGCCAATCGCCACGCTGCGCCCCGGCCAGCGCCTCGCGCTCGATGGCGCAACCCTGACGGTGCTGGCGGCCAATCCCGGCGAGACGGGCGGGGCGGTGCTCTTGCTCAGCTACGGGCGCACCCGGGTGCTGCTGCACACCGGCGGCCCCGCCGGCGATGCGGCGTCCGCCGCGGCCGCCGCATCGCCGCTCGATCTCCTGGTCTACCCGTGGCAGCGCGCGCTCGATACGCCCGCCATCGCCGCGCTCCGACCCCGGGCGATCGTCTTCAGCGAAGCGTATGAAGCGCCGGCGCCGGCCCTGCTCAGCTACGCCGACCGGCGGCGCTACAGTCCGCGCCTCTACCATCCCAAGAACGACGGCGCCATCGATCTGGTGAGCGATGGGCGCCGGGCCTGGATCGTGACTGGACCGTAGCCATCACTCTGGAATGACTGTGAAGATCGTCTGGCTGATCGCGGCCCTGGCCGGCCTGCTCGCCCTCGCCGGCCTCAGCGCCCTGCTCTGGCGGCGCTTCTATCGCGACGACCCGCAGAACGCCGCGCGCCGCGTCTTCAAGAACAGCAGCGTCACCTTCGCCATGCGGCTGGCGGTCAAAGCCCTCGACATGGTGATCTTCTTCATCCTGGTCGGGAGCTTCGATGTCGCGGCGTTTGGCGACTACCTGTTCGCCATTCTGCTGGTCGGCCAGTACCTGGTGATCTTCACCGAGTTCGGCCTGGGCGTACTGCTCACCCGCGAGGCGGCCCGCGCACCCGCCTCGGCCGGGCGGCTCTTCGGCGTGACCCTGGCCCTGCGCCTGCTGCTGATCGTCGCCGGGGCCCTGCCGGTGGCGCTGCTGGTCGTCGGGGCCTACGCCCTGCTCGGGCAGCCGATCTCGCCGTCTGGCCAGGGCGCGATCTTCATCTTCCTGCTCACGCTGATCCCCGGCGCCTATTCGAGCGCGGTCACCGCCCTCTACAACGCCAACGAGCGCATGGAGGTGCCGGCGCTGATGGAACTGGTCACCGCGACACTGAATTTCCTGGCCCGCCTGGCGGTGATCCTGCTCGGCTTCGGTATCCTCGGCCTCGCCTGGGCCGCGGTGGCCGTCTCCACGGCAACCGCGCTGATCTTCTACCTGCTGCAGCGTCGCAGCTTCGCCGCTCCCGCCCTGGTCTGGGACCGCGCGACGATGGGCCGCATCGTCCCGCTAGCCCTGCCGCTGATGCTGAACAACCTGCTGAGCGCGGTCTTCTTCCGCTTCGACGTCTTCATCATTCGCGCCTTCGGCGGCCAGGCGGGCGAGCGGCTCGTGGGGCAGTACAATACGCCCTACACCATTCTCAACATCGCCATGATCATCCCGCCCGCGGTGACCTTCGCGGTCTTCCCGCTGCTCGCCCGCCGCGCCGATGGCGAGCGAGCCGGCCTCGCTGCGGCCCAGAATCGCACGCTCCAGATCCTGCTGCTGCTGGCCTTCCCCCTCGCGATGGGTATCTCGGTGCTGGCCCGCGACTTGATCCAGCTCTTCAGCCGCGCGCAGTTCGCCGATTACCAGCCCTCAATCACGGTCCTGGCCGTGCTGGCCTGGTTCCTGCCGCTCTCGTTTGTGAACGGCCTGCTGCAGTATGTGCTGATCGCCGTGAACCGGCAGGCGGCGATCACCCGGGCCTTCGTGATCGGCGCGACCTTCAACCTGGCGGCCAACCTGGTGGCGATGACGATCGCTACCCGGGTCTTCAACGCGCCGACCTGGGGGCTCTATGCCGCCGCGGCGATCACCATCCTCTCTGAACTGGTGCTCTACCTGGTCTTCCTGCCGCTGCTGCGCGATGAGCGCCTGGCGCCGCCCCTGCTGGCCATGCTCTGGCGTCCCGCGGCGGCGGCGCTGGCGATGGGCGCGGCTATGCTGGCGCTGCGCGCGATCGTGCCGGACTGGCCGGGCGGCCCGCTGCCGGGCTGGCCGGGCAGCCTGGCAGCAACCCTCGGCGCGCCGCTGGCCTATGGCGCGGCCCTCTGGGCGCTGGGCGGCCTTGGCGCCGAGGAACTGGCCCTGGTCCAGCGCATTATCGGCCGGCCGCCCACCGCTGGCGAGGGGGAGGTATAATACTCTCAGGTGTAGGGTTTTTGGCGGATAGCGTCCTGATGCGCTGCTTGCCTCACCCCCCTCCCCCCCTCTCCCAGGTTGGGAGAGATTCTCTCATTCGTGTCAAGTGGCCAGTGCCGCTTTCGGTGATGCTTTGACCGGATCAAAGGGTTCCTGACGTTGAAACACTGCCCACGCCCAACAC
>JACAEO010000283.1 GCA_013388805.1 Chloroflexota bacterium
AAGGCCAGGCCGGATCGGGTGCGCCATGGGGGCGTGGCGCCGATCCGTCACCGCGTTGCGCCCTGCTGGCGAGATCCATGCGCCGCGAGCGGATCGGGTCGGGCGGGGGCGGCGTCCCGTCGCCGGGCAGCCAGAGGAGGGCATCGCGGCGGATCTGCACGGCGCGCGTCCCGCGCTCGGCGACGTCGACCAGGATGTTCGTTCCGACGAGGATGTCGAGCAGGGCGTTGAGCAACTCCTCGTAGGCCGCGTCATCGAGCGGCGCGTCGAGCGAGGGCCAGGCGCGGGGCGAGCGCAGGAAGCGGCCGAGCTGGCCGCGGCCCGAGAAGCTGCGCGCGCCGGGAGGCGCGGCCTCGTCGCTCGGCACGAGGAAACGGGTCGCGACCCGGAGATCGCGCGTCTCCTCGGCGGCAAAGGCCCACGGCTGCTTGAGGGCGGCGCCGACGCGCTTGACCAGTTCCGGCTGGCGCTCGGGGTCGAGACAGGGCGCATCGATCGCCAGCTCGCGGCGCATATACTCCAGCATGGCGCGGATAACCCACTCACGCTGCTCGGGAGCCGTCATGGCGAGGGTTGGGTGCTGCGCCCAGGGGGAGGCATCCCGGCACAGCTCGTGGAGGTCGAGGAAATCGATGCGCAGCAGGCCACACTGCTCGAGGTTGGGCTGGGTAACGCGCCAGCTACGGCGTAGATCCTCGAAGATCCGGTACTCCAGATAGGCGGTGAGTGTCTCCTCATTGCGCCGCTTCGCCCCGCCGTAGGCGCCGGCCGCGCGCGCATAGGCCTCCTGGGGAAGATCGAGGGCGGCAAAGACCGCCGGAGCGATCGTCAGGTGGGTGAGCGGCTGGCCCGGCGGGGCGGCAGCGAGGGCGGCGGCGATGGCGGAGCGCAGCAGGCTGACCCCGACGAAGTCATTGAAGTGGCCGGCCTGGAGGGAAGCGTCCTGGCGATTGTCGGTGAAGCTGAGCAACTTCTGGGCGCCCGGCTGCAAGTCGGAGCGGCGCATCTCATCGACGGCCGTCACCGAGATCAGCGTGGTTGCCGTGCTGCGGCCCTCGCTGCTGAGCCGGGCGAGCTTGCGGAAATCGTCCTTTTCCTGGCGGGTGTAGACGGCGCCGCACTGCAGGCAGGTCAGGAACGGCGTGGGCAGGAACCAGGCAGTGACAGGCTCTGGATCATTCACCCCCAGGGCGCGCAGGCCCGGCGACTCATCGCTATCTTCCGAGCCTGGTGTCTCTGTGTCATTGTGGTGAACGACGGTGCCATCCGGGAGCACAGCGAGGCGGCGGGGGAGGTACGAGCGAAAGTCCCTCTTGATCGTCCGGCCGCTGCGCGTCAGGTTGAACCAGGTATCAGGCAGCAGATCCTCAGACTCCTCGCTCCACACCTCCTCGCCCACCAGCAGGTAGCCCGCCAGCGCGGGTGGGGCCACATCCTCGCCGCGGGACATCGGCTGGCGCGGGGTGAGGGTTGCGGCCTCGGGGTCGTAGGCGCAGAGGGCGTAGTGCTGGCCGCACTCACGGCAGAAGACCAGGGGGAAGAGCAGGCGATCGCCGTGGGGGCCGGCGACATAGCGCTGGCCCTCGAGGGTCAGGTGGCGGGCGGGCGGCTCCTCGAGGGTGCTATAGACGGCGCTGCCCTGTGAGATGAACTGGTGGAGCTTGAAGGCAAAGCCGGGCTTACCGTCGGGATCGCGCACAGCGCTGCCGAGGTCGAAAAAGCGGCGTATCTGCGCCTCGCAGCGCGCCACGGAAACGCCGGTCTGGGCGGCGAGCGCCTCAGCGCCCTGGCGGAGGGTGCGCGGTTCGGCGCGGCGGAGGGTGCCCTCCTGATCGGTGCGCAGGCTAAAGGTCTGCTCGATCCAGTGGGCGAGGGGGTGCTGCTGGAAGCCCGGCCAGTCGAGGGCGGCGGGCAGGTCCGCCAGCAGCGCGGCGCGCAATGACGCGACAGACGGGAGAGGAAACTGCGGGACGGCGTAGGTCAGCGTCTCCTCGATCACCTGGTCGGGCGGCAGCGCAACCCCGAAGATCGTGCTGGCCACGCGGGCGACGGCGGCGCGGCGATCGTCGGCCGAGTCGCCGCTCACCATGGTGGCGCTGGTACCGATGCAGGTCAGGTCGGGGTTCCCGGAGCGCTCGCGCAGCCGGCGCATAAGCATCGCCACATCGGCGCCCTGGCGGCCGCGGTAGGTATGGAGCTCATCGAGCACGACGAACTGGAGATCGGCCGCCCCGGCATTGACGAACGTAAACTCATCGGGGCGGGTCAGCATCAACTCCAGCATCACATAGTTGGTCAGCAGGATGTGCGGGGGGCGCTGCTGGATCGCGCGCTTCTCGGCATCGCCCTCCTGGCCGGTGTAGCGAGCGAAGCGCACCGGGCAGCCGGGCATGTTCCCGAAGAACCGCTCAATCGCCTTGGCCTGCGAATTGATCAGCGCGTTCATCGGATAGACGATGATCGCGCGGACGCGACCGTCCTCCGGGCGCTGGCGCAGCACGTGGTCAACAATCGGGATGATATAGGTCAGGCTCTTGCCCGAGCCGGTGCCGGTGGTGACGACATAGTTGCGCCTGGCGACGGCCAGGTCGATCGCCTGTTTCTGGTGCCGGTAGAGGCGCAGGGAGCGCAGGGCGCCGCTGGCATCGGGGGCCTGGAAGATCTCGCCGCAGCCGGCGTGCAGCGTGCCGTGCTCTACGAGATCGGCCACGGTGCTGGCCTGGTCGTAGGCAGGGGAAAGCTGGACGAGCGAGTCGGGCCAGAGGCGGCCCTCAGCCAGGGCGGCATCGACGAAGCGACGGATGGCGGGGTCGCGGATGGTGAGGAAGCTGCGGGTATAGGCAGCGTACTGCTCGATGATCTGCTGGCGAAGCTGGAAGATGTCCACGCCGCACCCTCACGGTCAGCTGTATGCTCCCGATCGGCTCGCCGGCAGGCGACGATCAGGCAGGCCATATGGTGCAACGGCAACAGTATAGCACGCAGGCAGCACCACGAGATGACACCTGCGTGAAGATCGCCAGACGGCAGGAGAGGCGCAAATGCGCGCGCCAGGCCGCTGCTTACGAGCGAGGATAGCGCGCACATTTGCGCACCAGCTAAGCCGTATGATCGAGCTGATCGTCGACCTACCGTTTCAGCAGAAAGGACACCGGCTATGCGTACCCATCTCCAGCTGCTCATCCTGCTCATCCTGGTCGTATCGCTCGTCGCCTGCGGCGAGCGACCCGCTGCCTCGACCACAGTTCAACCTGCGACGCCGGCAGCGCAGGAGGCTGGCGCCCCGGCTTCCACCAGTGCGCCGCCGGCGCCCGGCGCAACGCCGGCAGCGACCGCGACGACGGCGCCGACCGCAACGCCGGAACTGGCCGAAGCGGGCACCAGCCGGAGCGTTCCGCTGCCGTTGGGCACCGAGCTCCGCTTCAACGACTGGGCGGTGGTCATCACCGAGGTGGCCCGCGGCGCTGAAGCCGCCGCGGCCATCGCCGGCGCCAACCAGTTCAATGACCCGGCGCCAGAGGGCTGGCAGTACCTGCTGGCCACGTTGCGGATGACCAACATCTCGACCGAGCAGGAGGCGAAGAGCGTGCTCTTCGGCATCGACCTGCGGGTCACCGGCGACCGCAACGTGCTCTACAGCCGGGCCAGCGTGGTCGTGCCGCAGCCGCTGGAGGGCGAGCTCTTCCCCGAGGGCTCGACCGAGGGCCAGGTGGCATTCCTGGTGCCCGCCGACGAGCGCAACCTGATGTTCTTCGTTGCTGAGAGCTTCTCCTTCGACCTGGATGCGCGGCGCTTCGTGGCCATCGACGAGGGGGCGACCATCAGCCCCGATCCGGCCCTGGAGAAGATCGCGCCCACCGATGTCGGCGCCACGCGGGCCAGTCCGGCGCCGCTCGGCACGACGGCAGTGAGTGACGATTGGGAGATCACTGTCCTGGAAGTATACCGTGGAGCTGACGCGGCTCAGCGGGTCGCCGAGGCCAACCAGTTCAACGACCCGGCCCCTGAGGGCCAGGCGTACCTTGTCGCCCGGATCCGCGCGCGGTACCTGGGGAGCGGTGACCCCGACACTGCTACCGGCATCGACCAGAGCGCCTTCAAGGTCACCGGCGCCGCCAACGTCATCTACGAGCGGCCCATTGTCGTGGCGCCGACGCCGTCGCTCGAAGCATACCTCTTTCCCGGCGGCCAGGCCGAGGGCTGGATAGTGGTGCAGGCGCCGGCGGAGGAGGCCGGTCTGACCCTGGTGTACGAGCCGCTCTTCGAGTTCGGTAATACGAACCGGCGCTTCCTCGGCCTGGAGTAGTTCGCCAGGTAAACCAGGCAGCCAGAGTTGACGATGACCGCCCTACTGATCATCCGGGGGCGGCGTGTAGGTGATGGTGATTGTGCCCGGATTCACGCCCACTGCGGGCCCGATGATCTTGCCCTGGTCGTTCACGGTGACATTGCCCTGGACCCCGCCGGTCTGGATCTGGGCCTCGTTGGCGATCGTCTGAAGCTGGCCGGCGAAGGCCGGCTCGCGGGCGGCGATGTCGGCGAGCACTCTGGCGAGGGCGCCCTCGTAGCGCGCGGGGTTGCGCGCGAAGCTCGCCAGGTCGGCCCGCTCGTCCTCGTTGCCGTGCTGGGCCACGCCCGCCTCGATAATCGGGGCGGCCCGCTCGCCCTGCGCCGCCGCCTCGCTCTTCGCCGGCGGCGGCGCCTGTTCCGCCGCGGCCTTCGCCACGGCCGCCCTGTACTCCGTGTACGCCTTGTACGCCCCGACCAGCCCGGTGATCACCGCCGTCGCGATCGTGATTGGTTCTGCCATGTGCCTGGACCTCCCTTGATAGCCGATAGCCGATAGTTCTACCGTTGTGGTTCGTATGCCAGCGCCCTTGTCATTCCGCGTACCTGATGGCCCGGCGGCGGGCCAGTGGCGCCGGGAGCAACCCATGTCACCCCGA